>DASYRR010000245.1:0-22192 GCA_036004125.1 Pyrinomonadaceae bacterium | reverse complement strand
TCAGCGTCTGGACCTTTGCTTCTCTCCGTTTTTGTCTCTTCCACAATTCTTTCGAGATTCGCCGCAACGACCAACCCGGCGCCTTCGGAGTAAACCTGCGCGATACGATCGCGGAAAGGAGTCGCACTGAAACCACTCGTCTCACCACTCGCCATCAATTTCTGCAGATCTTGAAGCTGTTGCAGCTTTGGACTTGCAGCCAGCACATCGTTCTGAATCCAAAGGTACAATTGTTCTCTCTTTGTGCCGTCGACAGAGGCAGAGGCGGCGGCAGGATCCTCAACAAACTGAATATCCGGCTTGCCATTCTGGCCAGCTGAGTACTGGGCTATCTGTTGTTCGATGAACTCGCGCAGCCCGTTTGAATTCTTCAGCTCAGCCAGAACAAGGGGCGCGTCAGGGTTATTGTTTCCATTCAAAGCAACTGAGACTGCTATTTCTTCGCCGAGGTACTGACCAAACTGGCGAATTGTCTCAATTGCCTGATCCATGTTGTGTGGTTTGCCCGACTGCTCTTTGTCCCACCATTCGCGCAACGCTGGATTCTGACTCATCCGCTCCTGGATTACTCGATGCGATTCGACAATGGTGTTGGCGAGATTTGGCAAAGCAGCGTAAACAGCCGTATTTGCCGGCATCAAGTCGAGGAGGTGTGTCGAGTTGCGAACACCGGGTCGAGGAACCGCCACAAGCCCTTTTCTGACAGAGGCTAGTCCCTTAAGCATTTCAGCGTATTGTCCGGCCTTACGACTCCAAGCGACCTCGTCTTTCACAGGAATGGCTGAAATCGATGAGCTAGTCGAAGCTTGATCGCCGGCCCGTAGAACATGATCTGATCCAGCGTGGTTCAAGTTCACTTCGCCTTGGATCACCGATACACGCGAACCCTTGGTGCCGTTGTTTACAGAAAACACGGTGCCTGTGACTGAGACAAGCGAATCACCAGTTTCCACAAACAGATGTTCACCTTTTTGCTTCGCCGCTTCGACAACGATACTGCCGCGACTAAGGTGAATCGTTGTGCCCTGTCCATTCTTGGTCAGATAAAACTCTGACCGGTCTTTCATCTCGATCAATGAGCCATCACCGAGGCGCACTACGGCGTGGGCATCTTTCGCCGTGCGAACTCGCTCGCCTTTGACAAGCTTTGCTCCCGAGGCAATCGCGGCCGTTTTAGCATCGTCGACTTGATAGACCTGCCCTTCGGCCGCCTGAACAGTTGCCTCAAAATCCCCGAACGGCCAATAACGTTGAATCATTGGCACTGCTAACAGTCCAAAACCAACTACGAACGCCGCGGCAATGCCCCAGCGTAAAACGACTGGTTGCAATGCGTAGCGTCTGGTTTTCGCTGTCGCTTTACGAGTAACAGTTTGGCCTGAGCGCGCCGCGTTCATGGCTTTGCGACAAGGAATGCACTCGTGCGTGTGGTCAACCAACAACAGCGAACGAGCTTCAGATAACCCGCCAGCGATGTAGGCAGGTATCAGCGACTGAAAATCTGCACAACCTTCGATTCGATCAGCTACCACGCTGGCCGGACTCTGAAGCGTCGTCTCGCCGGCCACAGCAGAGACACGCGCCCAAACACGGCCTGCTGCTGCTGACTCCAGCTCCGAATCAATCTTCTCGTTGCGGATCTCGTCGGTAACTTTGTCGAGAATGCTTTCTTCATGATTATTGCTTTTCATAATGTTTCTCCAGATAGTGCCCAATCTCTTTCCTCAGTCTTGTGCGAGCGCGATGAAGGACCACACCAACTACCAACGGTGAAGTTTTGAGAAAACCCGCGATCTCTTTGTTGTCAAATCCTTCGTAGTACCGCAAGACAAACATTTCACCGGCTGTCTTACCCAAACGTGAGACAGCCTGACGAACCAAAATCTGCAACTCGCGGTCTGCGTGTTCCGACTCAGGATTCTTAAACTTGCTTGCCAGCACCTCGGCATCAACGTCATCAAGTGCTACCGATTTAGAGCGTGTCCGACCTCGCAAAAGATCGAGCGACGCGTTGATGGCTGCCCGTGACAGATAGGCCTCAGGGTTTTGTGACAAATCGTACTCTTCCTGACCCTTTACCAGACGCAGGAAGACGGTTTGTAATACGTCCTCAGCGTCCGCCGGGCTGCCGGTAATTCGATGTGCGGTACGGAAGACGCGAGCGTGGTGTGCTCGAAAGAGCTTTTCGAGCTCGCTCGCGGGTTGTTCTGTCACTAATCGCAAAGGTTTTAGTGCTGCCTGCAAGGTGTTCTCCTTCGTCTCCACCTGATAAACGGGTGGTTCAAAGGATTATTAACACTCGGGAGGCAGATTATTTCGGCTCTATTTCAACGGAATCGCCGGCAATCGTTTGAGCGTTCGATTGGCCGGATCTATCGTGATTCCGACCGATTCAAGCGCTGTCACACCTAAGATTGGTTCCACGTTATCAGGGCCAAAGATTACACGGCCAGCTGTCGTTTCGTTCACAAATGAGATTTCGGCGAGACCAAACTCGTATTCCTCTATGCTGCCGTTTGCGAGTTCGTAAGCTATCTTGCCGACTGACTTGATGCCTATCTTCCGAAGTTCAACGGCGGGCGCCAGTGAGTCAGTTGCTCCTATGTCCACAAGAAAACTGAGACTGATAAGTGTCATTCGAGTTAAAGTTTTTTAGTTTAACCGCGATGCGTGTGAGGCCCATATTGATTGCTCCATTGCTTTTTACAGGTGTGAGTTTCATAGTTCAGTGAGCAGATTAAACCACTAATTCACTGAGACTGACAGTTCGGCCAATCGGTCACGAGCAGCTTTCACCTGAGACGACCGAGGATAGCGGTTAACAATTTCTTGCCAAGCGGAACCGCCGTAATGGAATCGTCTCGATTTCTGATCGAAGACGAAGGTGAGACCTTGCCGGTTGTATCTGTCCAGCCCGGGGTAATTCAAGAAGTAACTGAATTCCGGCCCGATCGAATTGTCATTAATGCGTCGGGCGGCTTCCCGTGAAAGTTTGTCGGAGGCTTGTTCGGCAGCATCGCCTAGTAGTAGCAACACCTCGGGGCGCATGGGTGAGCGGGGAAAGTGATTGAGAAAGATCCGTGCTCGAACAATGCGATCGAAGTCGGATGAACTCTTGATCAACGTGAGCAATCGTTGGTCCTCTCCAGTGTGCGCGGGAGAAATGAGAGCTTCGCGCTGAATCCAACCGTGCGTTCTACTTGACGCGTTGACCAAATAGAAAACGATTCCGTCACGACTCGTCTTAACAGCCCTTATCGCAACGAGTCGTCCTCGTCCGATTCGGCGCACCAACTTGCCGGTGAGTTCAGGACTCGCACGAAGTGCCGAAAGTCGTTCGTCGACGACAACTGCAATGCGTCCCCCGGGCGGCGCCTTTTGCTTCTGAGCTTGCGCGATGTTGATTGTGAAGAGAACAAAACAGCTGGAAATGAGGTGTAATGTGAGTCGGTGAGGATTCACGGTTGATTCTCCTTTTCAAAAGTGAGGTTGAGATGTCCGATATGCTTTAGCTTGTCGTTCTGACTATTCTCTGAGCCTTCCTTGATGTGCGAACGACAAGCTAAAGCATATCGGACACCGCCTTGGCAATCTTTTGTTCAAACTGCGCGTGATGAAAGTGGCAGATTGCAACTGCCAACGCGTCCGCAGCGTCGTGAGGGGCAGGCACATTCTTCAATGACAACAGCAGACGAACCATCTCCTGAACCTGATGCTTCTCAGCATTTCCGTAGCCAACCACAGTCTGCTTGATCAGTCGCGGCGAATATTCATGAATATCAAGCGCGGCTCGCTCTGCCACTAACAAAACAACACCACGCACCTGCCCAAGCTTCATACTCACCTTCACATTGGTGGCGAGGAAAGCATCTTCGAGTGCGCATGCATTCGGTTGATGTTTTGCAATGACTTCTTCGATGCCCATGCACATTCTCAAGAGCCGGGTAGGAAACGTCAAAGTCGAAGGCGCCCGGATTGAACCAAATTCTACGAGCGAATACTTCCGGCCATCGCCTTCAACGACGCCCCAGCCAGTTGTTTGACTGCCAGGATCGATTCCGAGTACGCGCATCAGCGGCAGAGTATAGCACTGAGGCCCTTTGTATTTTGTCCTTTGTACTTTGTGCTTGGTGCTTGGTGCTTTGTACTTTGCGATTGGTAATGAATGAATTCCTTGGGACTTTCGAAGTACAATGCACAAAGTACAAAGCACCAAGCACAAAAAACAAAGTCAAAGCTCAGTTCGCTCGACTAAATCACCTCGCCGTTTCGTGCTATCCTGAAGTTCTCTCAAAACCCCCGCTAGTTTGCAAAAATGTTCGCAAGCTGACGAAACGGCAGAGGATTTCGTCTGACCTAATGAGCAAAGTACTTAAAGCAGTCTTCAGTAGGTTTCGTTCTCCGAAAGACGAACGCGAACACGTTCCGCTCCGTTCCGAGATCTTCAGCGTCGAGCGTCTCGAACAATACGCACAAACTCTCGCGAGCGAACACAAAACGGTCATTAGAAAAGGCAAGTCGCTACTTCTTCCTCGCCTGGAAGACAATGCTCGCAAACTCGAATCTGTATACAAAACTCTGGTTGAGGCGATCAGTGAAGGTCGGGCTATTTCACCGGCGGCTGAATGGTTAGTCGACAACTATCACATCGTCGAAGAACAACTCCGCGAAATACGGCAAGATCTTCCCAAGGGTTATTATCAGGAATTACCCAAGCTAGCCGTCGGTCCACTCAAGGATTATCCCCGGATCTATTCAATCGCACTGGCCCTTATCTCTCACACAGACTCCCGACTGGATACTAATACCCTGCGACGTTTCATTGCCGCATATCAAACCATCTCGCCGCTTTCTATCGGCGAACTTTGGGCTGTAGCGATCACTCTTCGTCTCGCGCTCGTAGAAAACCTCAGACGCCTGGCTATTGCAGTTGTACATGCCCGCGCTCAACGCGACGAAGCCGACCGGCTTGCTGACAAACTCCTCGAACTGGCGTCTCGTCAGCCCACCGCCATAATGACGCTGGTTCAGGAACGGCTCGGCAAGCATGAAAAACTTCCGCAAGCGTTAATCGTCCAACTTGTGCAGCGCCTGAGGGAACAGCATCCATCCGTAATGCCGGTAATGGACTGGATTGAAAAACAACTTGCCACTCCAGGAACAAATATTGAACAGGTAATTCACTCGGAGCATCAGCGACAGGCCTCAGCTCAAGTTACGGTAGGGAACATAATCACCAGCATGCGTCTGCTTTCGACGCTCGACTGGCGAGACTTCTTTGAAAAAGTCAGCCTCATCGATCCGCTTCTCGGACGCGACCCGGCTGGTGCTTATTCTGAAATGGAGTTCGCCTCAAGAGATCGTTACCGCCACGTGATCGAAAGAATCAGCAAGCGCACTCACTCGAGTGAAATCGAAATAGCAAAAACCGTCGTTGACCTCGCGTCTAAAACCGACTCCGAACCTCAAACTCATGTCGGCTATTACCTTGTCGATGATGGTCTGCCTCTGTTGGAATCAATTTTTAAGTATGAACCACGAGTACTAGAGCAATTGCGCCGTTTCTTTTTGCGGAATGCAACCCCATGTTATCTCGGCACGTTGGTATTTCTGATAGCCATCGCGCTCGTCCTAATCCTCACCATCATGCATGTCTACACACATAACTGGTGGCTTCTCCTGCTTACGGCACTGCTCGCACTGATTCCGGCAAGTGAGATTGCAGTTACAGTTCTGAACTGGGATGTCACGCATTTCTTCCCGCCCCGTTTGTTGGCCAGAATGAACACCGCGAGCGGCATTCCCAAAGAGGCTAAAACGTTCGTGGTTGTGCCTACCATCTTTACGAGCGAGTTGCAGGTTAAAGAACTGATCGAAAGACTCGAAGTGCATTTCCTCGCCAATCGAGACGAACACATCTACTTCGCATTACTCGGCGACTTTCCAGACTCAAAGACAGAAGAGACCGCGGTGGACCCGGCTGTGCTTTCAATCGCGCAAAGCGGAATTGAGGACCTGAACAGGCGTCATGGTGGTAATCGGTTTCATCTGTTCCATCGCAAGCGTCTCTGGAACGAGGGCGAGCGAAAGTGGATGGGCTGGGAACGAAAGCGTGGAAAGCTTGAAGAATTCAACCGGCTTCTTCGGGGCGCCGTTAACACGACCTTTATTGTACGAACCGGTGACTACGACTTTCTGAAGACATTTCGCTATGTCATAACGCTCGACTCCGATACACAACTTCCACGCGACGTTGCTCGCAATCTTGTCGGCGCTGCGATTCATCCGCTGAATCAACCGAAAATCGATTCGAGCGTCAATCGAGTCATCTATGGCTACGGCATTTTGCAACCGCGCGTAAGCATCTCGCTCGAAAGTGCGTCTCGTTCGAGGTTCGTCAAAGCCTTCTCGGGCAATACAGGAATCGATCCTTACACGACAGCTGTATCGGATGTGTATCAGGACCTTTTCGGCGAAGGCAGTTTCACCGGCAAAGGTCTGTACAACGTCGATGCGTTCCAAAGAACCCTCGACAATCGAGTCCCCGAGAACACATTGCTGAGTCATGATCTGTTTGAGTCGCTGTTTGCACGTGCCGCACTAATAACCGAAATCGAATTACTCGACGACTATCCGTCTTCTTACCATGCCTATGCCAAACGCCAGCATCGTTGGGCACGCGGCGATTGGCAAATCCTGCGCTGGCTATTTCCGAGAATTCCTGATGCCGAGGGTCGGAGGGTTTCCAACTCTCTTCCACTGATTGCTCGCTGGAAAGTATTCGACAATCTCAGACGTAGTCTCGTCGCTTCTTCTTTGTTTGTTTGGTTAATCGCCTCGTGCGTTCTATTTCCTGGTTCTGCTTTAGGGTGGAGCCTTCTTGTTCTACTCACAATCGCCTTTCCTGTTTATCTGCACGTCGCTACCGGCCTGTTGATCCATCCGCGGGGGATTCCCTGGACGAGTCACTTTTGGAGCATGTGGGGTGACTTTCGAACAAATACCGCTCAAATCGCCTTGGCTTTCGTTCTGCTGCCTCATCAGGGTTACCTCATGTGCGACGCAATTGTTCGCACGCTCTATCGTCAGTTTGTCTCTCGAAAGAAACTGCTTGAATGGGTCCCGGCTGCGGACGTTGAACGTGCTTCGCCAGACGACGTCGGCTCATTCTTTTTGTTTATGTTGCCGGCTGAGATGACGACGTTGGTCGCAATTGGACTAACGATCGCCTTCAGACCAGGGGCATTGCCGGTACTTGCGCTACCCGCATTCCTCTGGATTCTCTCACCGGTGGTTGCTTACCTGGTGAGCAAACCGATCGTTCGTAAACGCCAACTATTGAGCGCCGCGGATATAGAGTATGCCCGGGCCGTAACTCGCCGCATCTGGCGATTTTTCGAGACATTTGTTTGCTCTCAAGATAATTGGCTTCCGCCTGACAACTTTCAGGAAGATCCCTCTCCAATCATTGCGCATCGGACTTCGCCGACAAACATCGGTTTACTACTCCTGGCGACTTCAGCCGCCCGAGACCTTGGATACGTCAGCTCACTCGAGCTGGTCGAACGTCAGGAGTTAACCTTCGGCACGCTCGCAAAGTTAGCGAAATTGCATGGCCACTACTTCAATTGGTACGACACGACAACTTTAGAACCGCTGCTACCGCAGTACATCTCAACGGTTGATAGTGGAAACCTGGCCGGCCACTTGATTGCGGTCAAACAAGCGAATATCGAATTACCGGATCTCCTTCTCTTTGATGATCGAGTCGTCGCAGGATTGGCCGATACTATCGATGCAGTTGCGATTGAAGCAGAGCGCCTCGGTAGTTTCCGCCAACGAACTGAAGTCGTCACGGTGAGACAACTGCAAGATGAGATTTCCGCGTGTCGGAGTCTTCTCGCGAACAATGCGCAAGACAACTTGTCATCATGGTTCGTACTCATTGATTCGTTGAGCCGACGTGCCTCAGAAATAGACGACATTGTCAACGCTCTCTCTCACGAGCACGGAGAGATCAATTTCAAAGAGCTTCTCTGGTGGATAGGCGCTCTACTACACCAGGCCGCTTGCTGGCGTCGGGATGCTGAAACGCTTTGTGGTTGGGGACGATTGCTTCCACTGCTCGAGACAACAGCAGATGATGGCAAAACGGATCGTGCCTGGGATCAGGTCGTGAAATCGCTTCACTCGATTCCAAGGCTCGCCGACGTGCCACGCTTGTGTGATCGCGCTTTGGTTCAACTCGCTGTCCTGCAGCAATCTCAGTCAGGTCCAGCTCCCGAGACCATCGCCAGACTTACGCGAGCGTTAGAACAGTCGTCGACGGCAGCTGGCGATCTGCTTTCGCGTCTCAGTCGTCTTGCACGCACTTGCGATCAAATTGTCGAAGACATGGACTTCGGATTTCTTTTCGATAATGAACGGAAGCTATTTCCCATTGGCTATAACGTCACAGCCTCTCGCTCAGATAATTCTTACTACGACCTGCTCGCGTCGGAAGCGCGCCTGGCGAGTTTCGTGGCTATCGCTAAAGGCAATGTTTCGCAAGAACATTGGTTTCGCATGGGTCGCCCTCTGACCACGGTCAACGGCGGACGCGCACTGATTTCCTGGACTGGCACCATGTTTGAATACCTGATGCCCCTCCTGGTAATGCGCGACTATCCCGGCACGTTGCTGCATGAAACATACGAGACAGTCGTTCACCGACAAATCGAATATGGCGACGAACGTGGTGTGCCGTGGGGTATTTCGGAAGCGGCTTACAACGTCCGCGATCTTCAGCTCAACTATCAATATGGCCCGTTCGGAGTCCCGGGACTTGGACTGAAGCGCGGATTGATTGAGGATGTTGTTGTCGCGCCATACGCCACAATGCTTGCTGCCGCAATAGATCCGATAACGGCGATGAGAAATTTGCGGCGCTTGGAAAAAGAAGGCGCCGTCGGTCGTTATGGATTCTACGAAGCAATCGACTTCAAGCCTGAACGACTTCCCCAGTATCAAAAGAACGCCGTGATTCGTGCATTCATGACGCATCACCAGGGAATGAGCCTGGTAGCTCTTTTGAATGCCCTTCAAGGAAACCGAATGGAGGTTCGGTTCCATTCCGATCCCGCGATTCAAGCAACGGAGTTGATATTGCAGGAGCGCATTCCCATTGGTATCCCAACGGCCCATCCTCGCGCTGAAGAAGTCTTGACCGGTAGAGTTACCGAACCAGTGTTGGGAATGATCGCGCGGATCTACGACACCCCGAACCTCGACACGCCGCGCACCCAATTGCTATCGAACGGCACATACAATGTGATGATTACCACAGCCGGCGCTGGGTATTCCCATTGTGCTGAAAATGCAGTCACGCGCTGGCGAGAAGACGTTACGCGAGACAATTGGGGATTATTCATCTACCTGAGAGATGTTCGTAGCGGCGACATTTGGTCTGCTGGACATCAGCCGATTCGGAAACGCGCAACCGCCTATCGTGTTGCCTTCTCAGAAGACAAGGCTGACTTTCGACGGGTTGATTCGGGCATCAGTACGCGTATGGAAGTCGTCGTGTCCGCTGAAGACAACGCGGAAATCCGGCGCATCACCCTGACCAACAACTCAACGCGTGCACGCGAAATTGAGTTGACGAGTTATTCCGAAGTCGTGCTGGCGCCGCCGCAGGCCGATGCCGCGCATCCGGTATTCAGTAATCTGTTTATTGAGACCGAATTTGTTTCTGCCGAAAACGCAATCCTGGCGCATCGCCGACAACGTTCGACCGACGAGCAACAACTTTGGGGAGTACACGTCGTTGTAGCTGAAGGTGAACTGATCGGAGCCGTGCAATATGAAACGGACCGAGGGCGGTTCCTGGGTCGAGGTCGAACAACAGCTAACCCAATTGCGATAGTGGAAGATCGTCCACTGTCGAACACCACAGGCGCAGTGCTCGATCCCGTTTTTAGTTTGCGCCGACGTTTGCGCATCGAGCCTGGTCAATCGGTTTATTGCTCATTCTCAACCGGCGTCGCGCATTCGCGGGAAGAAGCATTGGCGATGGCGGATAAGTACCACGACCCAAATATTTTTGAACGGGAGCTGCGACTGGCCTGGACTAAAGCTCAGGTGGAAATGAGTCACCTCAAAACAGACGCTGAGGAGGCGCATCTATTTCAACGTCTGGCATCCCGAATTATTTATTCCGATCCATCGCTTCGTCCACGGCCACACGTGCTGGCTCTCAACACAAAGGCACAATCGAGTTTATGGCAACACGGGATCAGTGGAGATCTTCCCATCGTAGTTGTGCGCGTCGAGAAGAGCGCTGACCTGCCAACGGTGCGAATGGTAGTTAGAGGTCATGAGTATCTGCATTTCAAAGGACTTAAGGTCGACCTGGTCATTCTCAACGATAGCCCAACAACCTATCAGCAAGAGCTGCATCGAGAATTGGAAACCATGATTCGGACTGGAGGATTGCAAAGTCTTCAGGACAAACCAGGAGGAATCTACCTGCGGCGCGCAGATCAGATGGCCGAACAGGATCGCATTCTGCTGCACGCAGTCGCCCGAGTGGCTATCGTTGCTGAGCGCGGTTCTCTGGAAGATCAACTTGAACGGCTACAAGTTGAAGCTGCTTTGCCGGCGACCTTCGCTGCCCGTAGCGCGTCACAGCATTATCCAGAGCACAACGTCGCCCCAGCAGACCTTGCTTTCTTTAATGGTCTCGGAGGGTTTCATCAGGGAGGTCGAGAGTATGTCACTGTCCTCGGCGCAGAACAGTGGACGCCTCTGCCCTGGGCGAACGTTATTGGTAACAAGGTCGGATTTGGTTTTCAGGTAACTGAGACCGGTGGCGGCTATACCTGGTCGGTTAATAGTCGCGAAAATCGTTTGACGCCATGGTCGAATGATCCAATTAGTGATCCTCCAGGCGAGGCAATCTACCTGCGCGACGAAGACTCCGGCAGCGTGTGGTCGACAACTGCGCTCCCGATTCGAGAGAAAGAGCCGTACCTCGTTCGTCACGGGCAGGGTTACAGCGTGTTCGAACACACCAGTCACGGAGTGTCTCAGGAACTGCTGCTCTTCGCTCCGCTGGACTCAGAAGTAAAGGTGTCCCTTCTGAGGCTGCGAAACCGAACTGCAAGGAAACGACGGCTTTCGATTACGTCATATAACGAACTGGTGCTCGGCGACTTGCGGCACTCGTCCGCGCCCTATCTGATCACAGAAATAGACCAAGCAGCTTCAACGATCTTCGCTCACAATCCCTTTAATAATGAATTCGCCGATCGGGTGACATTTGTATCCACAAGCGAACCGCTGTCCAGTGCTACTTGTGATCGGAAGGAGTTTATCGGCCGCAATGGATCACTCGACAAACCGGCGGCATTGCGGCGCGTCAGTCTGGCGAATCGAGATGGGGCGGGTCTCGATCCGTGCGCAGCATTGCAAGTCAATATTGAACTTGCACCACATGAAGGTCGCGAGGTGATCTTCCTCTTGGGCGAGGCGGAGTCGACAGACGCAGCGACGACACTGGTTTCTCAGTTTAGCCAGGCTGGTACCGTTAATGCGGCTTTCGAGAAAGTACTTGCTTATTGGGATCAGGTTCTGGGCACGATTGAAGTGCGGACCCCGGACAAGGCACTCAACACGATGCTCAACCGTTGGCTGCTTTATCAAAGTTTGTCTTGTCGCGTTTGGGCTCGCACGGCTTTTTATCAATCGGGTGGTGCTTATGGTTTTCGAGATCAACTGCAGGATGTCATGTCGCTCGTTTACAGCCAGCCTGAAATTGCTCGTAAACAAATTATTCTTGCCAGTCATCATCAATTCAAAGAAGGTGACGTGCAGCATTGGTGGCACGCACCAAGTGGTCGTGGCGTTCGCACGCGAATCTCCGACGATCTTCTATGGCTACCGTTTGTCGTCAGCTTCTACATCGGTGTGACAGCTGACTCATCTGTGCTCGATGAGGTAGCTCCCTTCCTCGAACAACCACTTCTTAATCCGGATGAACATGACCGGTACATGGAGCCGAATGTGTCGCAAGAGTCGGCTGATATCTTTGAGCACTGTGTACGGGCGATCGATCGCAGCCTGGGAGTTGGCCAACACGGCTTGCCATTGATGGGCAGCGGTGATTGGAATGATGGAATGAATCGCGTTGGTCACCTCGGCAAAGGTGAGAGTGTGTGGCTCGGCTGGTTCTTGTACACAACGCTGGCCGCTTTTCTGCCACAAGTCGAGGCACGAAGAGAACTGGAGCGAAGCGAAAAATATCGCGAACACCTGAGCGCCTTAAAGAAGGCACTCGAAGAGCAGGCCTGGGATGGCGATTGGTATCGGCGTGGCTATTTCGACGATGGTTCACCACTCGGCTCATCGCAAAACGAAGAATGTCGCATCGATTCGATCGCACAATCGTGGGCGGTGATTTCAGGGGCATCTGATAACTATCGAATGAGCCGAGCCATGGCCGCTGTTGAAGAGTATCTGATTCGGCGAGGCGATGGATTAGTGATTCTCTTCACTCCTCCATTCGATAAGGGAAGACTCGATCCGGGTTACATCAAGGGTTACGTTCCCGGGGTGCGTGAAAATGGTGGGCAGTACACTCACGCAGCGATTTGGACATTGATTGCGTTCTCGATGCTTGGCGATGGCGAACGAGCGGGCGAATTGTTTTCGTTGCTCAATCCAATTAACCACTCCTCGACGCGGGCCGGTCTGCACAAGTACAAAGTCGAACCTTATGCCGCTGTGGGTGATGTTTATGCTGTACCGCCTCACACAGGACGAGGCGGTTGGACATGGTATACCGGTTCGGCTAGTTGGATGTATCGAGCGGGGCTGGAATCAATTCTCGGCTTCAAGTTGAAGGGTGATAAATTGAAGATTGATCCATGTGTACCGCGTTGGTGGCACGAGTTTGAGATTATCTATCGACGCGAGCGAGCAATCTATCAGATCAAGATTGAGAATCCGATGGGACTGAGCCGCGGTGTTGCGAGCGTGGAATTGGATGGAGTGGTGCAAACGACGGATGAGATTTTACTGGGGAATGAAGCGCGACAGTACAACGTAAGAATCGTGATGGGTGAGAAAACAGAACGCGCTACACCGATGGACGAACACGCCGAGCATCAAGCCTCGAGCTAATCAACGCGCCGGAGAAACACGCCCTCCTTGGAGTGCGGTAACCTGTTACCGCTTTGGTACAGCGAACCTTACCAAGTTTAACGATCAAACTTGTCAATCCATCATTACAGCCACACAATCACTCCATACAGAAGGATAAGATTCTCAAGTCAACGGTAGTCCTTACGAAATGATTTCTCGATATTCCATGCAATGGTTGTGGCTAGGGCTGACGCTGATCCTAACCACTGCTGTATCAACCTACTCGCAAACCCCGACTTTTTCAGGCAAAGTCACGGATCAAAACACCGGCCTGGGGATTGCAAATGTCGCAGTAGTTGCGCAAGGTAATCAAACCGGAACTCGCGTTGCCATCACTGATGTGCAGGGCAACTACACGATTTCCATGGGCGCGAATAACAACATTAAATTGCGAGCCTACCGAACGAATTTCGTTTTCAATCCCGCGCAAGTCTCATTTATTTCCGTGGGAGCTTTCCTTGACGGTCCACATCAATTAGATTTCAGTGGTGCCGCTCTGCCGTTTCCCATTCTTATCTTTGCTCAAGCACCATTCTTGTTAACCGAGGATGATTCACTCAAGGCGTTGTCAGTTGATTCGGTTTTTCTGAAACGTGATCCTTTCCCACTCCTGGACAACAACTATTTTGGCGCCGACAAGCGAACCCGTATTAAGTTGCTGCTGGTGGATTTGGATTTGTTCAGCGGGGAAACGCTTTCGATAGTAACGGCAGAAGCGATCGATCAATTGCAAATACCACACAACTTGCCGGTTGAGGATTTGCGAAAGGTTCCTGGAGTCCCGTGGATGACGCAGTTAACGGTGATGTTACCGAGCAATTTAGTTGTGCCAGGCCAGCTGACCGTATCAGTGACGCTGCGAGGCCAAACTAGCAACTCTGCGACAATACGCGTTCAATAATCGTTAATCGTGAATCGTAATTGCAGGGCTCGATTCACGATTCACGGTTCCTCTAACGGCTGGGGAACTGGTCTGGTAGTTCGCGCGTCAAACGGTCATGTCAAGCCGCGGCCATGTCGGCTTCGCTGATATCAAAATTTGCCGAGACTTTCTGGACATCGTCGTGATCTTCGAGCGCTTCCATAAGCTTCAGCATCTGGCGGGCGTCTGAGCCTTCAAGCTTAATGTAATTCTGTGGCACCATTTCCACCTCAGCTACCTGAGGCTCAACTCCGGCGTTCTTGACCGCATTCAGAACAGTATCAAATGCATCTGGTGAGGTAATAATCTCAAAGTTCTCTTCATCATCCCGCAGGTCATCAGCTCCTGCCTCGATCGCCAGTTCAAATAACTCTTCCTCGGACTTGGCTGCTTTCTCAACAATGATGTACCCCTTCTTCTCAAACAGCCAACCGACAGAGCCGCTCTCTCCGAGGTTCCCGCCGTTTTTTGAGAAGATGTGGCGTATCTCCGCCACGGTGCGATTTCGATTGTCGGTCATCGATTGAATCAGTAGGGCCACACCGCCGGGGCCATAACCTTCGTACGTAATCTCTTCGTAGTGAACGCCTTCTTCTTCGCCTGTTCCGCGACGGATTGCCCGTTCAATCGTGTCGTTGGGCATGTTGCCACCCTTGGCATCGAGGATGGCCTTACGCAGGCGGGCATTGCCTTCAGGATCGCCGCCACCGGTTCGCGCAGCAACGGTGATTTCCTTAATAAACTTAGTAAAAAGTTTGCCGCGCTTGGCATCGAGCGCGCCTTTCTTGTGCTTGATACTATGCCACTTCGAATGTCCCGACATTGGAGTTGGTTCCTTCTGCGATATGACTGTGGGTTGTTAGGTAGCGGAATATATCACAAGACTTCGTGAACATCAGCCGCTGCGCCAACGGGCGTCTCCTTGGAGTGCGGAGACTTGTCGCCGCTTTGTTAGAGCGTCACTAAACACGCTTCTTTACTCTTGTCATTTAACGATCATCGGAGTTGAATTAGGTGAGGCGCCCTGTGACAAAGCGGCGACAAGTCTCCGCACTCCAAAGAAGCGCCCTTACGAGAGTCTCACCGTAATAAAGGCGTAGGAACTATCGAGCGGCTGAATCTGTGAGTTCGGCGTATTCTTTTTGTGCCGTAACAAGTATCGCCAGATCCTTATCAGCATTTTTCCAAAGTGCAAAGAAGTCCTGGTACTCCTTTCGCGCCTTTGCTGTATCGCCTGTGAGGACAGCGGCGCGTGCCAAACCGAGATGAGCCAGGACATGTTCCACTCCGAAGACATCAACTCCACGACGCTTGATCACCTTTTCGAATTCACCAGCAGCTTCCTTGCCCATTCGCTGTTGCAAATAGGCCTCACCACGCAGATACACACCTGCTACTCCTATCAACAACCCAAAGTCGTAGCTACGGAGGGATTCGAGGATTTGTAATGCTCCGGCTCCATTTTGGCGCTTCAATTCCAGGACGGCCTTGATTAACGGCACATTGACCTTGCTTATGAAGGTATCTGTGGGATACAGCTTAACCATTTCATCGATGAATCCCTGCGCCTGAGCTGCATCGTTACAAGCGGCGGCGACCGCACCAGCAAGCCCCAAACTAATGCGACCACGATACAGACCTAAGCCAATGGTGAGATTCTGTTTTGCCGGTTGGCATCTGCCTAACAGAGCCTGCCTGACCGCCATCGACATCGTAGTTTCGGATGCGTTCTCGGCTCGCTGTTGACTCTTGTACATTTCTCGCGCTCTTTGTGAGAGACCTTCAGCTTCGGTTAGTTTGCCGTAGTACGACGCGGTAGAGGACAAGATGCCGAATCCATCAGCTTCCTCGGGCTTGCCTTTCATCAAATGAACTTGGTCATCCATCAACTTTTGATCACCTCGCAGAAATGCCAGGAGATACCGATTGAAATATACCGATGGATTATCCGCATTGATTCTTGCTAAGTCGTTGATGGCTTGTTCCATCTCATCAAGTCGATCCATGCCGAGGAAGCAACCTGCCAGGTTGTCTCGTGCGTTGACGTTGTTCGGACTCAATTCAACGGCCCGGAGTGCTTCCTTTTGTGCTTCTTCGTAGCGTCCAAGGAACCGATAACTCAAAGAGAGATTGTTGCGTGGGACGTAATCGTTTGGATACTCACTCGCCCACGTTTTCTGGATTTCGAATAACTTGTCGAATTCACCACTCAAGTAGTTGTAATACTTCTCCGAGATGTAGAATTTCTCGCGCTCACTTACGCGATCCCGCAAAGCAAATGCCTTCTCTACATATGGTTTCCCGGAATCGATTTGACCCTGATTTCCATAAAAGACCGCGATCCGCGCATAAGCCATGGCAAAGTTTGGATCGAGATCCACGGCGCGTTGGTAGAAGACCAATGACTCACGAGTGCGCCCGTTTGCTCGGGCTTCGTTTCCTTGTGCGAATGCCTTCAGCGCTTCGAGCGAGGACGTCGTTGCTTGTTCTATCGCCACACCGTACTTCTTGATTGAACTCAACGACTCACCCAGCTTCTCTCGAAGATTAGAAGAAGCTGATCCCAACGCCGCTAAAACTTTCTCTTTACTTTCCGCTTCGATCTGTTCACGTGCAATCGGATCGCCTGTGTGGGCATTCAAGGCCTCAAGTGTAATCACGTAATGGCTGCCAAGACTCGCGATTGATCCCGAAAGCAACGCTTTGATCCCCTGCCGCTCACAGATCTCGCGACCCACATCTTTGGTCACGCGATCGTCGGGAGATTTCCCCATGAAGCGCAAGGTCTCCCTAACACGTTCCTCAGGAAAGATATTTAGAAACGGTGTCTGACTAAGCTGAACTGTCAGCGCCTGCTTGAGCGTCCCGTCGAAGACTTGCTCACCTGTCGTATTAATAAACTCCGTCAGGAGGATCGTGTCCTTGTCTGTGAGCGTAGGTTTACGATGAGTATAGAAGTAGGCTCCCAGACCGATCAGGGCTATGACAACCAGACCCGCGAGGAGCGCTGCAACCTTATGGTGTTTGATTCCCGTGACGATGTACTCAGCACTCGAGACGTGCGAAGCAGTCTTTTCCATCGTGGGTAAGGCTCGTTCAGAAATGGTTGGGGGTGACGCTACTCCACTGATTGCCGATCGCGTGAAGCTTTCAGGCGCAACTGAACGTTCCAACTCCGCTTCGAATTCCAGACGTTGCTTCAATCGACGAAGGTCAGTGAGGAGTTCTTTGATCGTTTGGTAACGCTCGTCCCGATCTTTACGGAGAGCTTTAGTGACAATCCAATCAAGTTCGGCCGGCACATTTGGCGCAAACCTGATTAGCGGCAAGGGTTCCTTTTGGGTGATTGCGACGATGACATCGGTTGAAGTTTCACCTTCAAACGGAATCCTTCCGGCAACCATCTCATAAACGACAACTCCGAGACTCCAGATATCACTCCGCGCATCAACTGGCTTTCCGCGTGCTTGCTCCGGCGACATGTAGTGAGAAGTGCCCATAACGACGCCGGCATCGGTCTGCACCAGAACTCTTGTGGATGCTTCTCCGTCTGCGGGAGTTCGGTCCGCGGAACTCTCCATGAGTTTCGCCAAACCAAAGTCCAGCACCTTTACGTAACCATTGCGACGCACCATGATGTTGTCGGGTTTGATGTCCCGATGGATTATTCCGGCAGCGTGTGCCTCCTCAAGTGCACTCGCAACCTGCACTGCCACGTCCAGTACTTCGCGCATTTCAAGGTGCGATGCGGACATCTTCCTTCGTAACGTGGTGCCGTCAATGTATTCCGTCGCGATGAAATGACGTCCTTCATCATTACCAACTTCATGGATAGTGAGAATATTCGGATGGTTTAGTGCCGATGCTGCGCAAGCTTCTTGTTCGAAGCGATGAAGGCGATCGCGGTTGGTGGTGTATTCCTCGCTGAGAATCTTGATCGCTACTTTTCGGCCGAGCTTTAGGTCTTCCGCGAGATAAACTTCGCCCATCCCGCCAGCGCCGAGCTTTTCCAGAATTCGATAATGAGAGATCTGGGTTGATTCCATTACAACCGACTTAGCCGCGGATTTGGACAGATAAACACGGATCAGAAGAGTTAACAGAAGTGCTCTGCGTTTCTCTTATCCGTTTCATCCGTGTCTATCTGTGGCCCAGTAACTTTCTCACTGTGTCATTTCGCTCAACACCCTCAATGCAAACCTGCTTGCGTCGCCCATTTTGACCGCCGATTATGCTAACCGCACTGCGCGGCACTTCGAACGTCTTAGCCAGCGTTCGAACCAGCTCTTCGTTCGCGGCGCCGTCAACCGGCGGAGCGGCGATGCGAACACGCAATGCGCCATTGTGTTCACCTACAATTTCGCTGCGAGAAGCCCGTGGCACTACCTGAACTCGCAGTTGAAGGCGTCCATGTTGAAACGAGTATTCGATCACTCTACTAATTCTTCACCTAGCCGAACCTGGCGGCGCCACCGCTCAACAATGTGCCCTGCACTGCTGCCTTAAGCAGCCAAAGAATAATGAACGCAAAGATAGGTGAAATGTCGATCATCCCAAGTGGAGGAATGATCCGCCTGAGTGGACCAAGCAGCGGCTCAGTGGCGTTTACTAAAAAGCGCATGAGGCGATTCGAGTAACTCACCATGCCCCAGGAGAAAACAATGCGCATAAAGATCAGCAAGGTATAGATCGAAAGTGCTCCGGAGATTATGTGGCCGAGTGCCGCAATTGCATTCGCCCGCTTGATACTGATAATCAAACCCGCAACGGTGGCGCCAACTCCTTCCGAAAGTTGCAAGAAAAACCAGCCCAGAAGTATTGAAATCAGAATCACCACGAGCGCCGCAAACTTTGGATCGACTCCGACACCCATCAACCCTCGACGCACCGGCATGATAAAAGGGTCACTAAGTCGTCGAACAGTCCGCGACACCCAACTGAAAGGATTCAGGTCGGCAGCACTGACAATTAAGCTAAGCACCATCAAAACAAACACTGCGACGATTACGGCTATGACCGCCCACTGCAAGAACAGCAATGAGCGTTCAATAATCAGAATGCTTCTATCCAACCTGTCCACCTCGTAGGAGTCTGAATTTTAAGTAACTCGTTCACCAAATATCGCAGTGCCGATTCTAACCATCGTGGCTCCCTCTTCAATTGCCACTTCGAAGTCGTTGGTCATCCCCATTGAGAGATCACCTCTGTGATCTCCGAATGAACCGGAGCGGGCTAACTGATCTCTCAGCTCGGCGAGCTTGCGAAAGAACGGACGCGCATTCTCCGGATCGTCGAAGAATGGTGGCAGAGTCATCACACCGGTAAGGTTTAACCGTTCGCATCCATTTACTTCACTTGCTAGATCTCTCAAGTCAGCCTCTGCCACTCCCGATTTCGTTTCTTCCAGACCAAGGTCAACTTGGATCAAAACCGATAAAGATGGGATCGCTTCTTCGATACACAAACGATCCAGACGGCGTGCGAGTTCTACAGAGTCAACAGAATGTATCACGTCAAAAAGCTTTACGGCGCGTCTTGCCTTGTTTGCTTGAAGATGTCCAACCAAATGCCATCGCGCGCTGTGTCTGCCGACTTCTGGAATTTTTGACTCGGCCTCCTGGATTCGGTTCTCGCCTAAATCAGTCGCGCCAAGTTGCACTACATTGTTTATGATACTGGCCGGATGCGTTTTGGTAATGGCGATCAGCGTGACGTCGTCTGTAGGTCGATTGCAACGAAGAAGAGCCTGATTGATGCGGAGCTTGATGTTCGCAAACCGTTCAGCAAGACCTTCGTGGACCGTGCGGGATTCTGCCATTCGCCTTTTTTTGCCCCCAAAGCGTATCGTATAACAAGAGTTAAGTGGGAAACAGCCAAGACTCCTCTGTGATGTCCCTTTTGCGGCATAGGGGTTGATTGTGAAACTGGCTAGTGACTGAGGAGGGAATAACTAAATGAGACTTAGAATTCTAACTTTGGTGGCCGTGACACTATTTACGGTGCTGGCAATAGCTCCTGATGTTTCAGCGCAAGGGCGAGGTCGGGGCCGAGGACATGGTCGTGGTTTTTCAGTCTGGGGTAATAAGTGCGACAAGTTCATAAACTGTCACGACGCGCGCGATGGCAGGGTAGATGGTCGAGGTCCAAACCGGACCTTAAGCCTCCGAGATCGAATTTTTGGACGGAGCCGAGTCTATCGAACAACTCGTGGTAGACGTGTAACTAGAATCGATCGATTCGATGTTCCGGGCAAACACAAAGGCCGTCGCTGGTAGACACTAAAACTGGTAAGGTCTGAACCTGGAAGGGTCAGGTCCAAACCAGGGCGTAGCTAAGTTCAGACTTCGCTCTCTCCTCTTCTCCGCATGGTCTGCACCTCTCGTTTTGCTTTCTGGCGAGTAATTTGTACACCGCTGAGGCAGAAAAAATTACGTGGATTGCTCTAAACGCAAGCCTGAACTAAGCCAAAAAATCAGCGGCTGGGGTTTCAGTGCTGCTCTGCTTAGCAACTTAGTCAGTCCGGTGTTATCAGACTCTTAGGATTGGAGACGGGAGGAAAACAAGCTGGTAGAAACCACGCCATAACCAACAAACTCCCCTTCTTGACACCCTCCAAACCCATTCGCATAATGGCCGCGCCATTATTTTCAGCGGATGTGGCGGAACTGGCAGACGCGCAGGTCTCAGAAGCCTGTGATGGTGACATCGTGGAGGTTCAAGTCCTCTCATCCGCACCAAAAACACCATTTCGGCGAACCCCGATCGGAACTTCCGATCGGGGTTCGCCGTTTTTCTTACAGCCTTTCCTGCTGCCACAGCATTGGCAACCAAAAAAAGGTGTCACGGAATCTATCGTTTCGGTGTTCTCGTATTAAGAGGTCAGTTTAAGAGGTCAGTCCGAAAGGGGAGTTTTAATGAACTTAGATCAAGCTATATTAAAAGAGTCTGACAATCTCAGGCCCTCCGCTGTTCAAACCCAAATGCTGCACTTAAAGCTGGCAGACCGTCCTGACCGCGATCGTATTCAACGCGTCGTTGACTTAGCCGACGCCCTTCTCTCCGAAGCGGAAACCCTTGCTCGCGATAAAGCCTTTACCGACGAGGCTAATAAATTGAGGCCGCTCGATATTCTGAGCGGTATCGACTTTTACGAAGAAGTTCAGAGATTTGAGACCCACTTGATCAAGATGGCACTGACGGAAACCGGTGGGAATCAGGCAAAAGCAGCGCGGCTTCTGGGCATCAAGCCTACTACTCTTAATTCGAAGATCAAGCTTTTCAATATCCAGGCAGGGTAGCCGGTTACCGCACTAATTAATTAATTGCCTCCGAGGCACCAAGCATTTCTGTCTCGGCGGCGTCAGAAATCGTCAGCACTTGTTCCTCAAACAAATTTGAGTTCACCAGAGTCTGCACGAAGTAGCGTCCTGCCTTTGGGAAGGTCACGTTCACAAAGAAGCTGATATTGTCGGCGAACCCACCTGCGTTGATCTCGAAACTTGTTGGCTGATTAGCAACGACCAACTGCTGACGATCGGGTGTCAGAATGCGAACCTCCGAAAGATAAGTTCCCTGCCCGCTCCAATGATTCACTACGGCAAATTTGATTAGCGAAGCGGGGAGCTGCTGCACCATTATGTTTTGAAACACTCCCATAAACGACAGTTTGTTTCCCGCTTCGAGGCGGACATCATCACAAAAAAGCGTATAAACAAGTTGCAGGTCGGTTTTCTCTTCAGTCATTGGTGCTCCATTGTCCGATATGCTTTAGCTTGTCGCTGGCTCCTCTGACTAGCGCTGATTGGGTATCTCGGTCATTGATGTGAACGTCAACGACAAGCTAAAGCATATCGGACATTAGTTGATCATCTTCTTAAACTCATCCTCATCGATTATTTGGACACCCAGATCCTTCGCCTTGTCGAGTTTCGATCCAGCTTCCTCTCCGGCGATCACGTAGTCCGTCTTCTTACTAACCGAGGAATTAACTCGACCACCCCGGGCCTCAATCAACCCCCGAGCTTCATCACGAGTGAAACTCTCCATCTTGCCAGTAAGTACAAACTGCTTGCCGGCAAACCGTTCGTC
>DASYRR010000244.1:0-13294 GCA_036004125.1 Pyrinomonadaceae bacterium | reverse complement strand
TATGCAGACTATCGCTGGGGCACTCAAGGCGCAGCCCCAACATTTTCCCTCGAAGAATTGAAGCTAATAGTCGAGACGGCTCGAAGTGCTAATGTTCCCGTCTCAGCCCATGCAACAACCGCAGAGGGTATGCGAAGAGCGACTCTAGCGGGTGTTGAAACGATCGAGCATGGAGATGGGGGAACGCCTGAAATTCTTCGTTTGATGAAGGAACACAACGTCGCGCTGTGTCCCACGTTGTCAGTGGCGGGAGCAAATGCGGAAAGAAAGCGGGCCGTCTTCAAATCCGCGCTCGAAGCCGGTGTGACAATTGCGAACGGCAGCGACGTCGGCGTATTTGCTCATGGCGACAACGTACGCGAGCTTGAGGCTATGGTGAAGTTTGGCATGCCGACCATTGATGCGTTGCGATCCGCCACGTCGATCGACGCGCGAGTGCTGCACATGGGAGACAAGATCGGACAAGTGAAAGCCGGGCTACTGGCGGACGTAATTGCAGTTGAGGGAGACCCCACTCACGATATCTCAACGCTTAGGAAGGTGAAGTTTGTGATGAAGGGTGGCGTGATTTTTAGGGAGTGATCATTAATCATAAAAGGAGACGGGGAGAGAGGGCGAAAGGGCGACGGGGTGAATCGGAGAGTCTCCCTTTCGCCCTGTCTCCCGTTCACCCCGTCTTCATCTATGGCCAATAATTTTTTAGATCTCCACACCACGAACCACTCTCGCTATAGTTTCGAGCATCTCATCAGTCCTGAATGGCTTTGCGACGTAGGCGCTGAAGCCAAGGCTTAGCGCACGTTGGCAATCTGTGTCGGCGTGAGCTGTGACCGCCACGCACGGAATGTGAGCGGTGGTCGCGTCGGCTTTCAGCGTTTTGAAAACTTCCCAGCCATCCAATTGCGGCATCGATAGGTCAACCATGATCAAGTCCGGTAGGTTCAGGCGAGCCGAGACTACGCATTCATGACCGTCCTTTGCCTCATGGACGTCGTAGTTAGCGGTCTCCAGTAACAGCTTCAACAGTTCCCGGTTGTCGTCGTAGTCATCTGCAATGAGAATTGTTATTGGCATAGGAAGGGTTCAGGGACTAATCGGCGTCGGGAGGCCATAGATTACCAAACATGGGCCAAGGAGCAAAAACCCGGAGGAGGAGGTGGAGCAGGAGGCAGCAGCAGGAGGCGGGAGCGGGAGCAGGAGCAGAATCATTGGTCATATATCATATTCCATTTCTCATTTGTCATTTTGGGTTGGTCAGTGGTCCGTTGTTAGGCCGGTGAGTGGTCGTTGAGTAACTTACGAACCGGCCTAACAACGGACAACGGACTACTGAACACTGACTACTGACTACGGACTACGGACTACGGACTACGGACTATCAATCAAAATGATAAATGAGAAATGGAATGTGATATATGACCAATGATTCTGCTCCTGCCTCCTGCTCCTGCTCCTGCCCCTACCCCTGCCGCTGCTCCTGCCCCCTTTCCCGCTCCGTTCCTCCGCGGCGCCTCTCAAAAACGATTTCTTGACTAGCCCAACACCAGCCGTCCATAATCGCTCCAGAGACTCCGGGCCCCCGACAGTCTCCTTAAGTTCGGGCACTTGCACGGAACCTGGGTTTCCGAATCCCTACCTGTAAGACCTTGAGGTTCGTCAATAAACACACACCAGACGGAGGAGCGCGCTGTGGTCAACGGACAATTGGAAGATAGCTTGCGGCATGAAATCGAGAGTTACCTCGACGGCCGACTTAGCGCAATCAAACAGGAAATTGAAAGCTTGCAGAGTCAGCTGAACGAATCGCTGGCGGGTTTGCTCGATCGCCAGGGCGACGTGCGAATGGAAGGCAGTCTGTCTACTGCAATTGCCGACCACCTGCGCGCAGCTCATGAACGTGGGATCGATCTCGCTGCCTCGGAGTCATCGCGAGCCAAGGCTTCGAGTGATATGGCCATTGTGAAAGCCGCCATCATCGAAATCAATGAGCAGCACTCACAAGCCGAAATCCTCAAAACTCTAGTGAACCGTGCCGCTTCATTTGCGCCACGCGTCGCCTTCTTCGTTGTGAAAGGCGATCAGGCGACCGGATGGCGTGGTCGAGGCTTTGAAGGAACGGTTGGCGATCGCGCTATTCAACAGATCTCTTTGTCGCTTAACTCCGACACTGTGGTGAGTGCCGTAACCAAGTCGCTTCAGACCTGGAGCGGTGGAGCTGGTTCGCATGCCGAAGATCATTCTCTTTTGAATCGACTAGGTGAGGAACCTGCCCAAAGAATCGTTTCGATACCTCTGACGGTTCGCGGTCGTGCTGTTGCTGTTTTGTATGCCGATTCGGCTGGACTCGATTCAGAATCGATCAACCTCGAGGCGCTCGAAACGCTTGTTAGAGTCTCGGGAATGGCAGTCGAACTCTTATCAGTTGCCCGAGCGCCGAAACGAGTTAGCGAGGAAGCTCCCGCGCCGGCAGGAGAGCCTGAGCCGAGTTATAAACCGACGAGTGAATATGAAGAAGCAGCGCCAAGCGCTGAAGCGGAGTTCTCGGGAGCCGAGACCATTGAGACCCCGTACGTCGAATCAGACACTGTTGCTGTTGAGGAACCTGCCACTGAGGTTGAAGAGCCACAGGCTTTTGAAGCAGCACCCGCCGTCGAAGAAGCGTCGGTTGGCGAAGAGCCGTCTTCCTGGGTCCCTGAACCGGCACCGTTAGAGGAACCGCCCGCTCCTGTTCCACCGATTGGTCGACGACGCCAGGAAACGGAACTGCCCGTCGAAGTGTCCAGCGACGAAGAGCGCAGATTACATAACGATGCACGACGTTTCGCAAGGCTTTTGATTTCTGAAATAAAACTGTACAACGAACAAAAGGTAACCGAGGGTCGCTCCGAGCACGATCTTTATGATCGGTTGCGGGAATACATCGACCGTTCGCGAGAGATGTACGACAAACGCGTCAAAGCCGAAGTGGCTGCTCGTTACGATTACTTCCACGGAGAACTGGTCAATACTCTGGCGGAAGGCGACGTTTCAAAGCTTGGTTCGAATTACCCGGGAGCAACCGTTACCGCGTAAGTTGGCACCAAAAGCAGAGGAGCAGGAGCAGTAGGCAGGTGCAGGTGCCGATCATTGGTCATATATCATTTGCCATTTCTCATCACTTTGGGTAAACATCGCTTACTGCTCATAGTTCTCGGTGTTGCTGTCGTCGCCGTCGCTTCTCTTCCATTCCTTCTGAGCGCGAGCTGCCTGACTCGGCAGCAAACACCAGCCGAACAAAAAGCCCTCGAAAGCATGCGCGCCATGACGCGTAACGACGTGCTGCCCTCGGAAGATGTAGTCACTGGAATCGAGAATCAGTTTCCGCGCACAAAGGCGGCCGGGCTCGCGCGGATTTTGCGAGCGAGGATCAAACTCAACGGCCGAGATTTCGCCAGCGCCGCCTCGTTACTCGACGCTCGAGTGATTCGCGATCAAACGTCGCTTAACGACTACGCTCTTTCAATGCGCGCCAGTGCTTTGGAACAGATCGGAAAAGATGTTGAGGCTCGTTCGACTTATCAGGAGCTGTTGCACGAATATCCAACATCGCTTCGGGCGCGTGATGCTGCACTTCGGGCGGCAGCGTTATTGATGAAGAGCAACGAAGCCGCAGCGGTCCCGCTTTTGTTGAAGGATCTTGTTCAGTCAGACGATCCTGCCGCGCTCCTCGCAACAGCGAAATCGTACGAGCAGACATCAGATCAGACCAGGGCTTTGGCTGCCTATCGACGCATCTACTTTTACGCACCAGCTTCAGCCGAGAGTGCCGAGGCAGCGACGTCCTTAACTCGACTCGGTTCGACATCGTCGCCAGCGTCTGCAGAGGAAGGCACTGCTCGCGCTGATCGTTTGTACGCTGGCAAGAAATACACGGATGCCGCAGCCGCCTATGGCGAGGCTTTCGCAAGATTTCCGGCAACAGCCACGGTTGAGAACCAACTCCACCGCGGAATCGCGGCGTACAGCGTTCGTAAGACTGCTGACGCAATTTCAGCTTTGACCAGCATTCCGACTTCGGCCGGCGAAGTTCGTGCAGAAGCGCTTTCATATCTCGCGCAAACATACGCACGAGCGCGCCAGTGGGAACAAGTACGGTCGACGGTCGAAGAGATGCGGAAGAACTATTCAGCCAGTAGCTTCAGGCCGCGAGCAATAGTTGCCGTCGGTCAGATTGCGGATGACGCAAAGAACCAAACTGATGCCAGTTACTTCTTTCGTTCAGCCGTTGCTTCATTCCCGGGTGCGGGTGAGGTTGCGCAAGCTCAGTTCAATCTCGCCTGGGAAGCACACGAAGCAAAGAACTATGCGGAGTCGTCTCGGCTATTCACAGAGCACCTCGCACTCTACGCTGACAAGAATACTGACAATCGAGGTCGAGCTGGTTACTGGGCCGCTCGTGATTCGCAACGCGCCGGTAAACTCCCTGAGGCGCGCGCGTTGTACGAAGGAATGCAGGCACGTTACGACGCGAATTGGTATGGCTACCTGGCGAAGCAGCGATTGGACGTCTTGAGTCGTACTACGAAGCCGAAAACTTTCGAGCCAGATTCGATGGTTGCTCGCGCCGTGGCAAATCTCAAAACCGTAACCGTTGCTGAGGAAACCGCAGGCGCCGATGAGGAAGCGCGAGTAGTCAAGGCCGATCAGCTTTCCAATATCGGACTCGATGAATGGGCGCTGAAGGAATTAGGGAAGGCTGGTGAAAAAGCCGCTGACAGCCCCAGGATTAATCTGGCGATTGCGCGCATCTATCGTTCGAATGACGACAACGTTCAGGCATTGAATACGCTGAAGATAAGTTTTCCAGACTATTCACAGATGAAACCAGAAGAAATGACGCGCGAAGAGTGGGACGTGTTTTACCCGCTTGCTTACTGGGACATCATCGTTCAAGAATCGCGAGCGAGGAATCTTGACCCGTATCAGGTTGCCGGATTGATTCGTCAGGAAACGATCTTCAGCGCGCGTTCGCGTTCGACCGCTAATGCGTACGGCTTGATGCAGGTCCTGGTTCCCACTGGGAGACTTACTGCTAGAAAGTATGGTGTTACTCAGGAGATCACCGCTGAATCCCTCTACAATCCCCGTTTGAATATTCAACTGGGCACCGCATACCTGCGCGATCAAATCGACAAATTTGGCCGAATCGAATATGTCGCAGCCGCTTACAACGCCGGACCGTTGCGAGCTGTGCAGTGGTCGGCGTCACTTCCATCGGAGATTGACGAATGGGCAGAAGCAGTGCCGTTCAAAGAAACTCGAGGTTATGTTCAGGGCGTCGTGCGAAACCGGCTTCAATACCTACGACTCTACGATGAAAAGGGAAACTTCCGTCCGGAAGTTGGGAGTCGGGCAGTTTCAGCACCACCGGCGCCGGGTGCTACTCCAGGAGTCCAGACAAACCCGAACGTGCGGAAGCGACGCGTGACCGGCGGCCCGCAAGAAGAATAGAAGTTTCCCCCACTAAACGTCGATCATCCCACAGTTCAAAGGAGGAGCAGAGATGCGTTCTCTTTGGATAGCCCTCTTTTTATTATTCACCGCGCTGTGTGTTTTTGGACAAGTCGAAAAAGACCCCATCCTCTTTCCAGTTCAGGGTGGAAACACAACTCGCTACATCAACAATAGTGGAGAAGTGATTTTGACGGTGCCGTATTCCGCGGGTCCGTTTGTTGAGGGCCTGGCTCGAATATGGGTTAACGGCAAGACCGGTTACATCGATCAAACTGGAAATGTAGTAATCGAGCCCCAATTGGTTAGTTCACTGGATTTCTCACAGGGTCTTGCTGTCTTTCATGTGACCAGCGATTGCGGCCGCGCTGAGAATAAGAATTATTACGGTTTCATCGATCGGCAAGGGAAGATCGTTATTGCCGCTACGCTCTATCGTCCGTGCAACTATTGGGGAGATCAATTTGATTTCAAACCGGAAGGCCTGGCGCTGACGCAGGTTGGAGAACGCTGGGGGTTCATCGACAAGACAGGCAAGGTCGTCATGCAGTTTGACGATGCTCGTCACTTCTCGGAAGGTCTGGCTCCCGCGAAGATCGATGGCAAGTTCGGATTTGTCGATCCCAGTGGACGGACCGTCATTCCTCCTCAATTCGAGTCCGCATTGCCATTCTCGGAAGGCCTCGCTTTGGTTCGCCTCAATGGTAAATTCGGATTTATCGATCGAGTCGGTAAGATTGTGATTGCGCCGCAGTTTGACAATGCATGGAGTTACAGTGATGGCATGACGGGAGTGAAGATTGGCGAGAAATGGGGTTACCTTGATCGAACCGGTCACATCGTAGTCCAACCAGGTAACGAATACACCAATCTCAATCCTTTCTCTAATGGTCGCGCAGCTGTTCAAGTCGACCGCGAGGAAGGATACATTGATAAAACGGGAAAACTTGTGATCGAAGCGCGGTTCGGGCGTACCGCACTCTTTCGCGATGGTCTCGCGCAAGTACTGGACGCAGAGACGGCGCGCTGGGAAGTAATCGATATAAACGGGAAAGTTGTCTACCGTCCTCCGGAACCAAAGCAACCGCCGCCAAATCTCAACAATCCGTTTGTGAAAGTTAGTCTTTCAGAGGACGTGAAATGGTTAGAGTCTGTTGCCAGTGGGGCGCGGCTGGGAGCGGATCTTAATCTAAACGGAGGGTTAGCTAGTCACACAAAAGATTTGAGCACCGCTGCATATGCTCGACTTGGTGCGCTGGGCACTCCCGAGAGCCTGGCGGCGATTAAACGGATTGAAGAGGCAGTTCGTTTACCCCAAACCATCACGCCAAAATTTGTACCGCTCGGCTTGTCTGCTCATCCGGGTTGGCATTTTTCGGATTCTCAACTTACACCGATTGCCCAGGTCAAGAGCGCTGATGGAATAACCTACGGAGTCCTTTGGGAAGGAGTTATGGGCGACCTTGATCTGTTCTTGATATCAAGCAAGACGCCAGAGGATCGAAATACTTGGACTCGACCCAAACTCATCCCTAACCGTTTCTATCGCGGTCTACGGGAGCCTAAGTTAACAATCAATGGTAAAGACAAGTTGACCTTCAGCTTCACCCAGAATCCACCGCCACCTCGAGCGCTGATGGAAGGTACTCACGATCCCGGACCCACAGCCCCGGTCCTTGGCGCTCAGCAAGTGGAACTATCGATCAAGAATATTGAGAAGGATTCGGATGGCGACGGCTGGACCGACATTGAAGAAGAGCGTTTAGGAGTTGACGTTCAGAGTAAAGATTCTGATCGCGACGGGATACCTGATGGTAATGATGTTTGTCCTAATGCCCCAATTCAGACCAATCCGAACGATGAGGATTATCAGATATTGCAACGAGCACTTTTTGCTGTTTTTGGACTAAGTGGATCCCGATATTTGCTGCTGGTTGATTCGGGCACGAAGCAGATAAATATTCCTGGATATGGCGGTCCAATTATTTACGGTGAAAATGTTGAGTCATGGCTGGCAAAGAATCGATCTGGTGGCGTATTCGTTAGTTGGCGTATACGGAAGAAAGGCGCTGATGCGGCAATCGTTGAAATTGTGGATTACGAGGGACCGCTGGCAGCCGGAGGTCAGGACGTGCGTTTACGGAAGATCGGAGATGAATGGTTTGTGATCAGTCGGCGCACGACTTGGGTAAGCTAGATTGGAGGTACGCTATGGCCTCGCTTCGAGTTTTGATAACTGCTATCTGCGTTGCTGTTGTATTGAGTTGGACCGTTGGCTCGTTTGCCATGCAGCGAACTACCGCGCCTGCTGCCTTAGTCATTACCACCGAACCAAACGCTACCGTCTGGATCGATGAGATTCGGCGGGGAACAACTGACGCTTCCGGCAAGCTCGCGCTTACCAAGTTGTCGGCTCGCCGTCATACGCTGCGTGTTCGCGCCGCCGGTTTCAAAGAATCAACAACTCCACTGCTTCCCGGCCGCAAGGTGGTCACCGTCAAATTGGTAACCACGACCGATAAAGCTGAGTTGACTTTCCAACAAGCTGAAACAGCGCGCGACGAAGCCAGGGACGACGCCACCAGGGAGAAGGCCGCCGACCTTTATCGTGATGCGATCAAACTACGGCCTGCTTATCCGGCGGCACAGGTTGGCCTGGCGCGTTTGTTGATGGATCTCAATCAATTCGAGAAGGCGCACTCGGCAATCGATGCTGCACGTCGTACGCGTCCAAGTTATGCCGAGGCTTCGGCTGTTGAAGGTCGAATCTATCGTGAAGCTGCCTTTACCGAGGAAGCGATCAAATCGTTTCGCCGTTCGATTCGCGAAGGTAACGGCTTCCAACCTGAAGCACACGTCGGACTCGCCCGCGTGCTTGAGGAGAAGGGACAATTCGCAGAGGCTGTGGTGGAGTATCGGAAAGCGATTGACCAGCTCTCAGATAGCGAGCCGGTAATCTATCAGATGCTTGGCGCCGCCTACGAAAAGCTCGAGAAGCCAAAGGAGGCTGTCTCCGCTTACGAGAAATACCTCGCGCTGGCTCCGAACGGAAGTTTTGCTGCGGCCATCCGTTCAATCCTCGATCAGTTAAAACGCGAAGCCGCCGGCGAACAAATTATTCCATAGAAAATGTCCGATATGCTTTAGCTTGTCGATGTGTAACCAAAATTGAGCCGCAGATTTACGCAGTTAACGCAGATCAGGATCAGAATCTCCCGCCAGTCTGTCAAACTTAATCCGCGTCGATCAGCGTAAATCTGCGGCCCAACTTTGGTTACACATCGACAAGCTAATATCGGACATCAATTCACCCGACACAACCCCGCGCCCCAAGTGAATCCAGCTGCGAACGCAGGCATCAACACATACTCTCCTGATTGCAGCTCTCCAGAGCGCAGTAGTTTATCCAGCGCAATTCCCATGGACGCAGACGACGTGTTCCCTGTGTGCTCGATGACTGAGACAACCTTGTTTGTGTCTTTCAACCCAAGTCCCCGTGCGAGTTGTGCGAACAGATTGGCATTCGCCTGATGCGGAACAATCCAGCTCACGTCCTCAACGGTTAACGAGTTTCGTGTGAGTACCGTCAGACTCGCGGATAACATTCTTCTTGACGCCTGTAGAATCACCGTTTGACCATTCATTCGTGGCTCAAAGTCTTGCGCTTCGCCGTCCTTGCCAAATTCTGAACCCGGACAGCGAATGCCGAGATCATCGACGTACTTTCCATTCGTTGCGAGGTGTACGTCGACGATCTCAAGCGCCCCCGCTTCCTCATTGCCAGAAACGATTAAGGCTGCGGCACCATCGCCAAACAACATCGACGTTGTTCCGGCAACCGGCGTCAAGTTCAGGAAAATTGATTGAATCTCAGCCAGACAAACCGCGACATTGGTTGCGGTCTGAGACGTGATCAGCGCTCGTGCCAATTGCAATCCATAAAGCGTGCTGCAGCAGGCGGCTCGTATATCCAGACACGGAATCTCGCCAAGACCCATCGTCGACTGTGCCGCCGGCGCAGCGCCCGGAATGAAACGATCAGAAGTCATGGTGCCAAATAGCAGATAGTCAATTCTGTCTGACGGAACTCCAGCGTTTTGTAATGCAGCCGCTGCGAGTGAACTTGTAGTTTGGCCGCGATCTGCCCAACAGCGTCCTCGTATTCCCGTCGACTTGAATATCTGTTCAGTAGTCAGACCAAGCTTCTCGGCCAGGGAAGCGTTGTTAACAACATTCGCCGGCAGCGATGAGCCTGATGCGGTGATAAAGGCTTTCATAGTCAATTGCGTCGTTCTGAAACGTAGCGGTCGATGGCCTCGATTGTGCGAAAATTAGCTGGAATTACTTCGGCATCGGGAATGCGGATCCCGCAGTGTTCTTCCAAGACAGTCACGAAGTCGACGAGCGCAAAGCTATCGAGCGTTCCGCTGGCAAAAAGGTCGAGCGTCGGGTTCGGTTGTTCGACTCCATTACTGGCTGCGTTGTTGTTGAGAAACTCTATTACTTCGTTTGGTAATGACATGTTGTCTCCTTAGTTAAATTCGGGCGCCTCCTTGGAGTGCGGGAACTTGTTACCGCTTTGTAACAGGGCGTCGATCAGCTCTTACAACTCTGCTTTAAGACAGCTAGTCGTCACCGCCCTGTACCAAAGCGGTAACAAGTTCCCGCACTCCAAGGAGGCGCCTAACGCATCGTTCTCTCCCGATAACTGTTGTAACTCTCCATCAGCGCCATATAGATCAGCGTTCCGACAGTCTGTGCGCCGTCTGCATTTGGATGAGTTAAGTCGGCTCCAACCAGATGCTTTCGCCCTTCGTGCCAGCGCGCCATGGTTCCTTCGCCACCCATCGCTTCAAACAAATTCAAAAACGCACAGTGTGATTCGCGCGCAACTCGATGCTGCATCTCCACGATCTTCGGTATCGACGGCAGTGTTATCACCTTTCCTCCGGGAGCGCGTTTACCTCGATCCATCGGCGACACGATCAATATCGATGCCGACGGCAAAGCCGTGCGGACGCGACGTACAACTTCGTGTAGCTCTCGCTCGTAGCGTTGCATCTGATCGTCTGACGCGTACTGGCTTTCGTTTGTACCGTAGTTGAGAATCACCAGGTTGGAATTGCGATGCTGGAGTTGTTCAGTCCAGTGCTGTTCATTCATCACAGTTGCCAACAATCCAGCAAAGGCGCCATTCACGCCCAGGCTGTCGTACACAACACCAGTGTCATCGTTTTCTATAGCCACCCCGAAGAGCCGTACTTCGCCATTCAATGTTTTTACCGAGAAAGAGTCGGCGTTTGTCGGCGTCTGCACTTCGACAAACCCAGACTGTTCATGGTCACTCGCAGTCGACACAACTCGCGTTTCCTTTTCGTTGGCGGCAATGGTGAACTGTCCGCCGTTAGGTTGCGCGAGGTAGTAGATTTCGAAGCGCGAGAACCTTCGTCCCGTCGAACCTTCCGGCGCCGGCGCGAAACGAGCGTACTTGCCAGGTCCGTTGCCAAAGAACGCCACGCCACCAAGGCCGAGTTCGCCGTCTCTGAAACGCGGATTCATCAACGATCCGTTTGCCCAACCTCCGCCCGATGAAAAAGAGATCGCCTGATGCCCGTACCAGTCCCAGGGTCGATCAATCAGAATGAAGCCGTGCCCTGAATCACCAAATCTCTCCTGCAGCAACTGGCGCGCAGTACCGGTGATGCCATCATTGGTGATTGGTGAATCGCCGTAGTGAGTGATGCGCGTGATCGCCCCTTTCTCTTTTTTGTCTGTTCGCGCCAACGATTCGTTGAACGATTTCATGGCGTCGTCGGGATCGTCGATCAATTGATCTGCGCAGACTTTGTTGGCTGGCTTTGGAGGTGCTGTGGGTTCAACAGTCACTTCGTCACTCGTCGCCAGGGCTCTAGCCGATGCCGAATTCTTTTGGAATGCCACAAGGTCACTAGCTCGTGGTAATAGCTCGCGATAGCTTTGGCCCTTTACGGCGATCTTGCTTTGTAGCCGAGGAACCGCCAACGGGGTAACGGCAAAGAGAATTACAAAAAGAACTGTGCGGGCCGACTTAGTTAGCCATAAGTTACGGAAGTAGGAACGAAGCGACTGCTCGAAAAGTATGCTCTTAGAAGTTGCCATAAATGAACTGCACCTCAGCTCCGGATATGTAGTACAGGCAAAACGCGACGCTCAAAACTATTGCTGCCTGGGCGGGCGAGGGTAGCCAACTCCAACCATCACGCAGGGTGTTCAGCGCTTTTGACGGGATCCAATGCGACGCGAACCCCAGGGCCAAAACCAACATGAGCGGCGTCGGTACGTTGCCGGTAGAAAACTGGAGGGCGGTCAGTCGTTTCAGCAGTGCCCAAACTTGAGTAAGACTTTCCGCGCGAAACACGATCCAGGTGAAACAGATGAAGTGGAAAGTGGCGAAGATGCAGATGGGTTTGATCCACCAACGTCGCCGGAGGCGCTCGCTACCCTGGCGCGTCGGGCTACTGACTACCCGACTGCTGGTCCTTCTGTTCCACCAATGACTAACTGAGAGGCCCAAGCCATGAAGACCGCCCCAAATGACAAACGTCCAGGCGGCGCCGTGCCATAGTCCACCAATCAAAAAAGTGAGGAAGAGATTTCGATAGAGATTGAAGCGTCGCTTTCTCAAACCACCGATCGAGATATAGACGTAGTCGAAGAGCCAATTGGAAAGCGTGATGTGCCAACGCTTCCAAAAATCCCGCAGGTTCTGTGCGCGATAGGGTGAGTTGAAATTGATTGGGAGCTTGAATCCCAGCAGTAATGCCGAGCCGATGGCGATGTCGCTATAGCCAGAGAAGTCGCAGTAGATCTGCAGGGCATACCCATAGATCGCGATCAAGGTCTCCAGCGAAGAATAGAGTTCAGGTTGATCGAAGACCCGATCAACCAGGTTGCTTCCGATCATGTCGGCGATAGCCACTTTCTTAATCAGCCCGAGCAGGATCAGGAAGATTGCATCGACACCTTGATCGCTCGTGAGTTCAGCCCTCTCGAACTGGGGCAGCAACTCTTTGGCTCTAACTACGGGCCCGGCAATTAGCGTTGGAAAGAAGGCCACAAACGCGAGGTAATCGAGGTAACGATTGGTCGCCCTCGTGGTCTTGCGATATACGTCCATTACGTAACTCAGCGAGCGAAAAGTTATGAACGATAATCCCAGAGGAATGACGAGGTCTTCGATGAGGAAAGACCTCGTTTGCCAGTGGACGTGCTCCAGAAGGGTCGTTGCAGAGGTGCTGAAGAAGTTGAAATACTTGAAAACTATTAGTGTTCCAATATCGGTAAAGATGCTGGTGAACAGCAGTGAGCGGCGCAGACGTGTGTTTGTAGTTGCCTCAATTCCGCGCGCTGTCAGAAAGTCAACGGTAGATATAGCGAACAGGAGCAGGACAAACTTTGGATTCCAAAGAGCGTAAAAATAGTAGCTAGCCAGCAGGATGCAGAGCACTGCAAGGTACCTGCGTTTGGCGACCGACCAATAGATGAAGAAGACGATCGTCAGGAAGAGCCAATACCTGCTGGTTGTGAATAACATGGCGCGTGTGTGTTAGCTCGTCGGCAACATCACGCGCTATTTTCGTCACTAGAAAGATTTTGATTAGCGTTGCGGCAACGGTGGGACCATCGGAAAACCATAGAGGTGAGTTGTGCCTGAGGGCGAATGCAAACTGTGGATTACCACGTTTGGAGAGGGCAAAGATCAAAAACGAGGCGCCTCCCTGGAGTGCGGGGACTTGTCACCGCTTTGGTACAGCGAACCAAAACC
>DASYRR010000243.1:0-39740 GCA_036004125.1 Pyrinomonadaceae bacterium | reverse complement strand
ATCGCAAAACACCACCGCCCATTCCTGCTCGCGCAGCATCTCAAACGCCTGCTCCGCTGATTCCGCTTCACAGACTTCCCATCCTTCATTCCGCAGCACCGCGCTCACGAACCCTCGCACCTGTGCTTCGTCGTCTATTACTAAGGCGTTAAAAAACATGATAAATCCTTTCAGAATCAAACGGTCTTATTTGTGCACTTCGTGCGGTTGTTCAAGCAACTCTCGTACTTTGCGGGCAATTGAGTCAGGCGTGAATGGTTTCTGCAAAAATGGCATACCATCATCGAGAACCCCGTGGCGAACAATTGCGTCATCCGTGTAGCCAGACATGTAAAGTATTGCCATCTCTGGTCGCTGCTTGGAGACGCGTTCGCACAGTTCACGACCGCTCATCTGCGGCATCACTACATCTGTGATCATTAAATGAATCTCGTCGGTATAGTTTTCGCAAACTTTGCAGGCTTCCTCGCCATCACCTGCGGTCAACACTTGATAACCATTCATCTCGAGAATCTCGCGAGTAAGATTGCGTACCATCTCTTCGTCTTCTACAAGCAGGATTGTTTCCTTACCATGGAATGAGTCCGTGCTACCTTGTTTCTGTTCGGACTCAACATTTTCCTCAGCGACGGGGAGATAGACCTTGAAGGTTGAGCCTCTCCCGGGTTCGCTATAAACCCAAATGCTTCCACCACTCTGTTTGACGATTCCGTACACGGTGGACAAACCCAGCCCAGTCCCCTTTCCTACTTCCTTGGTTGTGTAAAACGGTTCGAAGACCCGCTTCTGCGTATTGAGGTCCATTCCTACGCCGGTATCGCTGACTGCCAACAATACGTAGTGACCCGACTGAACCGAAACATGGGCCCTTGCATAAGTCTCATCGAGATAGACGTGATTCGTTTCGATCGTTAGTTTTCCACCACGTGGCATTGCATCGCGGGCGTTGACTGCCAAATTCAGAAGGACCTGTTCAATTTGTCCGGGATCGGCTTTAACGCGGCAGGACGACGGCTCCAGGAGAGTCACCAAATCGATGTCTTCACCGATGAGTCGTCGCAGCATTCGATCCATATCGCCAACAATCGCGTTGAGATCAATGATCTTGGCTTGCAGCATTTGCTTGCGACTGAAAGCGAGCAGTTGGCGTGTGAGTGAACTAGCTCGCGTGCTTGCCCTCTTGATCTCTTCCAGATTTCGACGCAGCGGAGCTCCATCATCTAATTTTCGGAGACCGAGATCGCTGTAACCGCTGATCGCGGTCAATAGATTGTTGAAGTCGTGCGCGACACCCCCCGCAAGTTGACCTACAGCTTCCATCTTTTGCGATTGACGCAGCTGATCAGCCTGCTCTCTTTCACGCTCGATCAAACTAACGTTTTCAACAGCGTTGGCAGCGAGGCTGGCTGCCATACTCATTGCGGTTTGATGCTCCTGTGAGTACGCTTCCGGTTCGTAACTTTGAATCTCAATACAGCCGACGGTGCGCCCCATGATTACCATCGGGGCCGACAGAGCGGCCTGAGGAATACGACCCTCAGTTAGTTCGCCAATGGTTGTAGATTCCTTCGTTTTCAAAAATTCCTGGTACCGATTCTCAATTACGATTGCGCCCGACTTGATGGCGCGACCCGTGATCCCGTTACCAACCGGGAATGACATCTCTTCAGTTTCCAACTCATGGTTGTCGACCCAACAATAGACCGGCCTGCGCGTACTCTGATCGGGTTCGTAAAGACTTATCACCATTCCGTCGCACGGCACGGACACTGTCGTGAAATCACGAAGTGCTCGCAGAATGCTGGTCAGGTCCCGCGCGTTTCCTAAACTCTGTCCCAATGCGGTGATACGTTTTACCAGTCGTTCGTAGTCGGCGAGGGCGCGCTGGTTTGCTTCGTCGAGTGCTTGAGCAGCCTGTTTGCGCGTCGTTATGTCGCGGACGACAACTTGAACTGCGGGGGGCCCTTGTGTAATGAACGGAACGGACATCACTTCGCATTCAATCTCGCTGCCGTCCCACTTTCGACCTTTAACTTCAACTGAAGGAAGAAACTCGCCGCCTTGAAGTTTTGCTACTCGTTCTTTGAAGTAAGCGCGCTGGCTCTCGTCAATAAATCCGTAGATTGATTTTCCGATGACACTCTGGGCGTTCGGAGCACCGATCAACCGCGCACCGGAGCTGTTGATGAAACTAATAACGCCGTCAGTGTGAACAATGATCGCGTCGGGTGAGAGTTCAACCAGCTGTTGGTAACGCTCTTCACTTTCCTTCAGTGCTTGCTCAGCGTTCTTCCGCTCAGTTATGTCATGGACAAAACCATCGAAGTAGACCGCGTGTCCTTCATCATTCAATATCGGAATCAAATTGACCTGCACCCAGATCTGCGTTCCATCTTTCTTCTTCCAAAGCACCTCGAGAGCTTCCGCTGACTCATTCAGCATCTGTTCAGCGATCATGCGGGTTCGATCACTTGGTTCAACGTAAACATCTTTCGCAAGATTGCACTGGAGCAACTCCGCCATCAACGGATAACCAAGGATTCGAGCCAAAGTGCGATTCGCTTTGATTAGTTCGCCGTCGCGCGTGGACCTGTAGATGCCCATTGAGGCGTTATCGAAAATGTCGCGATATTCCTCTTCCGATTTCTTAAGGGCTGCTTCGGCGCGTTTTCGTTCGATCGCCAAAGCAATCTGGCCACCCACAGAATTCAGAAATTCCAGGTCACGCTGAGTGTAAGTTTCGTAGCTCTCGTAGTCCTGCACAACGAGAACACCGATGGTCTCAGCCGGCGTTTTTAGGGGCACGCCTAGCCATGAAGGCGCAAATCTTCCGATTCGCTCGACTTCTCCCCTCTCAATCAGCTGTTCAAAATGTTCTCGGTCGAGCAACAGAGGTTCGCCAGTACGAAAAACGAAAGCCGCGACCCCACGATTCAACTTTTCTGGTTCGACTGGCGGCACCATTTGATCGATGAAGAAGGGACGAGCAAACGATCCGGCCTCTTTGTCGTACAAGGCCACGAAACAGTTCTCGGCGTACAATATCTTTCTGAGTGCCTGGTGGATTGACCTCAGCAAGTCGTTGAGGTTTGACGTGATCGTCACGCTTTGAATTATTTCAAGAATGACTCGTCGCTCGAGCTCCGAACGTTTGCGCTCGGTGATATCTCTGCCGATACCCTGAATACCGATCGGTTTGCCATCTCGAAAGATAATTCGGGAACTGACCTCGAGAGACACGCGAGCCCCCGACTTAGTAATGATGTCGAGATCGTAAGGGGTCTGCTTGTCGCCAGACGCCTTCTGCGCCGTCATTGCACGCGCCTTCTCAAGATGCTCGGGTACGAGCACATCAGAGACGTTCATCTGCAGGGCTTCCTGGCGGGAGTATCCCGTAATCACCTCACCGGCCTTGTTAAGTGAAGTGAAGTTTCCCTCGAGGTCATGCACGTACACGAGGTCGTTGGCATTCTCGAACAGCTCACGATAACGCTGTTCACTGTCTCGCAATGCTGATTCGAAGGCCCGCCGCTGAGTAATGTTTCTGGCAATACCCTGGACCGCGATTGGTTTCCCAGCATGGTAGATTAGGTGGGTATTAACTTCGATTGGGACTCGAAGACCGTCTTTCTTAATTACATCGAGTTCATAAGAAGTCGCCTGTTGTGCATCAAGCTTCCGGGACACCATTTCCTGAGTCAGCTCAAGAAACTCCGGTGCGACCAAGTGTTGGGCGTTGAGCTGCTGGAATTCCTCACGCGTGTATCCGGTCAACTCTTCGACGGCATTATTGACCGATCTGTAGTTGCCCGCGAGATCGTGTGTGTAGATGATGTCCTTGGCATTCTCGATAATACCCAAATAACGACTCTCATTTTCCAATCTGGCCGAAGCAATCTGCGTTTGTTGAATAACTCTACAAATCGAGTGTTCTAATACAGCCGCGTTCAAGGTTTCGCGAATCAGGCAATCTGCTGCTCCCTCATGAAAAGCCTGAAGCACTTCTGAGCCATATGCAGACGTCAGCACAATCATGGGAACGTCCCAGCCGACGCGGCGGGCTTGAGCGAGGAAATCCGATTCATTCTTCTCGAGCGAGTCAACAATGCAGACGTCATGTCCGTTACCAAGAAACTTGTTGGTTGCTGCCGGTAACGAAGTTACGCAATCCAGACGAAAGTCAGCGAGGTCGGATTCCGTCAGGAGTTCATGAATCCGGCTGAGGCTTCCGCTCCCATGGTCGATTAACAGCACCCTAATGCCGGTCGATGGGGAGGAAATGTCTAGTGCTTTTGCAGTCATGTACAAGAACGGCTCGAAACTCTGGCGCATGTCAAGATTAAGGATTGGCACTGGGGAAGGGGAACGGGCGAAATTACCCAGCCAGAAACAATATTCACCACTTGCAGAACCAAACGCGTCCGGGAGACGCGTTTGTCTAAACTGGTGACAAAACTCATGCCATCAATTCATCCGACTTTGTCGGTTAGAGGAGTCGGATTTTCATGAGTGTCAATTTGAAAAAGATCTTTTGACGGGAAGGTGAAGGGACTCTTCAGCTTCAGGCGTAGTTTCGTGTGATCCGAAGCTCGTCTGATTCGTTCAGGTGGTCCAGTACCAACTGTAACTTTGATTGTTTTTCTTCGTCTAAATTGATGAATCGCAGGCCAAAGCCCAACCTTGCAAATGAGTGCGCCACCACTCCGACCAAGTCGAGCCAGTCTCCACTCGGCATTTTTATTTTTAGACGAAGAATCTCACCCTCCGTCACTTCGGCGAGTGAGTCGATATAGCAACCACCTTCAGACAGATCGGTAACACGTGCAGTGGCATTACTCCTGCCGCCATCCCAAACAGCGTCGAGGCAAACGTCAAATCTCCGTTGAATTCTTCGCTCGATTGTCATCTTCTTTGCAAAACTGAAGTGATCGCCCGCAGGCTTCCATAAAGGAAGATAACGGGACAACAGTGGCAAGATACCCCGGCAAAACGCCTCACACATATTGGTGAAACACCTCTGTGGGGCGTTCAGCGCTATGTTTAGCACTCATCGTGCCAACCGCGGTTTGCCGATCGCTTAGAAGATAAAATGAAGGGGAGCGTCGACGAAATTCTTATTGGATGCCGATTCGATCTTGATTCGTCTCTTGTCAACCCCATCTCAAAATCGGTAGGAACTCCGACAGTTTCTAAATCGGCCGCACCCACCAAAAACTTTAGCTGGCCCCTAAGTTCCCAGAATCAGGCCCTTGTTCAACACTGATCTGACGCCGCAAGCTTCAAGGTCTCGAATCAATGCTATGATGCTGACCCCGATTTCTGGATCACCTAACATGTCGACAACATCAACCCAAGCTCCTACTGAAATCTCGTCAGTCGCTGAAATTCGCACGCACTTTCCTGCTCTTGAGCGCGTTCATAACGGCTACCCAGTCGCCTATTTTGATGGGCCGGGAGGAACTCAAGTGCCTCGATTTGTAGTCGAGCGAATGAGCGATTATCTGTATCACCACAACGCCAACACTCATTGGGAATACCCAACCAGCGCCGAAACTGACGCCGCGATTGAGCAGGCGCGCGAAGTTCTCGCAGAGTTTGTCAACGCTTCGCAGAGTGAAATTGCTTTTGGTGCAAACATGACGACACTGACATTTCACTTGTCGCGGGCGCTAAGTCTGAATTACTCCAGCGGTGACGAGATTGTCGTAACTGAGTTAGATCACCACGCCAACATTGACCCCTGGCGCAGACTGGCTCAAGAACGAGGGATTACGGTTAGGACAGTTCGACTAATCACAGAAACTGGTCAGCTGAACCTGGACGATTTGGAACGCTTTGTGGGTCCTAGAACAAAAGTTGTGGCGATCGGCGCCGCCTCAAATTCCCTTGGCACCATTAACGACGTCGAACACGCGATTAAGCTTGCACATAGTGTGGGAGCGCTCGCGTTCGTTGATGCGGTGCACTATGCCCCGCATGCACTGATTGATGTTCGGGAGCTCGATTGTGATTTTTTGGCAATGTCTGCCTACAAGTTCTATGGTCCGCATATTGGCGTGCTATACGCGAAACGTGAACTCTACGAGCACATCGACTTTCCCCGACTTGTGCCGGCCCCGGATTACGCTCCAGAAAACTCAGAGACGGGAACTCAGAATCAAGAAGGAATGGTCGGCGCGGGAGCCGCTGTCGACTTTTTGGCTTCCTTTAGCCCGGCGTCGACGCGTCGTGAGCAGCTCGCAAGTTTCTTCAAGGAGATTCACGGGCGAAATGCCCGTTTGTTTGAGCGGCTATGGGATGGCTTAAATGCGATGAACCGCGTGACGCTGTACGGGCCATCACGTAATCTGCCACGTACTCCAACGGTGTCGTTCACAATCGGGGGTTGCCCTTCAGCGGAAGCCGCGCGACGACTTTCCGAGAAGGGGCTATTTTTATCGCACGGCGATTTTTACGCCGCAACAGTTGTTGAACGCTTTGGTCTCGTAAGTGAAGGTCTGTTGCGAGCCGGCTGCGCTTGCTACACGACTGAGGATGAGATTGAACGGTTGCTGGAGGGAGTCAGTGAGTTAGCGAGGAATTGAAGATTTCAGATTGCAGATTGAAGATTTAATAAGACTTCCTCAGCTGAGTGCCAATCTGCAATATTCAGTCTCTCACCGCATTTACAAAGTCGGCTAACAGCCCATAAGCAGTGCTCTGCAGATTTGGCCGGTGAGAGATGATCGTTAGTCCCGGGATCATGTCGAGTTCGAAATGCACACCGAGTGAGGTTCCTCGAACGCTTCCCAACGGTTCGGAAATAGCAAGTTGTTCTGGTCGAACGGACGCACTGATAGATCCATCTTCATTAACTTTTGATCGAGCTACCAGCTTGTAAGGTTTGCCTTCAGCGCGAGCCATTTGCAACGTAGTTGTATCGAGTCCGCGGATACCCTCACGACGAACATCAGCTGGACGCAAGCGAGTTTTTAGAATGACATTTCCTATGGCGCAAACTTTCATGATTGCATCCCAACCCTCAATATCATTGATGGGATCGGTTTCTGCAACGCCTAATTCCTGAGCAACCTTCACTCCTTCCTCAAAACTGCGACCGGCTTCCATCGTTTCCAGGATGACGTTTGTGGTTGAGTTAAAGATCCCGGTGAAACCTCGGAGCTTGGTCACCGGCAGAGTTTCGCGAAACAGTGAAAAGACCGGGGCACTATCAAGAACCGTCGCTTCAAAAAAGAATCGTTTTCCTTTGGCAACGGCGAGCGCGCTGAGTTCGTTGTATGCGTAGACGATGGGAGCTTTGTTGGCTGTTATTGTGTGAGCTCCCGCTTCCAGTGAAGCTCTTAAGTAATCGATTGCCGGTTGACCGTTTTCCGGATTAAGTGAGGTTGTTTCGAACACAACGTCGGGCTCGGCTGCATTCAACCATTCGCCAATGCTCTGTGAGGTTTTGTACTCGCCATCGTTTCCCGAGATCAGACTGGCAACATCAAAGCCGCTCTCCTGCGAACGCCAACTCAGGCGACGAGTGGCGACCCCGGTGATCTTCCAATCGATATCATAACTCTCGCGCAGGCTTCTCGATTTCGCAACCAACAAACGAGCCAATGCACGTCCTACATTCCCGAAGCCCAAAAAACAGAGTCTGTATTGTTTCATTCCAAGGCCTTTCCGTTGTTATGATGTGACGGACGCCGTCGATTTCTCAGTACTTATCGAAACGGATTCAATTATCGAACGGATTCACTTATCGAAACGGATTCAGTTATCGAACAGATTCACTTATCGAACGGATTCTGTTTTAACTTAATCTTGTAAGTCTTGTAATCCTGTCAAACAGATCTACGCATGAAACAATACCACGATCTATTGAGATCAATTCTTAGGAATGGAACTAAGCATCAGGATCGAACCGGTGTCGGAACGATTTCTCACTTTGGTTTTCAGACACGCTTCAAACTTCGCGAAGGCTTTCCCATAGTTACCACAAAGAAAGTTCCCTTTCGCTGGGTTGCCGAGGAATTGTTTTGGTTTCTGTCAGGAGACACTGACGAGTCAAATCTCCGCGCTCGCGGTGTCGACATCTGGAAAGAGTGGGCTGACGAGGAACACACGGCAAAGTTTGGTCGTGAAGCCGGTGACCTTGGTCCGGTCTACGGTTATTTGTGGCGTTCTTTCGGTGGAAACTACCCGGCGCGTGACGGTATTGATCAGATTGCGAGAGTGGTCGGACAAATCCAAACAAATCCCGATTCGCGACGTTTGCTTGTTACGGGCTGGGATCCACGTCAGGCAGACAACGTAGATCTACCTCCATGTCATACATTGTTTCATTTTAAGGTCGAGGATCGCAGAACACTTCACTGCCAGCTCTACCAAAGATCAGCGGACGCTTTTCTGGGAGTGCCATTCAATATCAGTTCTTATGCCCTGCTTACTCATCTAGTCGCGCACGTTAGTGACCTAAAGGTTGGAGATTTCGTCTATACACTTGGCGACTATCATATTTATCTTAATCACCTGGAGCAGGTTGAGGAGGTGCTTTCGCGGGAACCATTCCCATTGCCCTCGTTGGAAATAAGTGATCCTGAGCAACGCTTGAAAGGTCTCGAAGGTCTGTTGGCTTTTACATACGAGGATGTGAATCTAATTGGCTACAAGTCATACGGCAAGATTGCGGCACCAGTGGCTGTTTAATGTCCGATATGCGTCTGTCTTGTCGTCGTGATCGTCAACAGGCAACGACAATTTAGTTTCTCGATGTCAATCACCACGACAAGACAGACGCATATCGGACAAGTACGAAAATGATCATCGGCATCGCAGCAGTCAGCAAGAATAGCGCGATTGGGAAGCGCGGAAAGCTGCCGTGGCACTATTCGTCTGACATGAAGTTTTTCAAGGAAACCACCACTGGTCATGCCGTCGTGATGGGACGAAAAACCTGGCTCACACTGGGCAAGCCGTTAAAGAACCGATTGAACATTGTGCTGAGTCGCGATTCAAACATTGAACCGCAGGAGTCACTTGTGGTCTTCAGTGACATTGAATCAGTTCTATCCCTCAACAAGAGTCTGTCAACAGACCTTTTTGTGATTGGTGGCGCGCAGATCTACCAACAGTTTCTGCCGCATATCGAACGGTGGGTAATTACAGAAGTGCCATTAACCGTAAAAAACGCTGACGCCTTCATGCCAGAAGGATACCTTGAAGGATTTAAGTCAGTTGGAACAACAAGACTTGAGGAGGAGCTGAATGTTGTTACCTATGAGAGACGGTGAGTTTCCTCTGCGTCCTCACAACGCAGCGGAGCCACAACCAGACTTGGATACAGTCAGTACCGTAACGCGGTAGCGTCGGGTCCGTGGTCACCTCTAACGGTGTGGGTGGTTACGGACCCGACGCTACTGCGTTGCGGTACTGACTGTATCCAAGCACGTCCTCTGAATCTAAACAATGTGCCGAAAAGCTGCTCAAAAGAATTAGAACTTAAGAAGTTGGTCCGCTGAGAAAAGTAGACGAAAGACCTAAGATCAAAAACCCTCCTCTAAAACAACTCCGCCAACGCTTCATCCACCGACCGCACACCTACCACCCTAAGACCTAACAATCGTTCGAGTCCGCTAACATTTGATGCCGGCATAACAATCTTCTTGAAACCCAGCGCCTGAGCCTCGCGGGCGCGGACTGAAGCCTGCATCGCACCGCGAACTTCGCCAGTCAAACCAACTTCTCCAAAAACTGCCGTCTGTGGATCAACCATCATGTTTTTGAAGCTCGAGGCAATTGCTGTCACAACACCAAGATCCGCGGCAGGTTCGTCCACTTCCAATCCTCCAGCAATGTTCACAAATACGTCGTCACCAACTAACTGAAAACCAGCTCGTTTCTCGAGCATGGCTATCAGGAGTGCGACTCGACTTTGATCGACGCCCTGCGTCATTCGCCGTCCAGCTCCATACTTTGTCCCTGAAACCAATGCCTGGATCTCGACCAGCATGGGCCGCGTGCCTTCCATACAAGCGGTAACGATTGAACCGGCGACGTTCTGAGGCCGCTCCTGCAAAAACATCTGAGAGGGATTAGCTACGGGAACCAGTCCAGTTCCGGTCATTTCAAATACACCGACTTCGTTTGCTGCGCCGAATCTGTTTTTGGTAGCACGAACAATCCGATGGTTGTGGTGGCGTTCGCCTTCGAAATACAAAACGGTATCGACTATGTGTTCGAGGGCCTTCGGTCCGGCAAGTGAACCTTCCTTTGTGATGTGACCGATCAGAAAAACAGGAAAACCACGATTCTTCGCCAATAGCAAGAACTGATGAGCAACTTCCCTTACCTGTGAAACAGATCCGGGTGCTGACTCAATCAAACTGGAAAAGACCGTTTGAATCGAGTCGACAATGATTGCCCCTGGCTTCAATCGATCGATTTCGTGAAAGATGTTTTCGAGATTTGTTTCCGGAAGCAGAAAAACGTTCTTTGCTGCTATCCCCAAACGTTCACCCCGAAGCTTGATTTGACGTTCGGACTCTTCACCAGAGACGTACAGGACTGTCGTTTCGGCATGGCTCAATCGATCGGCAACTTGCAACAACAGAGTGCTCTTGCCGATTCCCGGATCGCCGCCAATCAAAACGAGTGTGCCGGGAACAATGCCGCCACCCAGGACCCGATCGAACTCGGTTAATCCTGACGAGACACGCGCGTCGTCTTGCGGTTCAATCTCCGTAAAAGGAACCGCAGTCACCTCTCGCAAAACAAAACTACTTCGCGCGCTTCCCTTCCTGACTGGTTGGGCGCGTTCTTCGACGAGCGAATTCCACTCGCCACATTCCGAACATTTGCCTAACCACTTTCGTGACTGATGACCGCAACTCTGGCAGACGTAGATTGTGTCAGGCTTCTTCATGTCCGATATGCTTTAGCTTGTCGCGTCGGGAGAAACTTAGCCGCAGATGAACGCTGATAAACACAGATCAGAGCTTCTAGGTCATATAGGTCCTATGACAAACAAAGACCCAAGGCCAGCTCTGCCTACGGAAATATCCCTCTCACACTCGTTGCTTCAACCACGCGTCCAACGGCCAAAATGTAGGCACCGGTTCGCATGTCAGTGTCGTAGCGTTCAGCAGTGCTATACACAGAATTGAAAGCCGTCCCGATTGTCGTCTCGAGTGTTTCGTTGATCTGTTTCTCTGACCAGAAGAACGAGTACTGATCCTGCACCCACTCGTAGTAGCTGACTGTTACCCCGCCCGCGTTCGCCAGAATGTCAGGAACCAGAAAGACTCCTTGATCCGCCAACACTCTATCTGCACCAGGGGTTGTCGGGCCATTCGCGAGTTCAGCAATGATCTTCGCCTTAACTTGACCAACGTTATTGAGGGTAATGGCGTTCTCCAAAGCTGAGGGTAGAAGGATGTCGCAATCTACAGTGACGATATCGTCCGAAGCGATTTCTTTAGTGCCCGGCAATCCGGCGAGTGATGTCGTTGCTGCTTTGTGCTTCAAGGCCGCTGCGATATCGATGCCACTCTCAGAGTAGATACCTGCTTTCGAATCACACGCTGCAACGACTTTGGCCCCATCTTGTGCGACGAGCCGTGCGATGTTTGCCCCTGCGTTCCCAAATCCCTGCACGGCTACGCGAGCACCCTTCAAATCCATTCCCTTGACCCGACATGCCTCTCGGAGCGCGTACAAACAACCGCGAGCAGTCGCTTCAGAGCGACCCTGAGATCCACCGAGCGCAATTGGCTTACCAGTGACGACGCCCAATTCAGTGTGACCACGCACCATCGAGATGGTGTCCATGATCCACGCCATGGTTTGTTCGTCGGTGTAGACATCTGGCGCCGGAATATCGCGGTCGGGACCGATGATTGGGGCGATCTCAAAAGCGTAGCGCCGGGTGAGACGCTCCAGCTCACTTTTAGACATGCTCTTCGGATTGCAGATCACTCCACCCTTGCCGCCACCATATGGAATACCCACCGTCGCGCACTTCCAGGTCATCCATGAAGCGAGCGCTTTCACCTCGTCGAGAGTGACGTTTGGGTGATAACGAATTCCGCCCTTCGCCGGCCCACGGGCAATATTGTGCTGCACTCGATAACCTTCGAACACCTGGACGTCGCCGCCGTCCATCTTTACCGGAATCGAAACAATCAACTGTCGTTTGGCATTCTCCAGCACATGACGCATCGACGGCTCGAGCTCGAGGTAATCAGCCGCACGATTAAATTGCTGTTTGGCAATCTCGAAGGGGTTGAGTTGTTCCTGAAACGCTTGTTTTGTTGCCACTTGTTCTGCTCCATGGGTCGGGGGTCATAAAACAAAGTAATCGTAGAGGCTAAGGGAGCTTATCGCAAGTTGCAGAGCTTTGTGCCTCAAAGTACAACCGAAATTAGCCTTGGAACCCCTGACCGTTTCCCGGTGTCTAATTTCCCGATTGAGCTTCCGCGACCCGCATGGCACCGGCGAATGGCGGACTTCGAACAATGATTGAGACAGGCATAGTTGCCGCCTCTCAGTTTTGTGATTCGACGGTTCGCATCTCAAAAAGTTCGACCGGGAGGACATGCATGTTTAATAATCTGATTGAATCGAGTTCCCACGCAGGGGAGTTCAAACGCCGCGGATCCTTTGTTCTCTTCACCACTGCCACCTATGTTGTGCTGTTTGTGATTACCGGTGTGGTCAGTATCTACGCTTACGACGCCCACTTGGAGGATCAGGCTACGGAGTTGGAACTCCTGACTTTCGTGCCGCCACCGACTCCAGAACAGCCAGAAGTTATTCGAAACACGATTCCGCGATCTAGTTCAAATCCGACACGCAATACGGAGCGGTCGATTCGGACTGTGCTGATTGATTCGCTGAACCCAAATAATCCGCCAGACAAAGTCAGCACTGAAGCTCAACCTGTTCCGCCGGCTCGGCACGATTCAATTATTGGCTCGGTTAACTCCGATCCTCCGCTGCCAAGCGGTGAACGTGGTATTTCTTCAGGGACAGGGAACGCGGTTGTAGTCGATATACCCGACGCTCCGCCGCCGCTAGCGCCTACTCCAACTCCGGCGATACCAAAGATCCTGAAAGTCTCAGACGGGGTACTGAACGGCCAAGCCACCTATTTACCGAAACCTGTTTATCCGACGATAGCGAGGCAGGCACGCGTGCAAGGAAAAGTTGCCGTTCAAATTTTGATCGACGAGTACGGAAAGGTGCTTAATGCAAAAGTGGTATCAGGACCGCCGTTGCTTATCGTCGAAGCGCAACGAGCTGCAATGCAAGCGAGGTTTTCGCCGACAACGCTCAGCGGTCAACCAGTCAAGGTATCCGGGGTGATTACTTACAACTTCGTGATGCAGTGAATTTCCGTTTCGAGATGGCTTGACAACAGTTCCTGCCAAAGCAAAGAGGTACGCAGGCGCACAACGCAGCGTACCTCTCCCGCCATTACACTTTCGATCCCTTTAGTGACGCCTTCCCAGGATTCGAGCGACGTGATGCTGGGACCGCAGGCGTCCTCGCCTGCTGTGTGTCCTAAAGTACGTCTGGGTGACCGGGCAGGCGAGGACGCCTGCGGTCCCAGCATCAAGTCGCTCGAATCCTGGAGGTTGCCACTAAAGGGTAGCGTGCCTTTTATTTATTTCTAATAATGCCACTGCCGCCGCCGGTCATGACTTCTTTACCATGCTGATTCGTGCATCTCCACTCTGACACCACGTTCATAAACCCATCGCCGGGCTCAGTAGACGTTAGCGTCACCACGCACTCGACTGTGTCGCCCGCAAAAACCGGTCGATGAAAGCGAAACACCATCTCACGCGCAATCAGATTGAGGTCGCCACCAATCTTTGTGGGCAACGTTGCCGTCAAAAGTCCGTGCGTCATCAGACGACCCTGCTCATCTGGAACGAAATGATGTTCACCTTCGTCACCCGAAACGCGCGCAAACAATTTGATATCGTCTTCCGTAAAAGTACGACTCCATGACAATGTATCGCCAACGTTCATTTCCAACCTCTAATAGCTATCGAGATCCTTTCCTACCACCACCGAGCCTGTATAACCTGCTTTGCGAATGCCGGAGAGCAGTTGTTCATCGGTACCGCCGAATCGGATCGTGTGAGTCAAAACTAGCAACTTACACTTCGCCTGAGCTGCGATCTCGCCCAGTTCGAGTTCCGAAGTGTGAAACTCGCGCATGTACTGAGGCCACAACTCTCCACCCGGACGATCCTCAGGCTTGAGATTCGTCGACAAATACACTTCGTGAACGAGTACATCGACGTCCTTAGCAGCGGCGATGAGTGCTTTGCTGGGCCGGGTATCGCCTGAGATCACGATGGACCGATCTGGCGTATCCACACGATAAGCATAGGCATTCTTCCAGGTTCCGTGCGGGACGCGAATCGCGGTCACACGCACTCCATCACGATTGTAAACAACGCCACTTTGAATCTCATGGACATTTACCGGAAGCAGCCCGCGCACCTCTCTCTCCAGCCCACGAATTCTGATTTCGATGTCCTCGGAGAACGCCGCCAGCAGAAGATTCGTCATGCGTCTTAAACCGGCCGGCCCGTAAACCTCCAGGGGTTTCTGACGACGCATGATCCACGATGTAAGAACGAGGTCGGGATAACCAAGCGTGTGATCGGAGTGAAGATGCGTGATGAAAGTCGCCTCGGGTCCATTGATTGGTAAACCTGCGGCATTGACCTGACGCATCACGCCCGCCCCGGCGTCGAACAGAAAAACACGCTTGCCAACTACAACGACAGTTGCAGGCCCGGCTGCCTTTGGGTCTGGATAGGGCATTCCCGTGCCGAGGAGGATTACCTTTGTTTGGGCAGGAGCAGCGGGAGCGATGAAGACCAGGAGGATAATTGAAAGCAAAAAATTATTGGTCATATATCATTTGACATTTCTCATTCGTCATTTTTTGAGCTTGGTTCGTCGTGGCAGACGGTAGCAATAGGTCATATAGGTCGTATACGTCCTATTAACAACGGACCACTAACTACTCCTTCAAAACAAGCTTCACCACTTTCGTTCTATCCACCACAAACAATTCATTCTTGTCATTGAACACCATTCCCGAAGCGTGTCCACCATCTGGCTTGAAGATCTGGAGATAGCGGCCGTCACCGTCGAACACTTGCACCCCCTTAATGTCGCTCACGTAAACTTTGCCGTGTCCATCAACGGCAATCGAGGATGGGGCACGAAGCTGCCCGGGTTTATCACCGTCGCCGCCAAACTTGTTTATGTATTTTCCGTCGGGCCCAAACTTGAAGATCGCATTGTTGAAGGCCCCGAGCGCGTAGATGTTTCCCGCGCCATCAACGGCCACTCGCGTATTCAACTCAGACCTATCAGTCGTCGAGCTGATAGCCGCCTTGATCGTCCGCACCACCTTGCCACTTGAATCAAACCGCACAATGTCATCACGATTCTTGTACCAGGCGCAGACTAAACCCCCGTCAGGTGTGGATACGATGTCGTCGAATCCCCAGCCTTCACTGTAATTGATCTCTCCTAGTGGGTTTCCCGTCAGTCCTTCGAACTTCCGTATGTTGCCACTCTGTACTACATAAACATTTCCTTTTCGATCCGCCGCCAATCCACGCAACGGCATCTTTGGATCGACCGTCCACTGAGTGACAAACTTACCAGCCGCATCAAAAACCTGAATCCGTCCGCCAGAATAGTCACCGACATAAATGTTACCTGCTCCATCGACAGCAATGCTCCGGGCATCACTAAACATGCCGGCCCCAATACCTTCACTGCCAAACTTCAAAACTACTGAGGCGAAGGAAAGCTCGGGACGTGTTCCACCGCCTGGTTGACTACCAGTTGGCGGAGTTCGAGTGTTTCTATTACCCGAAACAAAGAGGGGTGCGAAGCCGGCGATCATGGCCAGTATTCCTGCGCCGACACCCAACAGCGGTAATAGCAGCAGCAATAAAATCCATTTGGGGAACTTGACGTTGCGAGGTAACCCATCGATCTTCAAATGCACTACCTGAGCCGGTCGGCCCATCGACGGTTCTGCAAGAGCACTGTTGCAGTAGTTGCATCTGACGGTGTGTTCAGGGTTGCTGCTGAACTCGACGGGAGCTCCACACTTCGGGCAGTCAAAAGTCCGTGGCACAGTTTCTTTTACTCCTTAGAATTGTGAATAGAAGTCTTTGGCCGTAAAGCGCTGGAATCCGATCTTAGTGATCTTGGCGAGTTCCTTGAAGAGTTTCTCATCTGGTGTCGAGAAATTAAAGCAAGACTTTCCCTGCATCCGTTTCATCAACGCTGGAGAAATTGCGCTTCGCACTTCCGCGCATGCATAAGCCGGCATCAGGTGATAACTGACGTAGGCTTTCCCAACTTTGACGCCGGCGAAGTAAAGACGATGTTTGTTCTTCATTACGTGCGTTGTCTCGAGCGCGTAATGGTTGTTCGTGTCGGCAACAACAACCAGCTTCGACTCGTAAGGACGAAGAATCTCTTTTAGTTTGGTGAAAGTGGCTTCGAAGTCGGATTGTTTAGACATGAGCCTCCGTTAGCATCGGGTAATCATAATGTGGTTTGCCATGTCGTTAAAATGCATCAACTCGACGGTGCTATCCAAACCATGTTCTTCTCTGCGCAAACTCTGCGTCCTCTGCGTCCGGCGGTAAAACAAATCTACACGTCTCATAACCGCAAGACGCAGGAGACGCAGCGCAGTGGAGCCAGAACCAAACTTGGACACAGTCAGTACCGTCACGCGGTAGCGTCGGGTCCCTAACCACCCACACCGTTAGAGAGGACAACGGACCCGACGCTACCGCGTGACGGTACTGACTGTGTCCAAGCCGCTTCCGCAAGACGTAAAATGATCGCAGAAGAACACAAATCTAAATGTTTGCTACAGAGAGGTTGCACTAAGAGCTCCTGACACGACTGACTACAATTGATCATTGATCGCAAGTTCTCTTTCGCATTATTCTCTCAGCATCTTATCTACAAGAGGTACTTCAATGAGATTAATCCGAACATCTCTATTAATTACAATCGTGTTTGCCGGTTCAACCATATTAGCCCAAGCCCAGTCTCCGAAAGTCAATGAAAACATGATCGTCACGACCGATTGGCTGGCGAAACATCTAAACGACGAATCACTAGTTCTTCTTCAAGTCGGCGAAAAAGACGAATACACGGCGGCCCACATACCCCGCGCCCAGTTTATCCAAATTGCAGACATCTCAACTCCGCCCGGTCAGGGCTTGACGCTCGAGTTGCCGCCCGTCGATGAACTAAAAGCGACCTTCGAGAAGTTTGGTGTTTCAGACAATTCCCGCATCGTAATCTATTTCGGAAAGGACTGGGTGAAACAAACTACTCGAGTTTTTCTGACACTTGATTATCTGGGTTTCGGTGATCGTACATCGATTCTTGACGGAGGTTTCCCTGCGTGGCGCGCGGAAGGTAAACCGGTGACAAGTGAGATCGTTGAGCCAAAGAAGGGCAGTCTAACCCCCCATCCCAATAACAAACTCATCGTGGATGCAACATGGGTGAAAGACAATCTCAGCAATGCAAACGTGAGAATTCTGGATGCGCGAGCTCCGCAGTTCTATAGTGGCGCCGAACGGGGTCAGATGCCGCGTGCCGGCCACATTCCGAAGGCGCATAACATCCCGTTTTCGAGTTTGGTTGAAGATGCGAACAACAAGTTCAAGTCGGTGGGCGCACTAAGAGAGCTTTTCGATCAAGCAGACGTCAAACCTAAGGCGACGGTCGCCACCTACTGTCATATTGGTCAGCAAGCAACTTTGCTCTACTTCGTCGCGCGCTATCTCGGCTACGATGCTCACGTGTATGACGGATCGTTTGAGGATTGGAGCCGTCGGACGGAATTGCCGGTGGAGAAGTCTGAGCCATAAAACAATCGGTTTTCCCTCAAGCTCTAAAGCCCCCGCACCCAGCCAATAACTTCATCCATCGCCTTCTCATAAACCTCCTCTTGCGTGAGACCGAATTTCTTGGGCGCCTTGAACGAGTGATCACCGCCTTCAATAGAATATATCTTCGCAGGCAATCTTAATGTCTTGATGAATGGTCGGATCTCATCCGCGGTCCCCAGTGAATCACGCGCACCCTGGACAAACAGCATAGGCATTTTGATCTGTGGGAGATGATCAACTCGTAACTTTGCCGGATTGCCTGGTGGATGCAGTGGATAGCCGAGAAAAACGAGACCATTAATCTGGTTCGCGAGCGGTTCTGCCTTCTCACATGCATCAGCCGCAACCTGGGAAGCGATTCGTCCACCCATTGATTTCCCGCCAATAACGAGCCTGTTGCCGTTGAGCTTCTTGTGTTTGATGGCAGCTTCAATAACTGCACGAAAGCACGACTCCAGTTTCGCTTTTTGATCAGGAACGCCGCGGCCTTGCTCGGTGTAGATGAAGTTGAACGTCATCGCGTCGAAGCCCCGCTGAGCCAGACCATTTGCAAACAATTTCATGAAACCACTCGTCTGGTCGGCACCAGCGCCATGTCCAAGCAAGATGGTTACTTTTAGTCGGTTCTGTTTGGCCGCCGAATAGAGTAGTGCTGTGACCGTGTCTTTGTCATTTACGTTGATCGTGAGTCTTTGGGGTTCATTAGTCATGTGAATACCTACACGTAAACTCGCGGCACGCGCTGTCCAATACCACAGGTCACTTCATACGAAAGCGTACCGACGATACGAGCGAGGTCTTCTGCTGAAATCGCCAGATTGGAATTCTTTCGATCTACCCCCAACAGAGTGACCTGATCGTTCAACTGCACATCAGGTACGTTAGTAACATCCACCAAAGTTAGATCCATTGAAATCCGACCGACAACTGGTGCATAGGTGTCATGGACAATCACGTGTGCTCGGTTCGACAGTCCGCGCAGGTAGCCATCGTGATAACCGACTGGCAACGTTGCAATCAATGACTTCCGCGAAGCTTCGAATGTACAGCCATAACCTATCGTTTCGCCTACCGGGACCCATTTCAATAAACTAATCCGCGAGTTCAGCGACATCACGTGGGCAAGCCCAGCATCGGAAACAGACAGCGGCAGAACGTCGCGCCACAATCCGTAAAGCACACCACCCGGTCGAACCATATTTCCCCACGACTCACGATGACCGTAGATCCCAGCGGAGTTTGCGAGATGCACATATGTCGGCCGAAAGCCCTGATCACAAAACCATGCGGCTGCTGCATCGAAGCGCTTAATCTGATCGAGCGTCAGCGGCTGGCATTTTTCATCGTCAGCGGCTGCGAAGTGAGTCATCAATCCATCGATACGAACATTTCGAAACGCCTTCAAAGCCGGTATGAACTCTCCCAATTGATCTGCGCGTATCCCCAAGCGACCCATCCCTGTATCAATCTTGACGTGAACGTCCACTACCAAACCCGCGTCACGCGCTACCTGGTCCAGCGCCGCGATCATATCGAGACGATAAACGACTGGAGTGATTCGCTGTTGAATACACGCAGCCTCTTGTCCTTGCCAGAAACCGCCAAGAGACAGAATTGGCTGGCCAATCCCGGCTGAACGCAGCTCAAAACCTTCCTCCGGCATAGCCACACCAAACCACTCGACGCCTTCCTTCACAAGCCGGCGTGCGCAATGCACCGCACCGTGGCCATAGGCATTCGCCTTGACCACAGCCATCACTTTCGCAGACGACCCGACTCGCTCTCTGATGGCTTTGAAGTTTGCAGCGAGATTGTTGAGATCGATCTCAGCCCAGGTTGGACGTTGAGCATTGTTGGGGTTCCTATCAATTAACGAGGCCATTAAGAAAACGCGTCTCCATGGAAGTATTTTCGGGTTAGGATACAGGAGTTATTGCCGATTTCCGATTGTCGATTGCCGATTGCTGTGGTGGCAGCACCCCAGCCAAAACAAGCGGACGAGAAATCAGGGGACAGCGACTCGGAAAACAAATGACGTTATTGATCCACGGAACAAATGCATTATTGCGACCAAGACCGATTGGCTCGGCAATCAGTGTAATCTGTGGATCAATCCTGCTTGCTGCACTGATGGCATCTGAAGTCGATGCCAGACCTTGTGCGAAGACCTCTGTTCAGCAGGACGCCTGGGTGCGTCGCAGTATCGACACACTCATTCGTTCAGCGCGCAGGGCCTACGAGGAGGACAGGGCAGAACGCGCTTATTCGCGCCAACTCGGTTGGATCGCGAATACGATGAAACAGTGCAAGCTTGCGGATGATCTTAACTTCATCTCTCGCTACCCGGAGTTTGTCGAATACATAAGAGTGCTCTCACTCGATCAACAGAAAGATCACGAGCTTGGTTTCGAAGTTACAGATAGGGTTTACTTCAACGAGACCCAGGCGTTTGTCGCGATTCCGGACTTCCTGATAACCCCTGAATTTCTGCTCGCGGTTCGTCGTTTTGAAACTCTTGGGAAGGCAAAGACACTGTTGCGCGCGATGAATGCAAAGCGGGCCGCTAACGATCAACTGCTTTTCTTCAGTTATGAGTCGCGACACCTGGGCACACCCGACAACGATAACAGTTATCGTCGGCTTTTGATTGTGGTGCCTGGTAACCCTGCTGAGAACGTACCGGAGAAATGGGTGCAGTTTGGTATTCCGGATCCTCGCGCTCGCGTGCCCGTTCGGAACCTGTCAGTCATTGCCGTAGTACCAGGTCCTGAAAAGACTACCAACACCTATTTCAAGGATTACTTCCGAACCTATGGGCGCAATGGCTCAGTTAATGTGAAGGGTCGCTGGGCCCTTGGCTACGGAGACGACAACTGCGTGAAGTGTCACAAGAGCGGGGTGCTTCCTATCTTTCCTGTCGATGGCAGTGTCAGTGAAGATGAGAAGCCTTTAGTGGAAGCTGTAAACCAACGATTCTTAACTTACGGTGCCCCCCGCTTCGGTCGATATCTTGATGCTTCCAAATTCGGCCCTGGCCTTGGCTCAAAGCCACAGACCCCCGACCCCCGGCATCTGACACCCAACTGCGCGTCTTGTCATCAGCCGAACGGATTGGGATGGTTGAACTGGCCGATGGATTCCGTACTAATCAGTTCGTTCGTCGAAGCTGGGAAAATGCCATTGAGCTCCAATCTAAAAGAGTGGGAAAGTACTAAGCTTTACCAACAGTTGCTTGACGATTACTTTTCTACCGATGACATCCATCCGGGAATCCTCAAAGCCTGGCTGCTCGGTCGCAGATGAAAGCGGAGCAGAGGGGCGTTCATCGGCTGGTGAGTTTCTGGAAGCGCAAATTGCTGGATGATTCGAGCTCCAAATTTATGTAGACTTAGCTCAAACTTTGATCTTAATCTTCGCTGTACCAAAGCGGTGACAAGTCCCCGCACTCCAAGGAGGCGCCCGGTACTGACCTCATCCAAGATCGGCGCTACTAACAAATCTCTCCGAAGGTGAAAGGCTGCAAAAAGATGCAATCTCCGAAAAGGGTACTGACAGTTGTCGCGCTATTGGCATTTATTACCGTGCTTAGTTGCAAGATGGGTGGAAACAAGAATCAAGCCGTAAACTCCTCTACGACTGCTCCTGAAGAGACGGGCGTTGAGAAGGTAAAACCAGCGTCAGGGACAGGCAACGTTCAAGGCAAGGTGTTTTACAACAGCAAGCCCGCGCCTAATATTGAAGTAAAGCTTTGCGAGACGTTCAGCCGTTTCGGTGGGGGTTGTGGCGGGAAGACTCTCACGGCTAAGACAGACAGCGATGGCGTGTACGTAATCACGAATGTGCCGCCGAAAACTTATGAGGCGCTGCTTGCAAGGGTCTTTGATACGGACGCCTCGATCTTTGCAACTGCAGGTATCGCCGGAATCAGCGCCGCAAAGTATGAGGTGACGGCAGACAAAACCCTTTTCGTAACCACCACACACCTCTTCAAGAGCGATCTGAAATTGATCAATCCAAAAGCGGCGGAAAAGGTCAGTACTCAGACTCCGGAGCTTAAGTGGGACAGTTATCCAGATGCCGCGTATTACAAACTCAGCGTCCACCCGAATGACCATATGGTGACCTCACCATACATCAACAAGAGAATAGACGGCACGTCATTCAGTGTGGACGCGCCGTTGCAAAAGGGCACGTATCGATGGAAGGTCGAGGCTTTTAACGGAGAGGATCGAAAGCTCGCCGAGAGTGCGGATGGTATTGAATTCACGATCGCGGATTAGGTTGTCCGATATGCGTTAATCTTGATGCATGGGTCTAAAGCTCTGTGCTAGTGTTGCATTTTCGTCAGAGGAGGAGGGATCGTAGATGGCTCAGTACCTGCTAATCGAGTCGCGTGACGGGTTTGAATCCAACGATGTTGGTTACTACTACGACTTGGCCAAGGGGCTGGTCGAGAGCGGTAACCAAGTGACGCTGTTCCTCGCCCAGAATGGGGTGCTGTCGGCGCGCCCGTCGGCGCAGTCGGCCGCGCTTATCGCGCTAACGCGGAGCGGGGTGACGGTGCTTGCTGATGACTTCTCGTTGCAGGAGCGCGGCATCACCAAGCTGGCCGAGGGCGTCGCCGCGGCTTCCATCGACGTTGTCGTGGACCACCTCGCGGCCGGCTACAAGACCCTCTGGCACTAGGAGACGAAGCATGTCCAAAAAGACACTGACCATCGCGCTCATGGATCCTCCCTACGAGTCGGAGAACCTGACCACGGCGTTTCGCATCCTCGACGTCGCCGCCCGACGCGGGTACGACATCAACGTCTTCGCCTACGAGGGGGCCTCGGGTCTGGCGTTCGTGCGGCAGACGCCGCACCCAAACCCGGTCCACGGCAAGGACGTAGCCGAGGAGAACCACCCCACCACGAAGGACCAGGTCGCGGCCCTGCTGGCGGAAGCCGAGAAGAACGGCGGCAAGCTAGACTGGGTAAACTGTGGCATGTGTGTCGACGAGCGCGGCGTCAACGAGTTCGTGCCGGGCACACGGCGTGGTTCTCCGGCCGACTTCCATGCCTTCGTCGAGGCATCGGATAACGTTCTTGTCATCCCGACCAAGTGAGGTGTGAAGCCGTGGCCAAGAAGACATTAAACATCGTGGAGTCGGCCTATCGGGCCGTGATGGAAGAGCAGGATGACACCATCCTCTGGCTGCTGGTAGCGATGCAGGGCGCAGGTGCGGAACATACCGTCGTCCTGCGCGGCAACGCAGTAAACTACGCGGTCACTGGTCAGGGCGTGCCGGGGCTCACGGTCGGCGAATGGAAGCAGACCCAGGCTCCGAAGATGGATCGCGACGTCCTGGACTTGATCGAGAAGCGGAAGATCCCCGTGTACGTGGTCGCCGAGGATCTCGCCGACCGCGGGATCGAGCCCGGCGAACTGGTGCCGGGCGTACAGCTGCTGTCACGCACGGCGCTGCCGAGGCTCTTCGGCGAGTACGAGCTGGTCGCCCACTGGTAGCCAGGACACCAACCTAACTAATTCTACATCTCGGTTCAGCACCCCAGGTTGCTCCACCGCTGAATATTGGCCACGGACCGACAAGCTAAAGCATATCGGACATTGCCTTGCTCACTCACGATACAAATTGTCGAAACGCATACTCGATGGCGTGAAGCGAAGATCTACAGTTCCGGTCGGACCATTTCGTTGCTTGGCGATAATCAACTCAGCAACATTTTTTTGCTCTTCAGGTATCGCCTCTCGCTCTTCTGGTGTCTTGTATTGTTCCTCACGATAGATGAACGCTACAACGTCCGCGTCCTGTTCGAGGGCCCCAGATTCTCGCAGGTCCGCTAACTGCGGCCGGTGATCCGAACGCGATTCAGGCGCGCGCGAAAGCTGCGACAATGCAACCAGCGGAACATTCAACTCCTTTGCCAATCCTTTCAACTCACGAGAAATTTGCGACACCTCCTGCTGTCTGGATTCGACCCGCTTCGCCGAGCCAGTCATGAGCTGCAAGTAGTCGACAATAATTAGATCCAGTTTCTTCTGTTCAGCAGCGAGTCGACGAGCTTTAGCACGCATCTCCAAAACAGTCATGCCGGGAGTGTCGTCGAGGTAGATTTTCGTATCGGCGAGCGTTCCCAGCGACTTCGCGATCTGAGCCCACTCCAAGCGAGAGAGAAACCCGTTGCGGAAGCGCTGCGCATCGATATTTCCCTGGGAACAAAGCATGCGCATGACGAGAGCCTCTTTCGACATTTCCAACGAAAACACGCCGACAACAGCACCTGCTTGAATCGCTGCGTTTTCTGCAAGCATTAACGCGAAACTTGTTTTGCCCATCGACGGCCGGGCCGCCAGAATGATGAGGTCGGAGTTTTGCAATCCTGAGGTGATCTTATCGAGATCCGCAAAGCCCGTTGTGAGACCGGTCAAAACCGCCGCGCGGCCCTCCATCTCTTGCACTTTTTCCAACAGTTGTTCGGCTATTGGTTTGACGTGCATGAAACCCTGACGAATACGCTCGTCTGCCAGTTGGAAGATTGCGTGCTCCGCGTGGTCGAGAATTATCTCCGGCTCATCTTCTTCTTCCAGAGCTTCCTGGGTGATCTTATTCGATGCTTTGATGAGTTGTCGCAACATCGATTTGCCACGCACAACCTTGGTGTAGTGAAGGATGTTGGTTGAGTGAGGCAAACCGTAAGTCAGATTTGTGATGAATGTGAAACCCCCGACTGACTCGAGCGCATTTTCTTTCTTCAGTTCTTCGCCTATTAGAATGGGATTGATCTCTGCGCCGCGTTCGAATAGCGCAATCATCGCAACAAAGACTCGCCGGTGAGACGGCACATAAAAGTCTTCGGGGCGAAGTTGTTCAATCGCCTGGCTAATCAGTCCGTTATCGAGCAGGACTGCGCCGAGAATGGCGCGCTCGGCTTCCGAACTGTTTGGTAAGGCACGCTCGAACGGTTGGTCGCGGATTGGATCAGGAGAAGCCATAAACGATTGCAGATTTCAGATGATTACCTTTAGTAGTCACTAAAAGAATAGCGAACCTCGGTGCTGGGACCGCAGGCGTCCTCGCCTGCTAGTCGGAGCCTAACGCCATTGGGATATTTGAGCTGCGCCGAGACCTCCTCGCCTGCCGGGCGCCCACAAAGAAGCGTTGCAGGTTGGCATCAACCTGCAACGCTCCAACATTCCATATCACTGCCATCGTGTCTAGATCTGAGTGTGTTTTAACTTTACTCAGCTGCGCCCGCTTGCTTCTTCGGCACCTTCAGGCTTCGACAAGTTCGCTTCCTCTTCCGGCGTCAAATGACCCACGATGACCTCACCTTCGGCCAGGACCTTAACTTGTAAGTCAATCGTAACGTCACGGTGCAGGCGGACCGGGACATTGTAGTCACCAAGCCGTTTCAGCGGCTCACGTAAGTGAATGCGGTGACGATCAATCTCATAACCTTTCTCCTGCAGAGCCTCGGCGAGATCCATCGAAGTAACTGAACCATAAAGCGCGCCCTGTTCACCAGCCTTACGCTTGAACTCAAGCACCAACGAACTCATCTGCTGTGATTGGGCCTCGGCGGTCGAACGCTCTTTAGCTTCCTTCTTCAACAGTGCTGCACGTTCAGCTTCTATTCCCTTAACGTTCCCGGCCGTCGCTTCCACGGCGAGATTGCGCGGCAACAGATAGTTGCGAGCATATCCGGCTCGCACACGTACGATTTCGCCACGCGCGCCGAGATCGTCCACATCTTCGCGTAAAAGTATTTTTGTGTGTGCCATCGCTTCTCCTTTTAGTCAGTTGTATACGGAAGCAGCGCAATGTTACGGGCGCGCTTAATGGCCTCGGCGAGCATCCGCTGGTGCGTTGCGCAATTTCCGGAGATGCGTCTTGGCAAAATCTTTCCACGTTCGGGAAGATAGTTGAGCAGCAGTCTGACATCTTTGAAGTCGATCAGATCTACCTTATCGATGCAAAACCGACAAACGCGTCTACGATGCATGCGACGTCCGCCACCACGTCCGCCCATCGGCCGTCTGTCATCATCATCAGTGTCGTAGCCGCCACGCTGGCGGTCTTCATAATTGGTTGACATAGTTGTCCTCGTAAATCGTGAATACTAGTTGCCGTTGGATTCGGCGAATTCAACTCCAGAACCGCGACGCGATTGCGCGCCAGCTGCACTACGCTTCGCGGCCTTCGCGGCGCGACGGCCTTTCAGTTTTTCGGCGCGGCGCCGATCTTCGTCAACGCGCACAGTCAGATAACGAAGGACGCGATCATTAACGCGCATGCGACGCTCGAGCTCAGCAATTTCGCGTCCTGACCCCTCGATCTCCATCAACACGAACGTTCCTTCTTTTTTGTGCAGGATCTCGTAGGCGAGCTGGCGTTTGCCCATAGTCTCGGCCCTGGTAACCGATCCTCCCTGGTCAACTACAACTTGCTTAAAGTTGTCGGTTAGTCGTCCAACCTCATCATCGGCCGTCGGGTCAACAATGAATACCACTTCGTATTGTCTTTTCGTTTCCAAAACAGAACCTCCGGTTTAATGTCCGATATGCTTTAGCTTGTCGTTAACTTCCCCAACAAGCTTCTTTCGACGGACACGACAAGACAGACGCATATCGGACATAGCAATTAATTAAACTTCGCCATCGCCTTCAGAACGCCATCTCTTAGAATCGCTCTAATAGCGTCCGCGCTCATGTCAAGTACATCCTTCACTATCGCCCGTTCAGTTCGTGAGAATGCATCCAGCACAAACTTCTTTGAATCACTGACGGGATGGTCCGGTTGAATTCCGATTCGCAATCTCACAAATTCATTTGTTCCGATTGCCGCGATGATCGACTTCAGACCGTTGTGACCACCGGCAGAGCCCCGTTCACGAATCCGAATCTTGCCTAGTGGTAATGCCAGATCATCCGTGATGACTATCAGCTGACGCCCCGCGGCTTGGGCCGGATGTTTCGCTCTCAAGCACGAGACAGTCTGACCCGTTAGGTTCATGTAGGTTTGTGGCTTAACAAGCTTTACCGAAATACTTTCGATCTCCGCTCGACCTACGAGAGCACTACATTCGCGACGACCGACCGTTACCTGGGCGTCACTAGCCAGTTTGTCAATCAACATAAATCCCAGGTTATGACGTGTGCGTTCGTATTCGCTTCCTGGGTTTCCCAGGCCAACAATTAGGCGCATGTCCGATATGCTTTAGCTTGTCGTTGTCAACATTGAACGCCTCTTGAGAACATCAAACGACAAGCTAAAGCATATCGGACATTCCCATCTGCAATCTGCAATAACTCACTCTCCTCCCGCCTCTTCTTCGTCTTCCTTCTTGCCCTTGCCAATGACTTCGGGCTCGGCGGGCTCTTCACCTTCGATCGCGGGAGCCACAGCAACTTCCTCTTCCCTAATAATGCCGACAGTGGCAATCACGACATCGGCATCTTCGAGTATCTCAATTCCCTCTCCGACCCTCAGATCTGAAACGTGTACGACATCATGAACATCAAGATGGGACACGTCGAGGTCGATAACGTCGGGGATCGAGCGTGGCTCGCACCGAATCTCGATCTCGCGAATGATCTGTTCCAGCACTCCCTGTTTTTCCTTCACACCAATTGGCTCGCCGACCAGATGCAAGGGAACCGTTACTTCGATCTTCTGACCCTTCACCAAACGCGTGAGATCAGCATGAATCAGACGGCCACGAACCGGATCAATCTGTCGTTCATGAAACATCACTTCGCTGGCACCAACGCCTTCGACGTCAATCGTGAAGATAGTGTTTCGACCCGATTCCGAGCGTAGGATGGCAGCCAAATCACGCAATGGTGCAACTGCCGCAACCGTCTCTGCGCCACCACCATAAACCGTGATAGGAACCATGCCCTCACGGCGTGTACGACGGGCGTCGTTCTTGCCACGTCCAGAGCGCTGTTTCGCCTCAACCTTAAACTCTTTTTTCTCCGCCATGATTTCTCCTCACAAACTTTCAGCAGGCTGCCCATTTCAGATTTTAGATTTCAGATTGAAGATTTGAAGAACTCTTTAGAGTGACTTCAATCTGAGATCTGAAATCTTAAATCTGAAATGCGCAGCCTGCTGATGGTCTTCTTTTAAGCCATCAGTGTTTGCCCTTCATACGAAGAGCGAGGAAACTGAAGTCTCCTCATGGATCGACTTGATCGCTTTCGCCAGAAGTGGCGCGATACTAAGTACTTTTATCTTATCAAGCTCGCACGCGTGATCGCGTAGCGGAATCGTATTCGTAACGATTATCTTTTCAATATCCGACGCGGCCAGTTGTTCAACTGCTCGGCCGGAAAAAACCGGATGCGTAAACGCCGCGTGAATTCTCTCAGCGCCAGCTTCCTTCAAAGCTCGGGCTACTTTTGTTAAAGAACCCCCTGTGTCGCACATGTCGTCGACAATCAGGCAATTGCGGCCTCGCACGTCGCCGACTACGTTCATCACTTCGGCTACGTTCGCTTTCTCGCGTCGCTTGTCACAAAGAGCAAGTTCCGCATCAAGCCGTTTTGCGTAAGCACGTGCGCGCTCAGCTCCACCGGTATCCGGAGCCACCACCGTAAGCTTGTCCATCGGATGTTCCTGATAATAACCAATGAACACTGGAGCCGCATAAAGGTGGTCCACGGGAATATCAAAGAACCCCTGAATCTGCGCTGCATGGAGATCCATCGTCAGCAAACGATCAGCACCCGCGACCGTGATCAGGTTTGCAACCAGCTTGGCTGAGATTGGAACTCTAGGGCGATCTTTCTTATCCGAACGTCCGTAACCGTAATACGGAATGACTGCCGTGATTCGCTCCGCTGACGATCGACGAAACGCGTCGAGCATCACAAGCAATTCCATCAAGTGCGCGTCAGTAGGCGGGCAGGTTGGTTGAACCAGGAATACATCGCCGCCGCGAACGTTTTCGTCAATCTGGAAGTTGAACTCCCCATCAGAAAAACGCTCAGGGAATGACTTCCCCATGTCACAACTCAGCTGGCGACAAATCTCTTCCGCCAACTTAGGATTCGCATTTCCGGAAAAGACTTTAATGCCGCCTGTTGTGCCCATAGTCTCAGTTTGTCCGATATGCTTTAGCTTGTCGACGACGCCGGAAAGACGCCCTGTTGCTAATCACGACAAGATAGACGCATATAGGACATTCACTCAATATTTGGCTGGGGCGGGTGGATTCGAACCAACGAATGCCGGTTCCAAAGACCGGTGCCTTACCACTTGGCTACGCCCCAGTATCTGTTTGGAATTTAAGAGAGCGTAAGTATCGGAAACCCAGATGAACTCAAACTTTCGGAATACTCGTCGCGTGAAATTGTTTCGCAGGAAAAAACCCGCCAGCCGCTTTCACGTTTCAAATCTGTCAAAGCCCGCTCTCGCGCATCTTTGTTTCCAAAGATACCAAACACGCTAGAGCCACTTCCAGCCAACAATCCGCCCTGCGCACCTGCGTCAAGCAGCGCCACTTTGGCACGCCTGATTTCAGGTTCTATCTCAAAGATCACTCCTTCGAAATCGTTTTCGAGAGCCCACCGATCGGAATCGCCAAAACCAGGCTCCGCAAAGGAACTTGAAAGAATAGAGACCGACCCTTTAGTTGTCAAGGAAGGTGCCTTTAGTGCCGCATATGCTGCGGCCGTGGAGACCTTCGCATTTGGAGTTACAAGTATCAGATACAGTTTTTTGACCTCTGGCAGGATGCTAACGTTGCTACCGGTACCTGTCGCATGTGCTAAACCGCCAAAAAGGAAGAAAGGCACATCAGATCCAAGTTCTCGTCCTATTCCCTGTAACTGATTCATATTCAAACCGCGGTGCCAGAGGTAATTCAGAGCCAACAAAGTCACAGCCGCATTCGAGGAAGCGCCTCCAAGCCCACCCTGCGCCGGAATCCTTTTTGTCAGATGGATGTCCGCCCCAATGCTCTCGGGTGAATGGTCCTTTAGCAATGAAGCTGCACGAACAATTAGGTTTTTATCGTCAGTGGGGATATCGGGATCGTCGCAGCGCAGAAGGATCTTCGGATCGTCTCGACGAGTGAATGTCAGGTCGTCGTGAAGAGAAATGGTTTGAAAGACTGTATCGATTTCATGATAACCGTCAGTTCTTTTTCCTAATATTCGCAGACCAAGATTGATTTTGGCGAAGGACGGAAATTTAAGGAAGGTCACGGAGAAACCCAATTGACTGCTATTCCAGACAACGACAAGCGAAAGAGCCAAAAGTCGCTAAAGGAGTTTTCTTTTTCTCTGTGCTTCTCCGTGTCTCTGTGCCTTCTGTGGTGATGAAAGACTTGACTTACCACAGAGACACAGCGCAGCGGAGCCACAACCAAACTTGGATACGGTCAGTACCGTCACGCGGTAGCGTCGGGTCCGTAACCACCCACAACCGTCAGAGGTGACAACGGACCCGACGCTACCGCGTGACGCTACTGACTGTATCCAAGCACGTACTCCGAATCTCAACAACAAGACAGAAGCATATCGGACAATGCGGTTTAGCGCGTAATGAAAGTCTGCGTTAAGAAGACGGAGCCATCCGCTGCAACAAAAGTACCGACCGCCATTGCCTTGAATCCGGCGTACAGGATGTTTGCGCGATGACCCGATGAAAGCATCCATCTTTCGACAGCAAAAGCTCCAGGTTCATCGTAGCCGAGATTATAGGCGATGTTTTCTCCTAGCACCGTGTAATGTGTGATCCCTACAGCACGTGCTCTTTCGCGCAAACGCAGGCCATTTTTGTCAGCGTGAGAAAAGTAACCAACGCGTGCCATCTCTTCTGAATGCTGCCTCGCCATCCGACATAGATCCGCGTCCCATTCGAACGGCGCCAAGCCACTCTTCTTTCTCTCAAGATTAGTTTTTTCGAAGGCTTGTTTCTCGATTGGATTCGCTTGCTCGAGACTAGCTGACGATGTGTTAACGGCAACGCCATTACCCTCCGTGTCGGCGGAGTTCGCCCGCCCTGATCGTGCGTTCGAGGGCATCGCAGTAATCAACCTGGCAACCGGCCGAGACTCACCATTCTGAGCTTGAGCTACGTGTGAACCGGCCGCACACGAGAACAGGATCACCGAGAGACCAAAATATCGGAGATGACGAAGACCAAGAATCATGGGTCCTATAGCGGTGAACTGAAGCAGCATTTAGGGAGTCCGGCTTTGCACGGTCAAACAAAGCGGAGAGGCCTTGAGGGGGCCGTTTATTCAAGAGCCTTGTCGGGGCCGACAGGCATAAAAAAGGCGAATTCAGATTAACAGAACTGGTAAAACCAGATCAACAAGTTTTGCCAGTTGTTTATCGAGTGGGCTTAGACAACCCAGAAGACTGTGTAAACAAAAGGACACCACCGGCTCTAGCCGTGTGGAGGTTCAATTTCTACCTATGCAACGCCATCTTTTCCCTTCTACGCGCCGCGGAGCCGCGCGCAGAACCGTTATGGTGCTTACGTTGAAACTCCACGCGGCTAAAGCCGGTGGTGTCTGAGTTTTTGCACAGCCTTTCTTGGTAGGTGGGATTTGAGGCGTCAGTTGGATGGAGGCGTTTCTGAGAAGCGCTCCACAGTTCGCGACCAGGAGGACTTGGTTGGATAGCAATAAACTAGAACTACCAGCGAAATGGCGGCCGCCCAATAGGTGTAGAGGTCGTTACCGGTCATTAGCGTAGCTACAAAACCGATCAGGGCAATCCCGGCTCCCAGGAAACCGATCTGTACAGTCGTATTTTCGAGAGTGAGCAATAACCCGAGACCGCCTTGGAGCGCGCCGATATCCTGCAACCTCATGCTCGAGAATTTCGTCCGGCGCCAGGCAATCGACCCCAGCCCCAAAATCAAAATCGTTATTCGCACACCGATATCGACGGACGGATTATTCCTTTGCGTAAGAAAGTTCTTGCTCAAGAAGGCGACCACTGAAAGCAAGAGAGCCGCCACGATCAAACCTAGAACGGTTCTCGAAGCGGCGCGATGCCTGCGGGCTAGCTCGGCTGCGATATTTTCAGATGTAGGATCCAAGACTCGTCACGTCGTGAAGGCAAATGTGCCGTAGAGACAGGCGCCTCTTTGGAGTGCGGGGACTTGTCACCGCTTTGGTACAGCGAATCTCATCATCTACAACTCCCTGTACCAAAGCGGTGACAGGTCCCCGCACTCCAAAGAGGCGCCCGTGCTACTCAAGGTTTGATGACAGCCGGCGAAGGGGTTGGGCTAGTTGAAGCCGGCGCAACTGAATTGCCGGTGGCATTTGGAGTTTTCGGAGTAACGGTTTGTGGCCGCGTTCCACGTTGCGTCGGGGCTTCTGGTGTCAGCCTCTCGGGTAGTTGACCGTTATATCTCAGTGCCTCATCAATCAGGTCCGTTCCCTCTTTGCCATCCTTGCTGATTAAAACTCCATCTTTGTCGGTCGTGACATCGGCTTTACCGGAAACCTGTTGCATCAAATTACCCACAAAGCTTTGCGTCTGTTTTTTCGAACAAGGGTTTGGGTTGCCCTTCTCAGGAACTGGAGCGCCGATAATATTAAGTTGCTCTCGCGCCTTTTCGTTGAATTCACTATCGGGATAACCCTGAATCAACTGCTGATAATACTTGGCCGCTTCATCGGGTTCTTCCTCTGCCTGGTAAGTTGCAGCGAGCCGATACAGTGTTTCGTCGTTATAGGAAAAGCACGGATACTTGTCCACAATTTCCTTCAGTCGCCACTGTGCACCCTTAAGTCCACCTTTTCCTTGTTGAAACTTTGTATCCTGATAGAAGCGAGCAATTGTGAGATTATGCATCGCCAGGTTTTCCTGGACCTGCCGGAGACGAAGTTCAACTGTAGGACGCAAAGTGCTCTTAGGATACTGCTGCAGCAGCGCTTTCAATCGTTGTTCTGCCTTTTTCGCATGCGAGATGTCGCGGTCTGATAACCCCATCTGTCGCATTTCCGATTCCGCAACTTTCAACATCGCGTCGTCAGCCAACGGATCAGTTGGAAAAAACGTTAGCCAATCTTGATACCCTTGAGCCGCTTGGATCAGCGCGCTGGTAGTGCCTTCGAGGAAGAAAGAGTCGGCGATCGCGAGCTTTGCCATCGGGAGAAACGGTGAATCGGGGTATGCATTAATGATCGTCTGAAATAACAGTCGGCCTGTATCGTGATGGCCTTTTCTTACTTCTTTTGCAGCTTCTTCGAAGAGCACGCGGTCGCGACCAGCAAGCGCAGCTCCCGTCAGTTCAGCATACTTGTCGTCGCCTCCACCACCGAACAGGCCAAATAATTTTCCTTTCTTCTTTTTCTTGTTGGCTGATGAGGCATTCGCGGCAGTGCCTCGAGCACTGGCTGTTTGCTGGAGAACCGCATCTACCCTCGGATTGAGTTCCGCGACCGATGTTTCCAGCCGATCAACGATCGTGGCGTCGAACTTCTCTGCCCGATCATTCTTAGCTCGAATATCACTTATCTCGGACGTTAAAGATGAGACTTCCTTCTCCAAACTCTTTAAGCGCACAACAGGATCGTCAGCGTTCGGCTTTGTCTTCTCGTTACTCTTGGCTGCGGGCGCCATCGACGAGATGGCGCTATTCAAGGACCGGCGCATCAAGTCTAACTTGGAGCTCATGACGTCCAAGCGCTGGTTTACTGACAGCTCCGTTTGACCGCCGGGTCGCTGCGCAAGTGCTGCCTGTGTTAGCCCTAACATCGGAACACAAAGGACCAGCAAGCTAAGAAGGCGAGATCTCATACACTAAACCTCCGACAAAAACTTGTTTGGCGAGAAAAGGATACCAGCTATTCGGATTCAATTTCGCCGCGTTCGGTTCGCCCGACTCCCAGAAATAAACCTCTAAACCCATTGAACTGTGGCATTCCGCAGCTCTTTTACGGCTAATTCAGCGTCACCACCTCGAAACACTGCCGAGCCTGCAACCACAATTTCAACACCCGCAGCAACCACAGTCTCGATGTTTGACTTGTCGATGCCGCCGTCGATTTCGATGCGAACGTCCAGCTTTCGGTCAGTAATCATTTGTTTTAGCTGCCTAACTTTCGTTATCGACTGGGGAATAAACTCCTGACCGCCGAATCCAGGGTTCACGGACATTACCAAAACATAGTCGGCAAACTGCAGCACCTCTTCCAACGCCCCGACTGGAGTGGCCGGATTTAGCACAACGCCGGCTTGCCCGCCCGCCGACTTGATCGACATCAAAGTTCGATGTAAATGCGCATCAGCCTCGACGTGCACAGATACCATTTTTGCCCCCGCTCTTACAAACTCGGCGGCATAACGACCTGGCTCAGTAATCATCAGATGAGCGTCGATCGGTAAGCGGGTCGCAGCAGCAAGTGATTTCACCACCGGCAAGCCAACCGTAATGTTGGGTACGAAGTGTCCGTCCATGACGTCGACATGCAGAATGCCGGCACCACCGCGTTCCACAGCCTCAATTTCTTCACCGAGCCGAGCGAAGTCGGCGGACAAAATCGAAGGAGCAATCTCGATGTTTCTGTTCATCCAGCGCTGTTACCTATTTGAGTTTGAAACCGACGGCGATGGTTTCGGAGCAATGGGTCGTCGATTCAAGTTCTGATTACTCGGCGGTTTTGGAGATGCGTTACTGTTGGCACGAGGAGTAATGTTCGCGTTATCAACCGTTGTCGCGTTTGCATTCGGACGATTCGCATTTACGGTCCGATTCGCATTCACCGAGCTATTCGCATTGCTATTTGCGTTGCCGTTTCCGTTTTCGTTCTTGTTCCTGGGTCGCTTCGGTCGGTTCTCATTTGCACTGGCCGAACTATTAGTGTTCCGATTGTCGCTCTCAGCCGGTTTCACAGTTTCGGGCGTCTCACCTTCTTTCGTAGCTCGGCTGATATCCATTGCGACAGTCTGCCCGGCCTTAACTACCTCCCCAGGCCGGGGCAACTGAAACAAAACTGTGTCGGGCTTGGCTTGATTACTAGGCCGGGTTGCGCGAACTCGAAAATTGAGATCTGCATCAGCGAGTATCTTTTCTGCTTCGAATCGATCCTTGCCAACAACGTCCGGAACTTTCACTTCCGGACTTCGCAATGACAGGTAAACAGTGGTTGCGACTCCAAACAGAAAAGCGATGGCGATCACGATAACTATCGTGATTCTTCTTACGACTGCGAGCAATTTTGCGACTAAACTCACTGAAGTTAACGTCTCACCTTTTTAGAACTACGGCAAGGTCAAGACCAAGTTGCGCAGTCTAGCACTCAAGATCTCAGATCTCAAATTTCAGATCTCAAAAAGGACTTTCTCACTTTTCTAAGACAGCCACGAAGAACCCGTCAGTACCGTCTCGGTGCGGCCAGGTTCGAAGAGCCCCTGAAGGAGTAGCTAGTATCGATCCGGTTCTGAGCGATATCTGCCGGAAATTCTTGTGGCTCTGGAGAAACTGCTCAACTACCTCTTCGTTCTCCTCTTTTTCAACAGAACAAGTGGAATAGATTAACCGGCCGCCGGCCTTTACTGCTTTGGCCGCATTGATAAGAAACCGGCGTTGTTGGGCCGCTAAACTCTTAATGTCGTCACTTGAAATGCGCCAGCGGATTTCGGGGTTATGCCTCAGCGTGCCCGTACCAGAGCAAGGCGCATCCACCAAAACTCGATCGAACGAGTCATATTGAAATGGAAGCGGCTGAGAAGCATCCAACAACGTTAGAGAAATGCCCTTCAGCTGTTGAGTTGCAACTGATTTCCCAACTGTCGCTAGGCGCTGCCTTGAAACATCGCTGGCAACCACAAATGCATTAGTGCGATCTGCAATCAGCGTCGCCTTTCCTCCCGGTGCTGCACAAAGATCCAGAACTCTTTCGCCCGGATGTGCTGCGACTATTTCTGCCACGAGTTGTGATGCTTCATCCTGTAAATAGACTTCACCGCTTTCGGCAAGCTCGCGCAGTATTCGTGAGCCTGATGATGCGCGCCACGCATCTTGTACGAGATCAGATGATTCAAACGCGACTTGAGCCGCGCTGAGCTTTGCCAAAACCTCAGACTGGTTGGCTTTTGTTCGAACGATACGGAAGGCCGTTGGTGGTGTTTCGTTATTTGCCCTGGCAAACAATTCGGTTTCTTCCTGTCCGAATGAGTTGACCCAACGCTCAATCAACCAATATGGATGAGAGGTCTGGATTGCAATTCTTTCGATTGGATTAGAGGTACTGGTAGAGGGATCGTACAGGGGTTCACGTGTGGCCCGCCGGAGAACTGCGTTTACAAACGATCGTGCTGAACTGAGCCGCGCAGTGTGAACAAGTTTCACGGATTCGTCTACCGCAGCAGATGCTGGAACACGGGTGAGAAAGCGCAACTGATAGAGGCCAAGACGTAACGCAATAAGAACTGACTTATCAAGTGTCTCAATACTGCGGTTCGAGTAGTGTTCGATGACTTTGTCGAGGTTCAGTTGCCAACGAAGGACGCCCAACACTAATTCGTGGCAAAGAGCTTGATCAGGCGGATCGAGCTGCGATTCCCGGGCAAGCAGAACTGACGAAAAGACTCCGTCTTCGACCTTACGGAGAATTTCAAATGCGGCCCAACGCGCGGGTGAAACTCTATTTCTAACCAAGACGATCGCCAACTTTCAGATGCGTTCCGTTGAGAAAGTCACGCGCGATCATTCGCCGTTTGGCTTCGGGCTGTAACTCCGTAAGGCGCAGTGTAGTTTGGCCGCCGCACTTCACAATCAGATCGTCTCCATGAGCACTGACGATCTCACCTGGTTGAGCGTTATCGGTGGTCGACGTTGTGACTTCGGCGCGCCAAATTATCAGTCCACGAGAGTTGAAAACGGTGTGTGCATTGGGCCAAGGTTGAAAACCTCGAACACCGCGCTCGATCTCGGTCGCAGGTTTTGTCCAATCGATCAGTCCGTCTTCCTTCTTTAGTATCGGAGCAAACGTTGCTGCATGCGGATCCTGTTCCCGCGGTGTGAGGTTATCCAGTTGTGAGAGTGTCTGGCCGAGTAGGTTTGCGCCCATCTCAGAAAGTCGCCCCATCAAGTCCGAAGCCGTCTCATTCTCGCCCACCTCTGTTTTGCTTTGTAACAGAATCGGCCCAGTGTCCAGGGTTGGTTCGATAAACATGGTCGTCACGCCCGTTTCTTTTTCACCATTGACAATCGCCCAGTTAACTGGCGATGCGCCTCGATAAAGTGGCAGTAGTGAAAAGTGAACGTTGATGCATCCCCGGCGTGGTGTAGTTAGAAACTCGCTGGGAAGAATGCGGCCATAAGCAACGACGACTGCGACGTCAGCCGTATGCGAAGCAAACAGAGACTTTGTTTCGTCGGTCCTTAATTTGGAGGGCTGATGTATGGTGAGTCCTCGGTCGAGTGCGAATTGTTTGACCGGAGAGAGCACCACCTTGTTTCCGCGCCCGGATGGCCGATCCGGTTGCGTCCACACAGCAACGACTTCGTGCCCATCCTCGAGACAACGATGAAGTGTCGGTACCGCGGCCGCCGGAGTACCCATGAAGACAATGCGCATCGGGTTGACGATATTCTGAAACCGAAAAAAAGAACAAGTAAGATCGTCACCCTTTAGTAGTCCGCAAATAGCAAAGCGCGACGTAATACTGGGACCGCAGGCGTCCTAGCCTGCCGGGTTCGATTGCGTCAGCTGCTTGGAAGCGGTAGGAATCTTGATATGCCACTAGCAGGCGAGGACGCCTGCGGTCCCAGCACTAGGCGCCTTATTTGAGCGTAAGGTACTACTAAAGGGTGACGATTGACCTGTTCTTTTTTCAGTTCAGATTCCAACCAGTCCTCTGAAATCTGACTGGGTTCACACGGCTGTTCCGGCTTCGGCTTTACGACTCGTCGTCGCGCCAACTTTCTCTGCCGAGACCTTGGCCTGCAGGAACAACAAAAGATAATCCCGCCCGCCGGCTTTTGAATCTGTGCCAGACATATTGAACCCACCAAACGGATGCACCCCAACCAGCGCGCCCGTGCATTTACGATTCAAATAGAGATTACCAACGTGAAACTCTTTGCGCGCACGCTCAAGTTTATCTTCGTCAGAACTGTAGACGGCGCCAGTCAAACCAAACTGCGTGTCGTTCGCAATACTCAGCGCATCGTCGTAGTCATTCGCTTTGATCACCGCGAGCACCGGACCAAATATTTCTTCCTGTTCAATCGTCGCTCCCGGCTTCACGTCTGCAATGACCGTCGGCTCGATAAAAAATCCCTTCTCGCCGTCTGAACCGCCACCGATTACGACTCGGCCGCCCTCCTTCTTGCCTTTCTCGATGTAGGCATTAATCGCCTTGAACGCCTTGTCGTTAATGACTGCGCCCATGTTGGTGTTTGCGTCAGTTGGATCAGCAAGCTTTATTTTGGCAGTCTGCTCGACGATCTTATCCAGCATCTCGTCGTAAACGCGCGCATCGATGATTGCTCGCGAACAGGCGGAACACTTCTGACCTTGAAATCCAAAAGCGGATTGCACTACGCCCGTCGCGGCATCATCCAGGTTAGCATCGTCAGCAACGATGATCGCGTCCTTGCCACCCATTTCGGCAACGACTCGCTTGATCCAGACCTGGCCTTCATGAACCTTCGCTGCGCGCTCGTTAACTCGAAGTCCGATTTCCTTCGAGCCGGTGAAGGCGACGAATCGTGTTTTCGGATGATCTACTACTATATCGCCGACTTCGGCTCCCGAACCGGTCATGAAGCTCACAACCCCGGAGGGCATACCGGCTTCTTCGAGCATCTCAAAGAACTTGAATGCGATCGTCGGCGCATCCGACGAGGGCTTAAGCACAACTGTGTTGCCAGTGACGACAGCGGCGACAGTCATGCCCGCCATGATTGCCAAGGGAAAGTTCCAGGGAGGTATGACGGCGCCAACACCGAGCGGAACGTAATCCAGTGCATTCTCCTCGCCCGGTATCTGAACTAAAGGATGATCACCGGCATAACGAAGCATCTCGCGGGCGTAGAATTCACAGAAATCGATTGCCTCCGCGGTGTCGCCATCTGCCTCGGCCCAGGTCTTAGCAACTTCGTAAATCATCCACGCCGACAGCTCGTGTTTGCGCTCGCGCATGATTGCGGCTACACGAAAGAGCAAGTCTGCACGATCTTGTGCGGGAGTGTTACGCCAGGACTTGAATGTTTGGTAGGCAATATCAACTGCGCGGGTGGCGAGTTCTTTTGTTGCCTTGTTAAAGCGGCCCACAAGCTGAGTTCGATTGGCCGGATTGATACTGTCGAGTTTTTCTTCTGTAGTTATTCGTTCACCGCCAATCACGAGCGGGTACTCTCGACCAAGCTCGCTTTTCACTTTCTCAATAGCCGCACGCATCGCCCGGGCGTTCTCTTCCTTAGTGAAATCGGTAAATGGTTCGTTGCGAAATTCGGGTTGCATAACTTAACTCCAATTTATGTTTTTCGAGATATTAGCGTTCAGTAATCTGCTTGAGCAAATGTGAAGGGTCAATCGTCACCCTTTAGTAGTACCTTCGGTACTACTAAAGGGCATCGAACAAAAACAAACGCGGCGAACATATCGTTCCGCCGCGCCCTGCCTCCTGCATCCTGCTCCTGCCTATTGTCTCTTCAGTCCCACTTCCCAGCTTTCTGCAATTTTCGAATCTTTCGTTTCACAATTTCTCTTTTGATTGAACTCATCTTGTCGAGAAACACGATGCCGTCGCAATGATCGGTTTCGTGCAACATACAGCGAGCGGTTAGTTCCA
>DASYRR010000242.1:0-5920 GCA_036004125.1 Pyrinomonadaceae bacterium | reverse complement strand
TTTGAAACGAGCACGTTGCTGAGCCTTGCTGCGGAAGCGAGTATTCACGAAGAGCCCGGTGCGGGAAAACTGCACGCCGGGATCTGTGCGGGGGCTGTCGAGCAATCGGCAGTCCTACCGCGATCTCCGGGGCAAGGCAGTACGGCTCAATTGCCATGGCCTTCACATCGAGTTTCTAAGAAGACACAGAGGCCGCCGAGATACCGCAGAGAAAACTACCTAAGTACGACGGCTGCTGCTGGACTCTTTGCGTAGAGTGCGGCGTTTTGTTGCCAGGCGGAGGTCATCCAATCACTCGCGAGCGCGGCAGGAAGTACGCCGCCGATTACCCAGCCAAAGAATCTTCCCCCTGCCGAACCGAGTAAACCGCCTTCGACGTCTTGAGCAAGTTCGTCAACGACGAGTTCAGGCGAAAGGGGATCATCATTCAGCTTTTTTGCGAGCCGGGAGCGAAGAGTGTCGGCACTTACAGTAGCGGCGACTGAATCCTGGCTGAGTTTTTCAAGATGCGAGACTGCATGAGTCACAGCTGTATCAAGGGCTTTATAAAAAGCGGTATCGAGTTTTTCCATGACAGTAAGTTTAGGTGTTCGCGTATGAGTCGGCTATCTGAATCTTGCCCCCTCCCAACTTGTTAATTTTGGGGAGATTCTTGTAGGCCGTCACCTCTGTTCTACCGTTGAATTGGATAAGTTGAAGCCTCGTGTATACTCTTCCAAAAACTGGAGGAGCGATCATGGCTGACGAAAGTTTCGACAAAGCAACCGCCGTAAAACTTCTGAACCAGATCATGGAGGCGGAACTCGCCGGCGTTGTCCGCTACACGCATTACTCACTGATGGTGTTTGGCCATAATCGCATCCCCATTGTGAGTTGGCTCCGTAGCGAGGCAAATACGTGTCTGACCCACGCCAATGAGGCGGGCGAGTTAGTGACGCACTTTGGAGAGCATCCTTCATTGAAGATTGGCGCTCTGTTGGAGACACACAAACACGGCATCGGGGATATTCTGCTGGAGTCGTTGGAAGCCGAAAAGGAAGGCCTTCGACTCTACAAACAATTACTCGACCTGGCTCGCGATCGGTCGGTGCTCCTCGAAGATTACGCACGCCGAATGATCAGTGAAGAAGAGCTTCATATTGGCGAAGTCAACAAAATGCTGCGCAAGCCGGGCGAGATCAATCAATTCGCGGCTAATGCATAGTCGTCGAGACTCATGAACGGGAAAGAGCGCTTGCTTACTCGCGCGATTGTGCGCCCACCCAGCACAAACTTTTCTGATGGCTTGACTACAGTCGACCTCGGCAAACCGGACTACAAAACTGCGCTAACGCAGCACGCAACTTATTGTGAGGCGTTACAGTCGTGTGGACTAACACTAGTAACCTTGCCTGCGGATGATCAGCATCCCGACTCTACCTTCGTCGAAGACACAGCGATCCTGACCTCACGTTGCGCGATCGTCACTCGTCCTGGTGCGGAAACGCGTCGTGCTGAGGCGGGTTCGATCGAAGAAACTCTTTTCCAGTTTTTCGATGACATTTGTTGGATTGAAGCTCCCGGTACGCTGGACGGCGGCGACGTTTGCGAAGCCGGAGATCACTTCTTCATTGGCATCTCGGAACGCACGAATGAAGTTGGTGCTCAACAACTCGCCGATATGCTTTGGGTCTATGACTATAAGTCCGAATTCGTCGACGTCAGAAACGTTAAGAGTATTCTTCATTTAAAGAGCGGTCTCGCGTATTTGGGAAACAATCAACTCGTCGTCATCGATGAGCTTATAGGTCGAGAGCAATTTCGAGGCTATGACTTGATTAAGGTAAGTGCAGGCGAAGAATATGCAGCAAACTGTGTTCAGATTAACGAATTGCTTCTAATCGCGTCGGGCTTTCCTTTGTTTGAGAAACAGATTAGAGAACTCGGATACAAGACGATATCAATCGACATGTCGGAGTTTCAGAAGATGGATGGCGGGCTGAGTTGTTTGTCGCTGCGGTATTGAAAAGACAGCAGTAGGAGGCAGGAGCAGGAACAAAATGACGAATGAAAAATGTCAAATGATAACTGACCAATGATGTATCTTCCTGCTCCTGCTCCTGCTCCTGCTCCTGCTCCTGTGCTTCACGGCGTCTCTCCGTAAAACTTCCAATTGGTCACAAAACCGCGCGTTAGTTTCTGTTTCGTAATACTCGCCCGAATCATTTCGATTGGGATGCGGTTCTCCTTGAGTAATGCATCGTTGTATTGGCGGTTAGTCATCTTTCCTGAGTCAACTAATTCCTTGTGCATTGAGTATTGCTGTAAGCCGCCGATCAAATATGCGATCTGGTAAAGCGGACCGTAGCTGCCATCGAAAGAGCGCCTAACTTCAGCAGTCGCATTGTCGCGTTCGTGTCCCACCTTGTTAACGAGTAGATCAATGCACTCTTGAGGTGTCATCTTTTCAAGATGAAAACTCAGCGAGAAGATGATGCGGGCGCAACGGTGCATGCGCCAGAACAACATGCCAATTTTGTTTTCGGGACTCTTTGCAAAATTCAAGTCCCACAAAAGCAGTTCCCAGTAAAGCGCATTTCCTTCTGACCAGAAAGGCGTACCAAAAATGGCTCGATACGGTTTGTTGCGAGCCGCCATGAAGCCTTGCAGGTGATGGCCGGGAATTAACTCATGATGAACTGTTGCGCGAGCGAAGTGAATATTGTTACCCCGCATGCTCATCATCTTTTGCTCGTGAGCCATCGTGTTGGTGGGGAAGGAAACCAGGATTGTCTCGCCACCAAGAAAGAAAGGACTCACCAGTTGGCGTTCAGGAGTCATCATTTCCATTCGCCAGGTGTCTTTCGCGAGTTCGGGCACTGTGACGAGGTTGTTATCTTCGACAAACTTGATCGCTTCTAAAGCCAGATCGCGAATCATCTGGGGTTGCTTGCCAGGCTCGACGTAGAGGTCCTTGACGTGTTCGAGTGCCTTATGCCAGTCGTCGCCATAGCCCAATTCGCGCGATGCCTTCTTCATTTCGTTTTCGCACCACGCCATTTCCTTTTCACCGATGGCGATGATCTCTTCTGGTGTGTAAGGAATCATTTCTGAACGCAGCTCGCTGATGAGTGCGTCGCGTCCGATGGGATCGCCAACGATGTCACTGGCATCACCAGGTCTCGCAGCAGTTGGTGGTCTTTGAAATCCACCAGCACCGCCGGGCCCTTGACCACCACCGCCTTGTGCACCACCGCCACCGCCTGCGGGACCGCCACCAGCGCCGCGGTTTCCAGCACCGCCCCCGCCCTGCGTCTGTCCACCGGCGATTCCGACGACTCGTTCGGAAAGGAATGTAGAGTAGTTTGTCAGCGATTGGTCGAGCGCTTTGTATGGTTCGTCATTCCACCAGGTGAAGACTGGGTCGTAACCGTTGTAAAACGTGTACCAGTTTCTGAGTGTGTTTCGGAGACCATTCACGGCTCCGACTGCGCGGTTGGCCACAGTCTTTTTCACGCGCACCGCCACAGCACTCGAGTCTCCACCACGTCCATCAGGTCGCAAGCCAAGTTCAACAGCTCGGCGTCGTTCATCTACTTGTTTTTTCAGATCAGTCAGGGTTGCGGCGGCTTTCGCCGAATCGATTGACTCCATGCGTCGTCGCGATTCTTCAAAGTCGATGATCGTCTTGGCGAATGGGATGAGCGGTTGAATCTCGTCGAGCTGCTTCGCCTGAATGTCGAGCTGACGCAGTTCGTATTCGAGATGGTTCTTGAAAAGTATGTAATCAATCTTGCCGTCCTGACTCATGGCGTCGAAGTCCAGCTTGAGCAGAGAAGCAAGCCAATCGCTGTAGAGTTTCCTGAATCGTTCGCGGCGAGTCGGTGAAGTGGCTACTGGTAATGATCGCTGCAGACTGCCACGATCGACCGTGTAGCGCTCAATGGCGGCGCGCATCTCGCTCTCTTTCGCGTCCAAGGGCTCGGCAGGCGTGGCGGGCCTTGCTCGTGCGCCATTAGTTCTGGTTCCTTGAGCCGGAGTTTGAATGGAGAAACAGGCCGTAAGAATAAGAACCGCGACGAGACAGTAGGTCAGAGCTGGGGATGCTGAGCGCATAGCTTAGTCTCCTGGGATTGCTTGTTATTGATCGAAGAACTCGGAATGAAAACTTGAGACGGATATGCTACCGCAAACTGGCGAGTATAGTCTTCAAAAAAATACTTTTTTCGGCACTAACAATGAATTGAAAATGGTCGGCTTTCTGTTTGAGTCTCATCAATAGGGCACCGGTTCCAAATTGAAAGTACGGTGTAGTCGATCCAGCACCTTTACATCTTCAGAATAGCGAGCGACGGTGGTTCTCAACTTAAGCGTGTAGACAATATCGCGCTCTTTTCTGATGGCGATGATTTCATCTTCAATCATTGAAATGCCCGTGCGCTTGTATGCTGCGACAATTCGAACCGCTCGCAGACGCGACAAACGTATGTACTTGCATTGCACCATTCTTATGTCGGTGACCTCTGGGTCGTGAAGATATTCCAAGTTGGCCCTGGCAGCTTGGTTCAAAGAGGCCCATTCCAAAGCGTTGTACATTCCGTCAACCCACACTGTGGCGTCGTCTCGTTTTGATAGGTCGATCGCGAAGCCGTGATTCGGCATGGGCTCGGGTGATCGATAAGCGATAAATGGATCGGGAATTCTCAATGAATAGCCGTATTCGTCGTTTGAATAAAGACCCTTCTCATATTTCCAACTGTCTTCATTATCTCCGCTGAAGACGACAGCCGTTTGTACTAAACGCGTGGGTGGTGAAGCTACGGGCGCTGACACCGACTTTGATTTTGAAGGATTACAAGTAGACCAAAGTGCGGTGACGGTGACTCCGATAACAAACGTGAGCAGGGCAGCATAGAGGTGAATGATGAATTTCATTCAAATTCGGTCCAAAGGTTGGTGAGTACGCTTGCTTCAGAATACGCCGAAGGAGGTATTTGGAGGAGCGAGTATTCCACATCCTCAAATGTGGATTCCCTCATAGAAAGGAATAGAACAGTCAGGAAGGGTTGGCTTACTCGCCAACTACGTGCTCAATGAAGAATAAGAGGACAGCCGGGCGTAAACCACCCTTCCTTGTTCTTTTTAACGACGTCGAGGTGCGGGAAGTGTGGCAATGCGATCTTACATTTTTGCGAGCTTGCCTCTCTTTCTAACCCTTTGCTATCATCCAGCCTCGTGAATAAAGCCATGGCAGGGCTGCGAAAGAATTAGCTGCCTCTAACTTTTGATAGGACGCTCCGGAAGACCTTCGTTATGAATCGAACAACAACTCGATTCTCTACTTTTTGATTGACGACCCGCACCACGCGGGCGCGCAACGAAGGCGCTCCTATCGAATCCGATCAGACTAAGTAAGTAATAATTGGTGAATCGTAAAAGTAGGAAGAGGTCTTCGGCCTTAGGACTTAGGTCTTTGGTTTAGTCCACGGGCGCGCCCCCCCGCATGGGGTAATTGGTTTTCAGGTGCGCCAGAAGGCGAGACAGAGATGAGCGAGATCAACGTACAACTTAAGGACGGTGCTGCTGTCCCTATGCCAGCTTCGTCTACGATCGCTGAAGCTTTAAAGAAGTTGGATCGGGACGTAGCCAAACAGGCGTTGGCGGCGAAAGTCGGCGGTCACGAGGTAGACCTAGCCGCTCAACTGGACGCACTGCCATCTGAAAATGGTTCGGCGTCAGTTCAAATTGAGCCAATCGTGCCGCAAACTCGCGATGGTCTCGAGGTCCTTCGTCACTCAACCGCACACTTGCTGGCTGCCGCTGTTTTGGACCTGTTCCCAGGAACCAAACTCGGTATTGGCCCGGCTTTGCTCGATGATCCGCGCTACGGCTATTTCTACGATGTGATTACGCCTCGTCCGCTAACGGAAGCAGACCTTCC
>DASYRR010000241.1:0-36419 GCA_036004125.1 Pyrinomonadaceae bacterium | reverse complement strand
TGGCGCTCGTTTCGCGCAGAAAAATGTGCGCGTCTGGACCTACGAAATGGCCGACGGAAAACTCGAGCAGTACCAGATCGCACCGCAATAGATTGCAGATTTCAGATTGAATGTCCGATATGCTTTAGCTTGTCGATGACGTCATATGGATCCGCTTTCCTGGAAACCAGATCGGTTAAATGAAACGACCCGACAAGCTAATAAAGCATATCGGACATTCAATCTGCAATCTGCAAGGTCTCCTTGTATGAGCGAACTCGCTCCGGTAAGTCTTTCAAGTGAATTACCTCGTCGCACATCGCCGTCGCCTGAACCACCGCGTTCTTCAATTCACGAATATTTTCCGGCCACGAGTAAGATTCGAGAGCTTTGAGCGCCTCGGGAGTAAATAGAACGTCCATGTTTCGGCCGCCACTAAGCCTCGCAAAATGCTGCGCCAATAGCGAAATGTCTTCGCGGCGTTCTCTGAGTGGCGGCAGCGCAATCGAAATCACATTTAAACGGTAGTACAAATCCTCACGAAAACGTCCGGCTTTAACTTCCTGCTCGAGACAGCGATTACTTGTCGCGATCACTCGAACATCAACACAAATTGTTCGACTTGAACCAACGCGCCGGATCTCACCCTGCTCCAATGCCCGTAGCAACTTCACTTGAAACACCAGTGGTGTTTCGGTCACTTCTTCAAGGAAAACTGTCCCGCCGTTTGCCTTTTCCCAAAGTCCTACGTTAACTCCATCTGATCCAATGGATGAGCCTCGTTCGTGTCCAAACAATTCCGACTCAATCAGATCGGCCGGAATTGCAGCACGGTTAACCGAGATGAATGGCTTGTGTGCACGTAGGCTCCGCCGGTGGAGCGCCAACGCCACTACTTCTTTGCCGGTTCCAGATTCGCCGGTCAACATCACTGGCACATTCGTGCCCGCCACTCGTCCAACTTGTTTCATCGCTTTGATGAAGGTCTCGCTGCATCCAATCAAAGAGGGCTCGGAAAAACAGAATCTTTGCCTGGCGTCAAGAGTCGCTGTTTGCGTCTGTTGACGGACGCTTTGTGGGAGCGACAACAGATCATCCATTGCAAAAGGTCTAAGTAAACTCATTATCTCTCTGTTGAAGGTGCTAGGCTTGCACATCGACTTTCAGAGCTTCGCGCACCTTTGCGAGCAGCGATTCTCTGGTGAATGGTTTCTGCAGGAAGCAGATGCCTTCATCAAGAATACCGTTACGAACAATAGCGTCGTCCGTATAACCCGACATATATAGAACTGGTAGATCAGGTAGCAGGTCTGCAATACGTTCTGACAAAACTCGTCCACTCATTCCTGGCATGATTACGTCGGTTAGCAATAGGTCTATTGTCTTCCCCTTCTCAAGACAGATTCTCAACGCGTCTTTGACGTCCAGAGCTTCCAACACTGAGTAGCCATGATTTTCGAGAATCATCCTGGCCATACGCCGGACAATTTCTTCATCTTCCACAAGTAAGATCCTCTCTTTTCCATAAGAGGTGTTTACAACTAAGCTTTTCGGTTTCTCAATGTGGTGCTTACTGGTAACGCGAGGCAAATAGATCTTAAAGACAGTGCCGTTTCCAACTTCGCTGTATACCCAAACGTACCCGCCGCTTTGTTTTACGATCCCGTAGACTGTCGACAAACCCAGGCCAGTTCCTTTGCCTGCTGGCTTAGTTGTGAAGAAAGGTTCGAATACATGTGACTGGGTGCCCTTATCCATTCCCAGCCCGGTGTCACTGATGGCCAGCATCGTGTAGTCACCTGGCTGCATTGGTACGTGGTGAAATGCATAACCCTCATCTAAGGTTACGTTCTTCGTTTCGATTGTTACCGTTCCTCCGTGAGGCATCGCATCACGGGCATTGACTACGAGATTCATGAGAATCTGCTCAACCTGGCCCGGATCGGCTTTGACCTTGCCGAGATCAGTCGATAAGTCCGCAACCAATTCCACGTCTTCACCGATCAAGCGACGCAACATCTTGAACATGTCGGTGATTACAGCATTTAGGTCGAGGACTTTGGGTTCGAGAATTTGTTTGCGGCTAAAAGCGAGGAGCTGTCTGGTGAGAGATGCGGCGCGATTGGTTACTTTCTTGATCTCGAGTAAGTTGCTCCGTAGTGGATCATCATCAGTCAAGCGACGCAGGGTCAAATCGGTGTAACCGCCAATTGCCGTTAAAAGATTGTTGAAGTCATGCGCAACTCCGCCGGCAAGTTGACCTACTGCTTCAAGTTTTTGTGATTGTTGCAACTGCGCCTGACTGATGCGCAAAGCCTCTTCAGCAATTTTGTGGCCCGTGATGTCGTTTACGAGCACCAAGCCGGCTTTTCGATTAGCGAAGTCGATTACGTCAGCCGTTATCTCTACGCTGATGGTCTTACCATCAGCGACGCAGTGGCGCCACTCGCCGAGATGACAATGCCCGTCAATCCTGCTCAACTCTTCGACTAAGGCCGGTACATCCTCATGCGGATGGATCGCATCGACCGTCATCGCAAGAAAACGCTCTCGTGAGTAACCATAGTGACGAACCGCGGCATCGTTGACTGCGAGAAAGGCTAAAGTTTGCAATTCATAGACCCACATTGGTTGCGGGTTTCGATCAAATAGGACGCGATACTGTTCCTCCGATTTGCGCAGGGCATCTTCATCACGCTTTTGTGTGGTGATGTCACGAACGCTGCCCTGTACACCGATCGGTTCGCCGTCCTCGTGCAATGTCCGGGAACTGACTTCGACTAATATCCGTCGACCTTGTTTGGTAACGAGCTCGAGCTCATATGTTGTCGCCACATCCCCCGAGCCTTTGCGACTCAACATTTCTCTGGCGATTGGAAGACATTCAGGTGCAACAACACGAGCGAAGTTTGACTCCAATGTCTCCTCGCGTGAAAAGCCAGTTAGCGCCTCACCTGCCTGATTTATCGAAGTAAAATTGCCACTTAGATCGCAGGTGAAGATTGCTTCGCGAGCGTTCTCAAACAGAGTTCTGAACCTTTCCTCACTTTCTCGCAATGCCTTTTCAGCTCGTTTACGTCCACTTATGTCGCGGGCAATGCCCGTGAAGAAGCACTTGCCTGCTCTTGTGTATTCAGCGAAGGACAACTCCAGAGGCACTTCCCTTCCGCCTTTATCCAAACCGGGAAGCTCGATAGCTTCCCAACTTCTCTGCTTTGAATGCGTTTTCAAATAAGTAGCGACGGCCTTGTGGTGGGCACCGCGAAACCTCTCCGGCATGAGTTGAGAAAGACTCTTACCAAGCATCTCTTCAGACGTGTAACCAAAGATTCGTTCTGCTGCTGGATTCACCAAATGAATGATGCTGTCTTCATCGATCGTTATGATTGCGTCAGCGGCGGTGACGGCAACCGTACGAAATCGCGCCTCGCTCTCCTTAACTGCCTCTAAGGCGCATCGTCGTTCTGAAATGTCGCGCGCTGTGCCCTGAACGCCGACTGGAATACCGTTTTCGTAAATCAAATGACTACTGACTTCGATGGGCAGTCGCGAGCGATCTTTTTTGATCAATTCGACTTCATAAATGGTTTGCGCGTGGTCTTTCAGTTTTTGTTTGAGGCTATCACCCACTAATGCAAAGTGCGATGCGGGTACTAGATCAAAGACAGTCATCCGCAGCAACTCGTCGCGTGAATAGCCCACGAGCTTCTCACCAGCCCGATTGACCATCAGATAGCGACCACTTAAGTCGTGAACATAAATGGCGTCCTTGGCATTCTCGAAGAAGTCGCGATAACGAGCTTCGCTCCGACGTAATGTCTCCTGCTCGCGTAGTTGCGCGATCAATTCGGCGGCAACCTCATCGGCATAATCATGGGCAAATTGACAAAGGTCGTGTTGGGCGTTTGAGAGTTTCGAATTCGACGAGCCTCTGCCCCCCAGAATGGCTACATCGTTATCGTCAGGAGGGTTCGTCACTGTTATATCCTTCATCGGCGACCAAAACTTCGCTAATTGCAAGCAGCGATTTTGCCCCCGTTGACTTACAAAGAAAGTAATCGGCTCCCAGATCCAAGCAACGCTGCCTGTACTGGAGCTCCGATTGGTTAGTGAAAACGACGAATCTGATTAAGGGATAGTTAGTCTTGGTCTCGCAAAGAACTTCGATACCGTTGCCATCAGCCAACTGAAGGTCAAGGATTACGAGGTCCGGATGAAGTTTCTCAATGACTTGCCGAGCTTCAGCGACGCACTTTGCCTGTCCTACTAAGTTTAAGCCAGACACTTTGCTGAGCATTTCGGTCAATCTCTTCTGCAACGCTCGCGAATCTTCGACGATCAAAACGTTCAAGGTGCACTACTCTCCATATATGACTTCTTCTCCCACTCGCGTTATCGCCTACTGAGAATTTGTAAGCAGCGGCTCTTAGCTGTGTAAGTACTGCGCCCTGACTTGTGTCGGTGGTTGCCTTATGGCAATTGCCTGCTTTTGCCTGAACCCGCACTCTTTCGACCGACTACTGGCAAAGCGTGCGAGGATATAGCTAAGGCTAAAAAAGGAATATCAGGCCATTGATGATTAGTTTGTAAGGCAGAAGTTGAGGTCGTTGTAGTTGATTGCCCTACAAAAGAATAGGCTAGTTAACGCCAGGGCAGCTCTGCGTTGGTCTAACCCAGGACAGTACTCGGTAAACTCCGCGGGTGGGATTTGACCCCATTTGTGCAAAACACGGGCGAACATGACCTACTGCACCAAATTGTTTCTGATTGCGTAGTGGGTGAGCTCGGCGTTAGTGCTCAGCTGCATCTTGTCCAGAATACGACGACGATAAGTGCTGATCGTCTTGTCGCTCAACGATAGAGACTCGGCAATCTCTCCGACCGTTTTTCCCGACGCAATCAGGCATAACACTTCGAGTTCCCTGTCGGAAAGGTGCTCATGAGGTAGCTTTTCTGAAGACGTGAGGTCGAACACCATTCTCTCAGCCATCGAGGGACTCACATAACGACCGCCTTTGATGACTTTCAAAACGGCCTGACGTAATTCGTCACGTGAACTTGCCTTGCTGATGTAACCGGAGGCTCCGGCCTTGAAGGCTCGCATTGCATATTGATCCTCAGCATGCATGCTCAACATCAATACGGGTAATTTTGGCTGGAGCTGTTTGATCTCCTTCAAAACATCAAGGCCGCTGCGTCCTGCGAGAGAAATGTCGAGAATAGCGATATCCCAATCCTGATTGCGGATGAGGTTAAGAGCTTCGGCCCCGTTGCGTGCTTCACCAAACTCAGCGAGGCCAGCCGCAAAGAGACCTTTTACGCCTTCGCGTACCACTTCGTGATCGTCAATGGTCAGGATTCTATGCAATGGCCTCTGATTCCGACTCTTTACTTAGTGGAATTCTTACGAGAACTGTTGTTCCCTGGCCCTCTGCACCGGTAATGCTCACTTCGCCCCCGACAAGCAGGGCGCGTTCTTTCATTCCCAGGAGTCCAAGCGAGAGTGTGTTCTTTTGCTCTTCGTCGGTAATACCGCGGCCATCATCTACAACTTCCAATTCAAGCTGCCGCCGGCGTTGAAAAAGCTTGACATAAATATTGTTTGCGCGCGAGTGACGAAGCACGTTCGTCAGCACTTCCTGAAAGATCCGAAAAACAGCTGTTGCTCCGTCATGGCTGACTTCAGCCGCTTCTAAATCACTTTCCCAGTGCACCTGCAGGCCCGTCCTTCGCTGAAACTGTTGTGTCTGCCATTCGATGGCTGCAACCAGACCCAGGTCATCCAACACCCCGGGCCGCAACTCAGACGATATGCGCCGTACGGTATCGATTGTTGACTCTATCAAACCAGTCATCGAACTAATTTGCTTTCGTACATCGCTAATCGTTGAACTGCCATTATCGGTCGACAGCCGCGAGTCGATACCTTCAAGATCCCACTTCAATCCAGTTAGGGCACCACCGAGTTCGTCATGTATTTCGCGGGCAATGCGGGTTCCTTCTTCCTCGCGTGCCGATTGCGCCTTCGCCGAGAGTGCACGTAGCTGCTCTTCAGAAGCCTTGAGCTCTTCTTCAGCGCGCTTACGCGAAGTGATGTCGAAGGTTGTAACGATAACTGCGGGTTCACCACGAAATTTCGTGGGAGCAGCACTGACGTCCATCCATCGTTCTTCTCCGCTTTTTGTAAGGAGCTTCTCTTCGTCCCGCGAAGCTTGGACCAAACCGAGTTCGCGCTCTTTCACCCGCTCGCGTACGGCGTCACGAAAAGTTGGGTGAACCAAATCGTACAGACTCATGCTCAGCAGTTCATCACGCAAGTATCCGGTCAATTCTTCGGCTTTTGGATTTACATAAACGAACTCGGCATCTCGATAGATGTAGATCCCGGCTGAAACAGTTTCAGTTAGCGTACGAAACACTTCTTCGCTTTCCTGCAACGCCGTCTGAGCGTAGCGTCGATCAAGGGCAGAACTAATCATCTCAGCGAGGGAATTAATTAGGCTCGCTTCCTCTGAAAGGAATGGGCCAATGTCTTCGGGCGGCATCTCCTTTAAGTAAACAACTTCAATCTCACCTTTTAGATGACCGCCAGAAAACTCCACTCTCTGGGACCAGGGCGTAGAAGCAAAACCACGGGTCTTGAACTCGAGATCGCCAAAGCGGATGCGAGCAGCGGTCACTTCAGGGTATTGCCACGCTGGAGGAAGGAACAAAACTATCTCCTGCAACAGATGAGGAAGACTCTTTTTTTCGTCCTGGAGGATTCGTGCAGTTTGGTGCAGAGCCGTGAGTTCTTTAACCCGCTCGCCAAGGTCATGGATCAGTTCACGCTTCTCTTCCTCGGCAAGTCTGCGTTCAGTGATGTCGGTCGACGCCCAGAGATAACAAAGCTCGCCATCGAATTCGACCAGCGCAGCTGAAGTTGACATATACCGCTCGTCACCGGCCTTAGTTTTCATCGCCCCTTCAATGCCAGTAAACGGCTTCTTTTCCTCAACCAAGTCGTGAATCAGTTTCCGCGTGTCTTCACTGAGCCATTGCCCCAGTTCATAAACGGAGTGATTTACGGTTTCCTCTCTCGAAAAGCCGGTTTCTTTAAGCCAGCATTCGTTGACGTCGAGAATCAGGCCATCTGAAGCCCTGAGAATTCCCATTCTGTAGGGACTCAAATTGAAGATCTTGGCAAACCGTTCTTCTGAAGACCGGAGCGCTTGCTCGGCGCGTTTGCGCTGCGTGATAACTTGAGTAAATAAAATCAACCCACCAATCTCACCATCGGCCGTTCTCCAAGGAAGACTCTCCCACGCTAACCATCCCTGACTGCCATCTGGTTCTTCAAAGGGATCTTCGTCTTGATGCTCGACCGCGCCAGCCAGGATACGCTGGTGAGCCGCTTTCCAACGTTCAGGGAGATTGGGAAACACGTCATAGTGGACCTTGCCAATGATGTCCTGTCCTTCCAGGTGGTAATCCTTCAGAAAGCGATCGCTAACCTGCAGGTAGCGCATCTCTGTATTAAACATCGCGATGGCCGCCGGAGTGTGTTTGACGAAAAGGCGGAGGAGTTCCTCATTCGCTCTCAGCGCCTGCTCAATATAACGGCGCTCTGTAATGTCTAACAGCACTGACAGTACACACTGCTCGCCATTGACTTCTATCTGTTCAGCAGCATATTCACAAAGAACTTCCTTTCCTTGCTTGGTAAGAAAACGTATCTCGCGAGCACGAACTGAACCATGTTGAGTCAACTCATCAATCAGAGTTTTACGGTCATCTGGGTTGGGCCACAATCCGAGATCTAAGGTCGTCCTCCCAATCAACTCGTCCGTTGTGTAGCCGAGAAAGGATGTTGCCGCCTCATTCACCTCGATGAATTGGCCATCGGTTACGCGGGTAACCGCAAGTCCAACCGGACTCGACCGAAATGCACGCGCAAATTTTTCCTCTGAACGTTCGACTAACTCTTCCGCCTGACGGCGGTCAGTGATGTCGTACACAGTGGCCCGACTCATCACAAACTTTCCTTCTACGTTCTTCGACGAAGTGGCGCTGAGTAGTACGGTTCTGGTCGATCCATCCTTCGACAAGAGTTGATACTCCACGTCTTTTACCGAACCCTTGGACAAGAACTGTGGGTATCGTTCCGCAAAGATGTGATGGTGTTCAGGAATTAAGAAATCACTGAATCGCAGCTTGCCTATCACCTCTTCTCGCGTATAACCCAGCCAATTCAGTTCGGTGTCGTTGATCAAAACGTAGTGACCGTTCTCGTCGAGTGAGTGATACCCGCAGGGCGCATTGTTGTATAAATCACGCACTTCATCCGCGTACCGGCGCAACTCCTCCTGGGACTGTTTGCGTTCCTCGATCTTTTCCTGCAACTGTGTATTGAGTTCGAGTAAACGCGCGTGTTTCTGCTCCAGTTCGTCGTGCTGGTGCCGAAGATCAATCGACATCTTGCCGAAGGCCTCTGCCAATGAATTTATTTCAGCTGAATATTTGAAATGCGGAGGGGTCTTACCCGCTTGCGGATCTTCCACCCACGACTTGAGCTTTGAAAGTCGACGCACAACAAGCACGCGTAGCGCGATCGACAGGACAACCGACAGAATCACCACCAATAAAAATAGCTTGATAGCGATACCCCAGCGTAGCTTTGCCATTTCTGGCTGGAGATAGGCAGCAGATACATCTAACTTCACCGACCCGATCCGGTTGCCTCTAAAGTAGACTTCTCTGGAAAATGAGTAGTTTCCCCCCACCAATCCGGTTGAGGTATTGTTCGACTTAAGGTCCTGAATCGACCCATCTGCAGCTTTAAACTTGCCGATATACAGCTGCCCATGCTCGTCGAGCACTTCCACCCTGGCGACTTCCTGTGCCGCTAACTCATCAAGAACAACTCGTTCGGTTTCCACTTGATTCAGATTCCAAAGTGGATAGGCCAAGCTGTTGGAAATGCGATCGGCCGTTACAGTTCCTCGAGCTTGAAGCTGTTGTCTCTCGCGGTTCTGGAGGATGTTGAGTTCAATAACGCTGGAAATGCCAAGCACGACCACTACGGTGACAATCACCGCAAGCAAAATCTGCAACGCAATTGAAAGCACGGTTCTCATACGACTTTACTTCCGATCTCTAATTCAGAATCTGCAACCACATTGTGCGAATCCGCTTTAGCGTCCCGTTCGCAATAATGGCTGCGAATCCCTTATTAAACTGTTCTCGCGCCCAACGCCCCTGAGAATGCCTGGTGCTAAAACCAATATATGACTTCATAATGCCGGCAAGGAAAGTAGTCTTCACCTGCCCCGTGACTCCGGCGCGCTGAATCAGAGAATCAGGCGACTTCATTTCGTTGTAGTTGAGTAGCGCCAGGTCTATGCGTCCGGCAGCAAGCTTCCGCAGATTCATGTCCTCAGAGGGTGACTCTTCAACCACAACTATTCCCTGTTGCTTGAGTTTTTCAAACGCAGGCGGGTATTCGTATCCAATCACAGTGCCAACCGTAGTCTTAGGAGAAAGGCGCTCCTGACGCTTGGCTCGGGGCGGCTTATTGACATTATAGAAGTAGCCAGAACTAACGCTGAACAACGGTTTACGCGAGAGCTCGATCAGTCCGGATAACTCTGATGAAGGAGACGTGCTAAAACACCCTGCCACTTCGCCATTGATGGCCATGCGCTTACAACGGGCATAAGGAACCACCTTTAGCTCAACGTCGATCCCAACCGCTTTGAATGCCGCGATCACAACGGCATTCGCATAGCCTGAGCCATCGCCGCGCGACCAGGGAGCGGCATCGTCTTCGACCGCGATAATTACGGATTTGTTTTGAGCCGCAGCTGAATAAGGATGTAACAGAACAACCAGACTAAAGACACACAGAAGAAGGAGGTGCCAGACATAAGACAATTGGAAAGGGGGTCGCTGAGAAGGCCTCATAAAACACTTCGGGAAGCCGCGAGAATGTGCGAGTCTTGGGGAAATGGAGCGAATGCGGGCTCGCCAATCTCGACGTTTGTCTTCAGTCGACTAAGACTGCCTGGGCGTTACCGTCGTCCTCGCTCTGGTGAACCGGAGCCCTCAGAAACTCTCGACTGTTCTGGGCTACGAGGTTGGCTGGATTCTACTACTGTGGAGATGTTTACTCCATAGAATGAGGAGGCAGTCTGATTCTCACAGCGGCTTTAGCCCGGTGACAAAAGTTAGGAAAAATCTCCGAACGGTTTCACCTGAATTTGAGACGGATTGCCACCGGAGACGAAAAACGATCAGCCACAGATTACGCCGATTACACTGATTTCTTTGAGAAAAGGTACGGCCACGACGATTCTAAGAAAAGAGTCTGGGTAATCTGCGTAGCAAATAAGCAACTTCTTGTTTTCTTTACAAGATTCTGAGGTTGCGCGGAGTCTCCTCACTCCGGAGGAGTGGCATGTTTATAGTACTGCGCACCCCAAAGTTTTTCGCTCCGGGAGCGACATGTATGGGATTTGCCGCCGCTGCACATTGCACTCCTAAAGGAGTGCTTCACATTTCCAGCTTGCGCGAGCTATAAACATTTCACTCCTCCGGAGTGAGGAACAAATCCGATTATCGCCTGGCGCCCTTTCGCTGTTTTGGTTGCGGCCATGCTGCGCTATGTAATCTGTGGATGCCGTTTTTGAGTCATCACATGCTCTCTAAAGCCACGGTGAGAATGAGACGTTGCATTCCGCTTGATGCTTTGCGGCTCTACATCAAAACTTCTTCGCTGCCACACGATCGAGTCGCATATCAGGTAACGGCCAACACTGATAGGTACTCAGATCACTGACGTTGCGGAGATCAAATGTCGCAACGTCGGCAGCATGTTGAGCCTTAACGTGGAGGAGATCGACGCCCACCACATCATTCATCCAAAAAGCCGGTCTAAAGTCGTCCTTTAAATAGCTAACCTCTACATCACGCAGCTGCAGTCTTTTTACGTGCCTGACAAAAAAGCCGTAAGCGGGTAACTCCCCAAACATCGTAGGCTCCGGATAAGTGTCTTCTTTTTCGGGCGGGTCGAGTGCCGCCTGCTCTTTGGTGCCGCCACCTTTTGAATAGACTCTTATATTATTCAGACGCAGGTCTTCGATTGAGTGTCCGGGAATCCCACTAATGATCGACGAGTACTTTGGATCGGCATTGTAAACAACGATGTCGCTGAGGTTGACTCGTCGAATGGCACCGACAGTTGTAGTTTCCTTCGGGCCTCTTCCGCGAAAACCCAGTCTGACAAAAATCGGCGAGTTGCTTATGTCCCGCATGGTGATGTTGGAAATCGTAACGTCTTCCAACAATGCGCCATCGACGGCTTCAAGCGCGAGTCCACGACAATAGTCAAAGACGCAATTGGAAACTGCGATGTTTTTAAATCCGCCGTTTGATTCGGTGCCAAATTTTATTCGCCCTGTAGGACTAAAAGTTCCGTTCGCGTTTCGAAACTCGCGCTTGTAAGTGCCATCCAGTAACGTTCCCTCGTCGTAACCACTTACCTGACAGTTGGTGATTGTCACGTTCTCGGTTACTCGCGCGTAACCCAGGGCAAAGGAACTCTTAGGACAGATGCCGTCGTCGAATGGTGAGTTGACGGTGCAATTTGAAATACGAACGTTCTTGCAGGCATCAACATCGATGCCGTCGCGATTGGTGTCGATCTTCAGATTATCGATCGTGAGGTTGTCGACGCCGGTGGCGAGGATTGCGAAGTGTCCGCCATGAAGAATCGAGATGTCGCGGATGATCACGTTCCGGCAGAGCTTTAGACTGATTGATTTATTGCCCCAGCCTTTTTCAACAGCGTCTCCTGCGTTCGGATACCCAAATGGACCTCTACCAGGATCCGGTGGCGCATTTCGGATTGCGTCGTTCTGCTCTCTAGTTCGGGATTGACCTCCGGAGCGAACCAGTCCTTTTCCCCAGATCCGCCCCGGACCAAGAATCGAAATGTTCTCGAGGTTCTCGCCCCAAATTAGACTATTGTGCCAATGACTATGACCGAAGTCCTGATATGGGTCCCACTGATTCGGTTCTGGATCGTCGTACTTACCATCACCATCCTTCGGATCAGCGGCAAGAATGGTTGAACCCTGATCGAGATAAAGCGCAACGTTGCTCTTGAGACGAATCGAAAAGCATCGATATGTTCCAGCCGAGAAACGAACTGTACCCCCGCCGGCAGCTGCAGCCGCATCGATCGCTTTGTTAACGGCCGGGGAATCGAGGGCTTTGCCATTACCTTTCGCACCAAAGGCACGCACATCGAATACACCGAAACTTGAGGCTCGTTGCAGGGCAGCCTCGGCACTCATCGATCGAAGTAGCCGGCCGTTTCCAAACAGTAAACAGCCAACCAAGAAAACAAGAACTGTCAGAAGAAATACGCCACGCTTGGTCGTCATCTCTTTAGTGCTCCCCGAAAATGAAGTTTGTGTTTCCCGGACTGATTTAATGGAATGTGACCTTCAGTCTGAGCCTATCATGCATCAGTGGTTTCGCAATTGGTTTAATTGGTCAGATGACTCATGGCCTAAATACTGATTGTGCGTCAGGCTAGACTCGGTTTAAGCTAACGGCCTTTCTGTAAAAGCAATTTGCTCCTGCCAAAAGAATCATTTTGTTTCTAACTCTGAATTGAATGAGACTCAGCGACTAGCCCTTGGATTGGGAGGCAAAACTTGAAGCAACGATTACCTTCTGACGACGACCGGACAAAACTCGGCCGCCGCAGTTTCCTTGGCGGAACCGTGGCTGCAACTCTGGCAACCACTGCACTCGCGCAAACACGTGACTACAATCAAAATGCCCCACCAGTTCGCTATCCAGACCGGGACATCATTGTGCTCGATCCCAGATTCGGAAAGTACAAGATTGGCAACGCAGCTATTCAACGGCTACATACCGGCATGTTGTGGGCCGAAGGACCAGCATGGAACGGCGTTGGTCGCTATCTTGTTTGGAGCGATATTCCAAACAACCTTCAGCATCGGTGGCTGGCTGAAGACAATCACGTCAGTGTCTTTCGCAACCCTGCGAACAACAGCAACGGAAACACGTTCGACTTTGAAGGCCGGCAATTATCTTGTGAACACGGCACTCGACGAGTGGTTCGTTACGAACACAACGGCACCGTTACAGTCCTGGCAGACAAATGGCAGGGCAAAGCGTTCAACGCTCCAAACGACATCGTCGTGCATCCTGACGGCGGAGTGTGGTTCACCGATCCCGGTTACGGAAGCATGAGTCACTACGAGGGAAACAAAGGAGACCTGCTGATCAAGGAAGCAGTCTATCGTCTAGATCCAAAAACGGCGAAGCTGGATTTGGTGATCGATGAACTCAAGAAGCCAAACGGTCTTTGCTTCTCCCCTGACTACAAAAAGCTTTATGTGGTAGATACCGGTGCTCCGGGTAGCATAACAATGTGGGATGTGTTGGACGGAAAGAAGTTGCACAACGCGCGTGCGTTTGCCTCGATGAGACTAAAAGCAAAAGATCGAGAACTCCTGGGCGGTACAGATGGACTACGCGCAGATCTTGATGGCAACATCTGGGCCAGCGCGGGCTGGGGCGGCGATGGCTTCGACGGCGTCCACGTTTTTACCCCGGAAGGAGAACGGATCGGACAAATCGTTTTGCCGGAAACTGCAAGCAACATCTGTTTCGGTGGTCCAAAACGGAATCGGCTATTCATTACCGCCAGCCAATCTCTTTACGCAGTGTACGTGAACACTCAAGGCGCCCACATCGCATGAAACTCCGAGAGACGAAAAACGATCATCCACAGATTACATAGCGCAGCCTAGCTGCAACCAAAACAGCGAAAGGGAGCCAGGCGATTAATCGGATTTGTTCCTCACTCCGGAGGAGTGAAATGTTTATAGCTCGCGCAAGCTGGAAACGTGAAGCACTCCTTTAGGAGTGCCACGTGCAGTGGCGGCAGATCGCGTACATGGCGCTCCTCCGGAGCGAAAAAACTTTGGGGTGCGCAGTACTATAAACATGCCACTCCTCCGGAGTGAAGAGACTCGCGCTTCCATGACAACACCAATCGTTCAAGCCGATTCAACCCAAATCGCCACTCGTTGTCGCCTGCGCGTATTCCGCCGGCTCATGCCCTTCGTACTCCTGCTCTACATCATCGCGTACCTTGACCGCGTTAACGTCGCCTTCGCTGTGGTGGGCGGAATGAAGGTAGATCTTGGATTCACGGACGCAGTTATGGGATTTGGTTCGGGCATTTTTTTCATCGGCTACTTCTTGCTGGAGATCCCCGGAACAATTCTCGTCGAGAAGTGGACCGCACGTGGTTGGATCGCTCGCATCATGGTTTCGTGGGGCATACTCGCGATGTCGATGGGATTCATCCAAACTAAGAACCAGTTTTATATCGTCAGGTTCTTACTCGGCGCCGCCGAGGCCGGGTTCTTTCCGGGAATCATCGTTTACCTGAGTCACTGGTTCCGCTATCAAGACCGCGCCAAGGCGACCGCTTTCTTGATGACTGGCATTTCTATCTCCAACATCATCGGTTCTCCTTTGTCAGGATTCCTGCTGAAATTGCAATGGCATGGAATTTCAGGATGGCGCTGGATGTTTATCCTTGAAGGTATTCCAGCAATCATTTTCGGCATCGTGACGCTTTTTTATCTGACTGATTGGCCTCATCAAGCCAAGTGGCTACCGGAAGATGAGCGCCAGTGGCTCATGAGCACACTCGAAAATGAAAGCCGCGCCAAGCAGGCTAAACACTCACTGGGAATACTGCAGGCGTTCCGGCATCGTGAAGTTGTGTTGTTGACGCTCGCCTATTTTTTCATGGTGACTGCAAACTATGGCTTGAACTTCTGGATACCTTCGATTGTCAAGAGTCTTTCCGGCTTGTCGAATCTGATGGTGTCTTTCGTGGCGGCTCTGCCTTATTGTGTTGGTCTGGTTGCAGTCCTTATCATGGGATGGCATTCAGATAAGACACAAGAACGCCGGTGGCACACAGCACTTTCAATGATGACTGCCAGTTTTGGATTAGTGATGAGTGTCGTGCTCCGTAGTTATGCACCGTTTGCGATTGCTATGCTCTGTATTACCGGTGCTGGTGCTGCAGGATATCTTCCAGGATTCTGGTCTCTGCCTACGAGTTTCTTAACTGGGACAACAGCAGCGGCATCGATCGGAATGATTAACTCATTTGGCAACCTCGGCGGATTTGTTGGACCCTATGTTGTAGGTTATTTGAGCACAAAGACAGGATCTTATTACGCCGGTGTGCTCTACCTGTCAGTCTCGGCGCTCGTCGCTTCGTTCCTGATACTGTCGCTGCGTGCGACGAGGAGGAAGATGTCCGATATGCTTTAGCTTGTCGTTGACTCAGGAAGAACGGGGCAAGCATGACTACTAGGCGAGTTGGGAGAACGACAAGCTAAAGCATATCGGACAACAGAAGTATGAAACTCCGAAGTACAAAATGGTTTGGCGGTAAAGACAAAGACGGTTTCATTCATCGCAGTTGGATGAAGAACCAGGGGAGACCGGATCATCTGTTTGACGGTCGACCGGTTATCGGTATCTGCAACACCTGGTCTGAACTTACGCCTTGTAATACACACTTTCGTGCAATTGCTGACCACGTCAAACGTGGAGTCTACGAAGCGGGCGGCTTCCCACTGGAGTTCCCGGTCATGTCGTTGGGTGAAACTCTCATGCGGCCAACGGCAATGCTCTTTCGTAATCTCGTCAGCATGGACGTAGAGGAATCAATCCGTGCCAACCCTATCGACGGTGTGATCCTCCTCGCTGGATGCGATAAGACAACACCAGCGTTACTGATGGGCGCGGCCAGCTGCGATCTGCCCGCAATTATGATCTCCGGTGGTCCGATGCTGAGTGGAAAGTTTCACGGTCACGATATTGGATCGGGTACTGACGTTTGGCGGTTTAGCGAAGACGTGCGCCGCGGTGTAATGAGTGAATGCGACTTCCTTGAGGCAGAGGGTTGCATGAATCGTTCAGCGGGGCACTGTATGACGATGGGAACGGCGTCGACAATGGCTAGTGTGGTTGAGGCGCTCGGCATTGGCTTGCCAACAAACGCGGCGATCCCGGCTGTGGACGCACGTCGTTATGCACTGGCCCATATGGCCGGCCAACGAATTGTGGAAATGGTTCATGAAGACTTGCGCATGTCGAAAGTGCTGACCCGCGCAGCTTTTGAAAATGCCATTCGCGTCGTCGGTGCGATTGGGGGGTCGACCAACGCGGTGATCCATTTACTGGCCATCGCCGGCCGACTAGGAGTGGAGCTGTCGCTTGATGATTGGGATCGACTTGGTCGTGGAGTTCCCTGCCTCGTAAACCTGATGCCGTCAGGAAAGTATTTGATGGAGGACTTTTATTACGCCGGCGGGCTACCTGCGGTTATCGAAGACCTTGCGGATCTGATCAATCGCGATGCCCTGACAGTAAATGGAAAAACAATTGGTGAGAACGTCGCCGGCGCCCGATGTCACAATCGAGATGTAATCAAACCCGCCCATGAGCCATTAACTAAAGAAGGCGGCATCGCAGTCTTGCGCGGCAACCTTTGTCCAAACGGCGCTGTGCTCAAGCCTTCTGCAGCGACGCCAGCGTTAATGAAACATCGCGGGCGTGCCGTAGTGTTTGAAACGATCGAAGACTTCCACGCACGCATCGACGATCCCGATCTGGATATCGACGAAACCTGTGTGATGGTTCTGAAGAATTGCGGACCACGCGGTTATCCCGGCATGCCCGAAGTTGGAAACATGCCTTTGCCGCCAAAGATTCTAAAGCGCGGAATTACAGATATGGTGCGGATCTCCGACGCACGAATGAGCGGAACGGCATACGGAACTGCTGTGCTTCATATAGCTCCCGAAGCTGCAGCTGGTGGTGTGTTGGCTTTGGTGAAAGATGGAGATCAGATTGAATTGGACGTTGCCGAACGACGTTTGCATCTCGACGTCGATGAAGCCGAACTCTCATCTCGTCGTTCTTCCTGGAAACCACCCGCACCACCTTCGGATCGTGGTTATTACAAACTCTATTACGATCACGTAACGCAAGCCGATCGTGGAGCGGACCTGGATTTCCTGGTTGGCCAAAGCGGTGTTGAAGTCACGAGAGAGAGCCATTAGAGCTTACTGATGATCCAACGGAGCTAATCCAACAAAACATATCTTGGATAAGTACGCTTGGCCAGCTCAGCTTCTTTCAAATCTATCTCAGCAGTGATGAAAGGCTGTGTAGACGACGTGAGACCAAGAACCTCTCCGTCAGGTGAAATGATCCAACCCTGTCCGCCAGGTGAACTGAATCCGCTTGGGTGCTGACGTGGTTAGACGACAAGGAGAAAGCGCCAGAGATAATAGCTGCCGTGCGTCCCGCAACAAGCCATCTCTCCAACGACGCGTTTGGTGTCGCACGTGGAGTGACGATGATGCTTACGCCTTCCTTCCCGTACAACCTCGAGTTTTCCATGGCCCATAGCTCAGTACAGATTTCAAAGCCTACGAGCGCATCTCCACATTGCTCTGGTGTGAAACTCCCATCGCCAGGCTGGTACCACGATGCCTCCCAAAAGCCTGGCTCATCCGGCAGATAAAACTTGTGGTGTGCATAAGATCAGCTCGGGGTTGGGATTGTTTCCGAATGGCGTGACATTGAGTCGGAGTGCAGCACTCGCAAAGGCCCACAGAGCCTCTGGCGCGGGAGCATTGTCCGGTGGTGAACCGTCAGCGTTTTGTGGCCCAGCGGTACCCGTCCGAACGTACTTACCGATCACCGTGGCGGTTCCCCCTCTTTCGTGATCTGATTTGGGGACAGTACGGCTGAACTCACCTACCAGCACGGTCACGACATTCCTTCCCTGCAATGCGAGCGTCCGGTCCAGGAACCCTGCCAAAGCAGGTGTAATCGGCGCCATGACTGCGCGCGAGGCTGTGCCGCTCTCATCTTCGTGCGTATCAAACTGGCGATCGGTTCTTCCTGTATAGGCGGGCTGAGCGAAGATGACGCTGGCCCCTGCATGGATCAGCATCTCTGTTGCGGCGAAGGTCGAACTCTGATCTCGGACGGACGTTTGGTTGAGAGGCATCCCATATGCTTTGCGCACCTCATCGAATCGCTTATTACGAAGCACGCGTCCAACTGCCTCAACATCGAGCACTCGTTCCAGCGTGGCGCCACCTTCCGGCGGCGGGTTTGCGGTCACGCCGACCGGTAAACCCAGATCGTTGACGACAGCGCAACGGATAGGCCCAGTCGGCATCACACTGGCTAAGCGGAGGAGCTGACTGCGCGACCCGGATTGCAGCACTGCGGCGCGTGCGTGATCATGCGGGCGCGTGATGCCGTGGCGAAAGTTGATCGACGACATGTGTCCTCGTGCGAACGCGGGCAGCGCCCCAAAAGAGCCGGCGTCCACATATAGTCCGTGTCCCAAATCGCTAACGTTGCTCTCAGTAACCCCGAAGGCACCATTCCTCAGGAACGAGTGTGCGCTGTTGAATAGACCAGCCGGCCCTCCGTTAAGCCAAAACACAACGAGAGTCGCGCGCTCCTCTGACGGTCTAGCCTCGAGCGCCTGCAAATTACCCAGGGCAAGAGTGCCGGCCACTGCAACTCCTCCCTTCAGAATGGTTCTTCGGTTAATTTTTTTATCTGTCATGGGCGCCTCCTATTTCAGGCACACAATAGGCTCGGATAAAGAAGGTCGCTAGTGCAGGAAGTAATGATTGGCGAACATGACTATTGGCACATGCGAGGCGTAGTGATGATCAATGCTAGATGTAGCCTTTCTCAATTGCTTTTAGGACCGCGCGCGTACGATCACGCACACCCAGTTTTCCGAGAATGTTCGACACGTGATTCTTGACGGTACCCTCAGAGATCTCCAATGCATTCGCCAGTTCACGATTGCTGAAGCCTCCTGTCATTAATCGGAGAATTTCCGTTTCACGCAGCGTCAACTCGCCTTCCAGGTATTCCTGCCAGGCGGGTACAGGGGCGTTCTTAAATCCCTGGAGCAGCCGCTCCGTCACGACGGGACTGATCATTGTTCCACCTTGAGCAACCAATCGAATAGCCTCAGTAAGTGTCGTGAGGGAAACATCCTTCAGCAAGTAGCCTTTGGCGCCGAGCCTGATGCCGTTGAGCAACGCCGCGTCATCATCAAAGGTTGTCAGCAGAATCGTCGGTGTCGAATCGCCCGTTTCCTGGAGAGATCTAAGGAATTCAATGCCAGTCATTTTGGGCATACGCACATCGAGCAGGATCACATCCGGCGCTGACGCACGAAGTTTTTCCAACGCCTCTGCTCCATCTGTCGCGCGCTCAACTACAGATATGTCATCCGCAAGATTCAATAGCCTTTCGATTCCCTCTCGTACAAGGGTTTGGTCCTCAACGATCAGAACGCGAATCATTTCACTCCGCCTCCGGATTCTGTAGGCAGCCATGCGCGTATCTGAAAGCCATGGCTCTTTGCCGTCTCAAACGAGATAGCTCCACCCAGCTCCTCGAATCGTTGACTCATCGTTGTCAACCCATACCCGAACTCCCCTACTCGGCTGCTTTGCCCATCGTCACGTGCTTCAATTTCAATACCTCCTCGATTCAAGCGAAGTGTAATCCACAAGTTCGTCGCATCCGAGTGCTTCAGAGTATTTGTGGTTATCTCTTGTACGCACCGCAACACGGCATTGGCCCGTGCGACGTCGGTAATTCGCAGTTCGTCTGGAACCGAGAGATTCAAGCGGACGCGAGGGATCCCTTCCGCCAGGAGACGTAGCGCAGAGTGCAGGTCAATGTCCGCGCCTTCAGACGTTGAGGAAACTACCGAACGGACTTCTTGAAGAGCCTGCTTGGCTGCTAACTGCGCGTGCTGAATCCCTTCTGCCTGCTGATCCGCGGCAGAATTAAGAGCCGCTTCCAGGTGCAGGCAAAGAGCCGTAAGGTGGTGGCCCACACTGTCATGTAGTTCTCGGGAGATCCGAATGCGCTCCCCCAGCTTACTGCTCTCGCGCAACAACTCACGCGTCGAAACCAGTTCAGCGTTGATTCTCGCCTGATCCTCCCGGGACATCGATTCCGTTTTTGCTAGCGCAGCAGTGACAATTGAGAAAACTTGAAAGCCCAAAAACGCCCCGGTCGCACCCCATCGCCAGCCCATGTAGTAATGCGGATCAAGGCAATAGAGTAGCAGCGCGGAAGCTCCCAACATCCAGGGAATTGAGATTCTCAAGGGAAGCAAGAGTGCAACTTGCCATGAAACGATTACCAATAGGAATCCTATGAAATAGTCCTGTAGCACGTAAGTCATTCCAATTGCTGCGATGGTTTCGGCGAGCAAAGCTAAAATTCTGGTTGCTCTCGGATGAGACCTCGTGTCGGAGCTATACCAGAACGCAGGACCAAACAGCAAAAAGAACCCAAGCCAGCAAAGCCATTGAGAGCGGCTCAACGTGTAGCCCCGCCTGGTGGCACTATCCAGGATGGGCAATCCCAGAAAAACCCACGTGCCAATACCTATGCCTCGCAAGACGCGATGATAAGAGAGAGAACCCGGTAGTTTGGTGTACACCGGTGACAATTATGGCAAAGTTTCCTACGAATTCCATGTGCTGGAAGTAATGGACTGAGATGCGTGTGGGCTTCTCAGCGTGACGAAACAAAGCGCCCAATCTCAGTAAGAGATTGCGTCAGCGTTTCCTGATCCGCGAGATATACCAAGCGAAAGTAGCCATCATGTGGATTCGAACCAAAACCTGAACCGTGCACCACAAGCACTGCTGTGCGTTGGAGCATCTCCAGTACAAACTGTTCATCGTTTCGACAACCCAATTCATCAACTTTCACCATCAGATAGAACGCGGCTTGCGGTGTTGTGCAAGTTAAACCCTGAATGGAGTCAATCCGTGCGACGGCCGAGTCGCGACGATTCCTGATTTCCCGGACGAACTCATGCATGAAAATCCGATCGCCTTCTAACGCTGGTTTGATCGCGTATTGAGCCGGAGTTGACGAACACAGTCGTCCGCTCGCTAAGCGATTGATGGCGGCAATCAAGTCACACATCTTTTCACCATGCGTAAACCGCATCCAACCGAGTCGCCAGCCGGGAACCAAGTGTGTCTTCGACAAACTCTCCAAAGTGATCACCGGCGCCTCTACGCTTGTAGTTAAGACGGAGGCAGAAGTCGGCGGTTCGACAAAACACAACTCCCGATACACCTCATCTGAGATAACCAGCAGGTCATGCTCAGCTGCCAGCGACAGAATGCCGAGAGTAGTTTCATCATGAGTGATAGCGCCCGTCGGATTATTCGGATTGATCACAACGATGGCTCTGGATCGTTGGGTGATCAGCGCAGCGAGTTCGTCCACCGAAGGTTGCCAACCATTCTCTTCATGCAGGTTGTAATAACGAGCAACGGCGCCCAGCTTAGCCATGATCGCCGGATAGATCGGATAACCGGGCGAGGGCAGCAGCACCTCGTCGCCTTCGTTCAAAAGCGCAGTCAACACCAGGTCAGCCGCTTCAGAAGCCCCAGCAGTGACAACAACGTCCTGTGGTGAAGTCGTTGCTCTCAACGCCGTTGCATACGCAGCGATTGACTCTCTCGCTTCCAACAAGCCAGTGGAGTGAGCATAGCCGGTGAACTTGTCTTTGAGCGCACGTTGCACCGCTTCGACGATGTGCTGGGGTGGACGAAAGCCAAAGACCTGCGGGTCGCCAATGTTCAGATATGTAACCTGCCTGCCCTGACGTTCCAAAGCTTCTGCAGCGCTAACGATGTTGCGGATGGCGTATTGAAAGTTTGCGGTTCTATGAGATGGATTGATCATTCACGAGATTGTAAAGCAAGACGTGAGGAATCCCGCCTCCGGGTAACACACGTTGAATTTTTGTTATTCGGTGAAGGCTTTGCCTCAAAAGTCGCATCTAGCTCGAGTCGGATCTATTTGGTTCGTGTTGGTTCGTGTGACTTCGTGGATCGTCCTTGTTTTTCTGGACAAAAGGAACGATCCACGAAGTCACACGAACTAAACACGAAACTCGTTACAGCCCCAATCGACTTTTGAGGCAAAGCTGTTCGGTGATCACTTCTACCGCGCCGTCCAAAACTTGGCCCTACCTAGAATCCTTGATATATAGAATCCTTGCTATGCAGCACCTCCAAAGAATTGCCGCTCTCCAGCTGCGTTGGAAGAGGTCATCGAGCGTTCAAACGCCCAGGAGAGTAAGCAAGGATGCCGTCTTGTTTCAGTCCCAACGATGGGGTATCTAAGTTACAATTCCAAACTAGAATTCGTCTTTTCATTGTTTAGGTAGCCACGGAGAAAACTGCCGATGAAAAAACTCACGGTTCTCGTGTCCTTGATCCTTATCCTGGCGTTAGATGGTTTCAGAACCGAGGCAAGGGCCCTAACCACTTACGACCTTTCTTCTCCAAACGGAAGAATTCAGGTCAAGCTTCAAACCGGCGAACGTATAACGTATACGGTCATGGTCGCTGGCAAATCTGTGATCCAAAATTCAACCCTTTCGATCGATATCGACCACACAATCCTCGGACTTAATCCCGTCGTAAAGGCAAATAAAACAAATTCTGTGGATCGCAATATCGTTTCGCCCGTTCCCCAAAAGGCCGTACGAATTCATGAAGCCTACAAAGAACTACGCCTCGAGATGGAGGGCGATTACGCAATCGTCTTTCGCGCTTACAACGAGGGAGTGGCTTATCGATTCGAGACCGCGCTCGCTAAGAGTGAGGTCAAGGTGTATGGCGAAGACGTAAGTTTGAATTTCACTGGCGACTACAGCGCTTACTATCCGAAGGAAGACAGTTTCTTTTCACACAACGAGCGGGAGTTTCTATTCCTACCGCTGAAAGATGTTCCCGCTACCTCCATCGCCAGCCTGCCGGCCGTGGTAGTTACGAACGAGGGAGTCAAACTCATCGTTGGCGAATCGGATGTCGACGACTATCCAGGTCTTTGGCTGCACGGCAATAGCAACAACAGTCTGTCAGGAACCTTTCCTCATTACCCACTCGAAGAAGATCCTCGGAATGATCGTGACATCCGAGTGAAGGAGACTGCCGAGTACATCGCCTCAACAAACGGTACTCGCGAATATCCATGGCGCATCATCGGGATTGCGCAAAAGGACGCGGATCTAATTACCAACCAACTTGTGTACCTGCTGGCAAAACCGTCACAGATACAAGACACGTCCTGGATTAAACCCGGCAAAGTCGCGTGGGACTGGTATAACGCCAACAACATCTTTGGCGTTGATTTCAAATCAGGCGTAAACACACAAACATACAAGTACTACATCGACTTCGCGTCGAAGTATGGAATCGAGTACATCATTCTTGACGAAGGTTGGTACAAGCTCGGTAACGTACTCCAGGTCGTACCGGAAATGAATGTCGAAGAACTCGTTGCCTATGGGAAACAGAAGAATGTTGGCATTATTCTATGGGTTATTTGGAAGACCCTCGACAATCAATTTGAGGCGGCTTTCAATCAGTATGAAAAATGGGGCGTCAAAGGATTAAAAATTGACTTCATGCAACGCGACGATCAACCCGTGATGGAGTTCTACGAGAAGGTCTGTCGTGAGGCGGCAAAGCGGAGGATGCTCCTTGATTTCCATGGCGGAATCCGACCAGCAACGATGACTCGCACATGGCCCAATATAGTAAACGTTGAGGGCGTCAGAGGTCTTGAACAAACCAAGTGGAGCAAGTTTGCCAATCCGGAACACAACGTCACTATTCCGTTCACACGAATGTTCCTTGGCCCGATGGATTACACTCCGGGCGCAATGGTCAACGCTGGTCTGGAGAAAAATTTTGCCGCCGTTTTTGAACGACCGATGAGTCTCGGCACGAGATGTCACCAACTCGCGATGTACGTTGTGTACGAAGCACCGTTCCAAATGCTGGCTGACTCTCCATCAAGATACTTGCGCGAACCGGAGATCATGCAGTATCTAGGACCAATGCCCACGGTGTGGGACGAGACACGAGTTATCGAAGCAAAAATGGGTGATTACGTTGTGATTGCGCGTCGCCGCGGTGCTGATTGGTATGTTGGCGCAATGACCGATTGGACCGCTCGTGAATTGAACATCGATTTATCGTTCTTACCTGGCGGCTCGTTTGCGATGAATTCTTATCAGGACGGACCCAACGCTGATCGGATCGGCAGTGACTACCAGAGCATGACGAGTAAGGTTGATAACAAAACTAAAGTGACAATCAAACTAGCCAGCGGCGGTGGCTGGGCAGCGCGAATCATAAGAGACTGATCTCAGATCTCAGATTATCTCAGATCTCAGATCTCAGATCTCAGATCTCAAAAGCGTAACTGGAGATCGCGGAGTTGCATCTGAGATCTGAGATCTGAGATCTGAGATTTGAGCTTTTCTGATCTGATTTTGAGGCAAAGCAAGCTTCACGCAAACTAATTGCGGAAACTTCACCAACTCGCGTGTGAAAGCTCGCAGTAATTTCGGGGCATTTCTTTAGAAAAACCAGCAAATCAGATTGTCTCGGTCAGGAACGGATTTTGCCGTCTTTACCTTGACGCAGGCGCGTGATCTTCTTGAATAAACATGTGAGGTAAACCAAATGGATGACGCACTCCTACTTGAAAGCGCAGAGGGTCTCGACGACTCATCTTTCATGGCGACCAACGGCACGATTTGGAATTCTTTGCAGAATCTTAAAGAGGAGGTATCTCAGGAGCTAAATGTCGAAGGTCCTTTGTGCCAGGCGGATCCGACTGGCTCACTCATGGACGACATCTTAGAGGCAGACGGACTCGAGATCGAATGGGCGCATCGTGGACAATTGGAAGCGCAGCTCTATGCCATCACTCACGCACAGGATCGACTGCTCGAGGGTACGTATGACAAGTGCGAAGACTGTGGCGAAAAAATTAATCCGGGTCGCCTCGCTGTTAATCCTTGCGCCTCTCTTTGTCTGGCTTGCCAAACGATTGCGGACGGAGAACGGAAGTTCCGAACACTGTAACTCGATTACATGCTGACTCTCATAAAGCAAAACAATTATCTGCCACGGCAAATGCCCGTGGGCAAAGTGCCGGTTCGCTTCAAGCAATTGAAGCACATGATCGGAAATACGCCGCTCCTTGCAATTCGCTTCGCCTTCAGAGGTCAAGAGCGCGTTGTCTACGCTAAGGCCGAGCATTTGAACATGACCGGCAGTATTAAGGATCGCATGGCTTTCCATATTCTGAAGAAAGCCTACCAGGAGAATCGAATGCAACCGGGCGACACGATCGTCGAAGCGACAAGCGGTAACACGGGAATCTCGTTTGCCGCGATCGGCAGAGCGTTAGGACATCCGGTCGTCATTTATATACCCGACTGGCTAAGCAAGGAGCGGTTGGCGCTAATCCGGAGTTTCGGTGCAAAGATTGTTACTGTTTCGCGTGAGGAGGGCGGCTTTGTCGGCAGCATACGCATGACTGAGGAGTTCGCTCGACGTGAACCGACAGTCTTTCTTCCTTCACAATTCGACAACCTGGCAAATATCGAAGCTCATGAGCAAACCACTGGACCAGAAATCTGGTGGCAACTCCACTCACACTCGATTAGACCTGATGCGTTTGTCGCCGGAGTTGGTACAGGCGGCACGATCATGGGCACTGGCAGATATCTGCGACGTCATGATCCAGCTGTAAAACTCTACCCTCTCGAGCCGGCCGAATCGCCGACACTCTCTACTGGATTCCGGGTTGGCCAACATCGTATTCAAGGTGTTTCCGATGAGTTTATTCCTTCGATCTTAAAGCTTGAGGAACTGGATCCAGTGGTTAGTGTCTCGGATGGTGATTCGATCCTAATGGCTCAAAAGCTCGCCGCGACTCTTGGTCTTGGCGTGGGTATCTCATCCGGAGCAAACTTCCTTGGCGCGTTGATGGTCCAAAACGAACTCGGACTTGAGGCAGTTGTAACGACTGTCTTTCCCGACGATAACAAAAAGTACCTGAGCACAGCGTTAGTTGAGGAAGAGCCTGTTATGGATGGATATCTCTCGCCGGAAGTAGAGCTCTTAGGTTATGAAGCGCTAAAGCGAGTCTGCTACACGTGCTTTGATGAGGAGTTGTAAGAACATAATCGTTCGAATTGGTTGAGAGGTTTTGCGCAGTCTGAAAGATCTGGCCGGAGCGAACTGCGCACGCTTGGCTCAGCACTAGTTAACACACTCGCAACCTTAGTGTCCGAATATTTAGACGGAGTCCAAAACGGATTTGCGCTAATCTTGCGCTGCTAAATCGAGTAAGACGATTGGTTATTCAGTACCCTGATTCCATCCCCGGTCATGAGTTGCGGTTGAAGGACTGAATCACTCCACCCGCCAAACTCGCATGGGCAGTGTCCCCCTTACTCCCGCTCGTGAACGGACCATCATCTTTCGAGATCGGACGATGGGCCCGGCGACGCGGGCTTGAGGTCGACCTTTCAATCAATCTCACAGCCTGGTCAAGTACCTTATCGGGACCTCCAACAAAGTACTCAGGGATCACCTCGACTCGAATGTCTGGCTGGATACCATTGCCGTCGAACAGTTTGCCGTCAGCCTGAAAGGACGCCATGGTTCCAATGCGAACTCGCAGAGGCGTGGTGCCTAGGGTGACTTCCTGCGAGTAGGCGCTGCCGCCGCTGCTTGGCATTCCGACCAGCCGAACGTTTTTCAACCCTTTCAGCCCGGCGAGGAAAATGTCCGTAGCGCTAAAGCATTTGGCATTCATCAGGACGATCATCGGCTTGTCGTAGTGATAGCTCTCAGGATCGTCAAGTCGGTTCAGCGTCATGAAGTGCCACTCGCTGAACTCGCCCGGTGCCAGTTTCCATCGGGGCTTGAAGATCCGAGCGAACGTAACCACAGCCCGGCGTTCCGCCGGCGACCACTCAGAGGCGTTTGCCCGAAACATGTGATGGTTTTCGGCCAGGTAATTTTCCGGATGCAGTCTGTGCAAACGGTAGGCGGCGGCAGTGAAGACATGCGGCGGATCTTCAGGGGCGGCCAAGTATGAATAGAGCGCGAGCAGAGCCGCGCGATCACCACCATTATTGTCGCGCACGTCCACGATCAACCCGGAAGTGGTGCGAAACCTTGGCATCCAAAGTTTGATTTCTGCCAGCGACGGCCCTTCTCTCATACTCGCGAGGCGCAGGTAACCGACATTGCTTGCCAGCATGCGCGATCCGCCGGACGGCCAGACACCATAAGCGAGAGGTGCCTTTACGGTTGACAGCGTAAGTACCTTGCGCCCGCTGCCCTGTCGATCTGACAGCTGAACTTCGACCGTTTCCTTCCTTGGCAGGTTCAACTGGCTGCGCCAATAGTCGATCTCGCGCAGCAGGTTAAGAGACCGGTGGCGGATGTACTGCGGCGAGCCTTTCGAAACGAGAACAGCTGCTGCTTCGGACCACTCACCGATGTCCTTGCCATCGATCCTGGTTATGAACGGGAATCCGTCCGCCAGGAAGGCGCGCCGGTCCGGTGTAAAAGCCACGAAGCGCGAGCCCACTGCTTCGATGAGAAACGGCAAACAGCCGCCGGGAGGCAGACGATAGCCGAAAACGCCCGAATGCCCATCGACTCCCAACGCAAGTATCTTTTGTAATTCGATCCCCAACTCATTAACTGACATCCCTGCCAGGTTGCGCTTCCGCAGGGCGGCAATCGCAGCGTCAAAGTCCGACCCGTTGGCATGCCGGTAAGACCAGCGCTGGTTTAATGCGGTTTGGAAATCATCAATCGCGCCTTCTGCTGTAGTCCTATCGAGCACGACGGACGAGCTGGCATTCGCGCCCTGAGCATAGATGGCATTTCTATCTGAAGCAGGTTTGATTAGCGGATTCAGAGACACGGACAACAAAAGGACAAAGGTCAAGAGTTGGGCGGGTCTTTTCATCATTGCGGTAAAGTCTCGCTCGAATCTTCTACCAGGCCAGGGGCGCACGTCGTTGATAGAAAAACCGAACCAGAAGATAAAGGCCGAGTCCCAAAGGTCCAAAGATGAACATTAGAATCAAAGCAGGAACAACCAGCAGATGGGGGACTTTGTTGGCTTCGGCGTCATACGTCGCCCATGATCCAACGAAAAGATCGAAGGCGAGTCCATGAACCCATATTGCAAGCAACGCCTGTTTGCTCTGAACAAATTTCGACATCTCAGCCAACGATATAAGACCGCCCTGAGTACCGTGGTGCGTTAACAGCAAAGACAAATAGATGACCGTCAGCATTATGGGAATGACAGTCCTGGTTAGCAGGCGTTGCAGCGGCGCCCACTTGTAAGCAAAGATCAAGCCCAGCCACCCAGCCGTTGCCGCCAGCGTAACAACCGAAAAAACCAATTCAAGAGTCCGGTCATTTAACATCGCCGATCTTCGGTTCTTTTCTTCCGCGAAAGCGCAGGATTCTGCTGTTCATGAATTGTTTTGACAACCATTAGTCAGCCACCGGTAGCCAGAGAGCAGTAAAAGGCTGAGTGATTACACACAGACGGCCGACCAGGGACCTTCTTCGAACGAGCATCAAGGTTGAACCTTGCCACCGGTTCACCGCCGGCTGCAGGCAAAGGACCTTCGACTGCAAGCTATTCCGAGATCCGTCGCGACCGCTTAAACTTGGCCGATGGCTTCACGCTTTACCAACCGCGTCGGCGGATCACGACCGCTCTGGCCTCTCATCGCCGCCGCATGTCTTGTGCCCGCCCTGCTGAGCTCGCTAACAACCTATCTGAACTCGCGCCTAATCGGACGCGTCAACGCGGACTGGGGCGCGATTTTCTTCGCTGGGGTTTTATGGCTCGCCTTCAGCGCGCTGACGCCAATCGCCTACTTTCTCGCGCATCGTTATCCGATAAGACGTGAAACTATTGTCCGCGCAGCTTTGGCCCATCTCACGGGCGCACTGGTTCTATGCGTCGGTTGGGCATCAGTTGGCGTGGCGGTGGCCCTGCTGTTGAATCGACGTCCGCCCCAGGAACCCCTGCTGCGTTACTACGTCCATTGGATCCTGGTGAACCTTCCCTGGGCCGTTGTCCTGTACTTCACAGTGCTCGGTTGTATATTCGCCTTCACCTACTATCGCGAGGCGCGCGAGCGGGAGTCGCAGCAGGCGCGACTGGCGGCGCAACTTGTCGAGGCTAAGCTGGGCGCGCTTCGCATGCAGCTCAATCCTCACTTTCTCTTCAACAGTCTCAATGCGATCATCGTCATGGTGCGCGACCAGAATACGCGCGATGCGTCGCGCATGCTCGAACTGCTTAGTGGTGTATTGCGCCAGGTCCTCCAGAGCGGAAAGCGACAACACGTAACGCTAGATGAAGAGCTAAAATTCATCGAGAAGTATCTGGCGATCGAGCAAGTGCGTTTCCCCGACCGGCTTCGCGTGAAATGGTCGATCGAACCTGCAGTTCACGACGTACTGGTTCCAGAGTTCATCCTTCAGCCGCTCCTCGAGAACGCTATCCGCCATGGAATAGCGAAGAGCAGCGAGTCGGGCGTGATTGAAGTTACCGCGCGTGAGGACGGCGATAGCTTGTTGCTTAGCGTACAGGATAACGGACCGGGCTACCTCCCGGTTTCTGACTCAGGAGTTGGTCTGGCCAATACTCGCGCTCGGCTGGCAACCCTGTTTGGCGAAGACGCACAACTACAGATTCTCAACCACAGGGATGGCGGCACGGTGGCAACGGTCCGGTTTCCAATGAGGAAACGAATCGATGAATAAAATTCGAGCCATCATTGCCGACGATGAACCACTGGCGCGGCGCGGAATCCGTCAACTGCTGGGGCCACACCCCGACATCATTATTGTGGCCGAGACCCGCAATGGGCGAGAAACCGTGCGCGTATTGCGCGAGCTTGCGCCGGACCTGCTGTTCCTGGATGTGCAAATGCCTGAAATGGATGGGTTCGGGGTATTGCGTGAAATCGGAGCGAAGGCTATGCCGGCCGTGATCTTCGTGACGGCATATGACGAATTCGCCGTCCGCGCATTCGAGGCCCACGCGCTCGACTATCTGGTCAAACCGCTCGAGATAGCGAGGTTTACGGAAGCGCTTGAGCACATGCGTGAACGTTTGCGATCGGCCAAAGCCGTGGGTCTTTCACGCAAATTAGCTGGTTTGCTGGCGACCCGTGAAAGAGAGCGCCTACGAATTGTGGTCCCGACCAGGACGGGCGATCTGGTGTTTGCCGCCGATGAAATCGACTGGATCGAGGCCGATGATTACTACGCGGCGATTCATGCGCGCAGAGGGCGTCATCTGATTCGCGAGTCGCTGGCTTCGCTGGAGCAACGGCTGGACCGCGACCGATTCGTGCGCGCTCACCGGTCCGCAATTGTGAACATTGATCGCGTGCGCGAACTGCGCGACGAAAGAGGAGAGACCATACTGCTACTGCACAACGGGGTGCGCGTGCCAGTCAGCAGAAGGCGGCGCGCACAAGTTGCAAGATTAATGCGGAATCAAAAGGATTGATTGTGGCACGCGCATCTTGTCTGTATACCGGGGGAATGATGAACGCTTGTTCACTATCTGTCCGGTCTATACATGCGCGTGATTCACGGGCCGACACCCGTGCCACTTCTTCAAACTCACCACTCGCAACCATTCCCTGCTCCTCACCTACCGGCGGCTGATTAGTAGTTGCCAAGCCTCTATCAGAACGAGAACATCCCCTTTTACGTATTGAAGTTCGCTTGGTTTCACACTGTAGGTGCTGTCAATGATATGAAAGATGGTGGTTGAGAGCGATGATCGTGAGGACTAGAGGCGATATCACTGGCACTAAAGGCGAGGTAAGAACTGAGAATTGGTCGAGTTGCCGATTCCTGCACAAGCAGGACGGTATGGGCTTGACTCTCACTGATGCAATCCTTGAACCAGGTTTGGACGAGGTCTTCTGGTACAAGAACCATTTGGAAACGGTCTATTGCCTTGAGGGTCAGGGCACTCTCGAGGATCTGACTACCGGTCACACTTACGCTGTCAAAGCAGGGACCATGTACGCCCTTAACAAACACGACCGCCACCGCCTCAGGGTAGAGACAAGGATGCGTGTGATTTGCACCTTTGTGCCTCCACTGATAGGGGGAGAAATGCACGACGCAGAGGGCTCATATCCAAGCGATGAGGAGCTAAGTAGTAACCGTTGGTGAGACCTTATACGAAGCAGTGCCATGATTGATGAAAAAACTCCGAAGCCACTCACGCTCGGTGAAGTATGAACGGTGGTCTAAGAAACGCATGGGGCGGAACCTGGCAACCTGCCTACACAGTGCCACGTTCGTGATGGTCGTGAGGGAACAATGCAAATCGAACACAGTCTTGCCCGGTGCCGCTGGCTACCGAAGTCCATGAGGCTCATATGTAGCTCTTTCGGGACGACCGTCGTGTGCTCAGCGGCCCTGGTCGCGCCGATTGCGGCCCAATCCATCCGGGTTGCTCCCTCGACGGAGGTCGCCCGCGAAACTGACCCACGCCGCTTTACGGAACCACATCTGGCGATCAACCCAACCAACCCTAACCAACTCCTGGCGGCAGCCTTCATCGAGCGATTAGAAGGAACCACCCAGGAGAGGCACGCCGCGGAGCGCTGCGCGACCTTCACATCGCGGGACGGAGGGGCGACCTGGAGCCGTCACGAGTTCTCGCTCACTCACTGCGGAGATCCTCAGGTGGCGATCCTGCCCGACGGTCAGGCGGTGTTTCTGGCGCTTGCCGATCTACCGGCCTTACAGCCCGTGTCTGGTTGGCTCCTTGCTTTCCACTCGGCCGACGGAGGTATCACGTGGGACAACGCGCCGACGGTTGTAGGCCGACCACACGATCATCCCGCAATCGCGATCGATCTTACCTCGCCGAAGCGCAAAGGCTGGCTCTACGTCACCACACATCACGAGCCCAGAGACGGCGACGGACAGATGGCGCCGAGCGTGTTCGTCGCGCGCTCGAGGAACGGCGGGAAATCATTCGACGATCCGGTGACAGTCAGACCGAACAACCTGCACAACGTTGGCGAGATGCCGGCGGTACTGACTGACGGCACTGTTGTCGCATCCTTCGTCGACAACGTCGATAGCCAGCCTTCCTTTCCCCGGCGGCGTGCATGGGTCGTGCGCTCGACCGATGGCGCAAGCACCTTCTCCGCCCCGCTATTCGTCAACGACGTTTGCGGCCCTCCTCCTGGCTTTCAGTTGTCCGCGCTTGTGGCCGACACGTCGGACGGTCCGTTTCGTGATCGCTTGTACTTCGCGTGCCGTCAGAATGGTGGCGGACCGGTGGTGGTCACTGCTTCTGGAGACCGCGGCGATACCTGGAATCGCCCGGGCGTCGCGGCGGGCCCGAGCGATATCGACGCTGAGGCAAGGCGGGTCATGACTATGGCGGTGAATAACAAGGGCGTGTTGGGCGTGCTCACGGTGCAGCGAAAGAGTTCGAGCGAACCGTGTCTGACGGTCGACTTCTCCGCTTCGTTCGACGGCGGCGCCACGTTTATCGCGCCCGCACGCGTATCGACTTCGTCATGTGGCAACTCGCCGGTCGATGTCATGGCAGGGCGTGTGACCCCGACCTACGGCGACTACTTCGGACTCATCACGACGCCGGCCGGCAGGTTCCGAGCGCTGTGGCCAGAGGTGCGGGGGGGCGCGTCTGTGCTCCTGAGCGCAGTCATTGAGGTCGACGGTCGCGTAGTACCTCCACCTATAAAATAACTAGAAATCCCGGTGTGTTCGCTTTGTTCGTTATCAGGATGAAGGGAAAGGGAGGCTACATACTTGGGGGTGCTTCGCGCAGGAGATTGGCCCGGCAAAATCGAAACGGACTGCCAGGCAGGCGAGCTGGGGATCGATGCAGCGATACCACGGAGCGGAAGGAGCACATTATGTTGATAAACAGGTCTGCACCAGGAGCAACCGTAGTTCCCATCCTTGTCTACGAAGACGTGACCAAGGCGATCGAATGGCTTTGCAACACATTCGGTTTCAAAGAGCGACTGCGCGCTGGCGCTCCAGGTGGAAGTGTCTCGCACGCCCAACTTGCCATTGCCGAGGGCGCCGTCATGTTGGGTCGTCAGGGTGGCGAGTTTCGGCCCCCGCGTCCCAACGAGGTAAGCCAGTATGTGACCGTTCATGTTGAGAACGTTGACGAGCATTTCGAACATGCTCGGCAGTGTGGCGCGCGAATCCTGAAAGCAGCGGCGGACACGCCCTTCGGTGAGCGCCAATACACCGTGGAGGATCCCTGGGGCCACCGCTGGACATTTTCCCAGTCAGTCGCTGACGTTGCCCCAGAGGCATGGGGCGCCCGCCAGCCGAACCCAGCTTAGGGCCTTTGATGAAGACCAAAAGTAAGAGAGCGACAACTCCTGGCGCATCATAGCTCCCCCAGCCTAACGCGCCCTTGAAACCTCGAATTCAGTTCAGCTTTCACGTTTCAGAGCTTCACCACCAAGCTCGACCTCTTTGCCATCAAGAAAGCACAGGCTCGGAGGCTGCTGACAGAAATTGAGCAGGAGTATGATAGGAGTGAAATGATCGGGCAAAATATGGCAGAAGTGCATGCAGCACTTGGCGAGAAGGACCAAGCGTTGGCTGCGTTGGAGAGGGCCAATGTCGGGAACGGATGGTTCCTAAGTACACTCAATGCAGACCCGATGTTCGACTATCTTCGCTCCGACCCACGTTACATTGAACTCGTGCGGCGCATGGGCCTTGAGCCGTGAGCGACGCTTAGGACACTTTTGGCGGCGGGTTGCAGCACTTCGACTCAATGTAGCCAGGTAATGTGTTCATCTGGCCGGTATCAACACAAGAGGCGACTCGGAGGTCGCCTCTTGCCGTTAGTGGTTTCCGAAGTCGAGTGGTGTGCGTATTAGATCCTTCAATCTAACCTCGAGCGACTCGGAAGAACCTTTACCGCTCTTTACGACGTTGTAGGCATATCCCGGATGATAGTGCCATTGAAGCGATTCGCCGGGAGCAATAGTAAGAGTTCGTACCGTCAAAGTGGCTGGACCATCGAATAGTTGTGTCTCTGGGTTGGTCCCAACTGCGAGGATGACGGTGGCGGCGGCATAGGCGGTTACCCCGATGAGAAGGACAGCAAAGCTAATCGCGATCACGGCGCCTCTTCGTGTTTTTGAGTTTCATGTTTGTTTCCTCTTTTCTGCGTTTGAGTATTGTTCGTTTGTGAACTGAGCTCGAAGTGACGGCGATGAACGGGCCCTCGAAAGGCTGACGCCACTCGTGTATGAGGAGCTCCGGCACCAGGCGGCCCGCTACCTGAGGCGGGAACGACCTGGCCATACGCTGAGACAACGGCCCTCATCAACGAGGCGTATCTCCGTCTGATTGATGCTAAAGACATCCACTGGGAAAGCCGCGCAGATTTCTTTGCAATTGCCGCGAACCTAATGCGCCGCATCCTCGTCGATCACGCACGGCGACGCGACGCCGAAAAGCGGGGCGGCGCTAACATCCGGTTGACGCTCGACGAGTCGATAGTTGTTGCAAATGAGACCGACGTCGATCTGTTCGCTGTTGGCGGAAATAATTTCGACGGCCTAGCATACAACGCCCAAATCGGAAATAAGGACAAGGCCTTTGAATTTCTGGAGAAAGTGTATCAACGACGCGAGTACTCGATAAATTTTATCCAAGTTGACCCGCGGCTCGACAATCTGCACGACGACCCGCGTTTTGCTGAATTGGTCGGGCGCGTTGAATCGAGGTGAAGATGTGTTGGTTGGCGAAGAACCGTTAGGGATGGATATCTCTCGCCTGAAGTTAAGCTGTTAGGTTATGAGGCGCGCAAACGAGGGTGCTTACACGTGCTTTGAAGGAGATGTAAACTCCGAGGCTCGCTCTACTATCAATCTTCCTGAATCTAATAACCTACGGGCAGCCCTAACAGGCTGCCCGTAATTGTTAAGTGCATAATGCCGGTAGCCCCCTGGTTAGCGTTATTGGTTGGAAATGGTGGCTGTTGTTCCATCGAATTTTGTGAAGTTGACAGTAAACGGCTCGTTATACGACTTGGCGCGGTCTTGCAGGACGCTAAGCGCGACCTGTTCGCCCAAAAGAATCGACCAGTAAGTCGAGCTACGGAAGTGAATGCCTGCGTGAATCCCATGACCAAAAGAGACGTTATATGCGAGTTTGTTCAGTTCCCCGTTAATGTCCAGCGAGTTCCTATCAGCACCCGTGTAGGTGTCAAGGGAGAGGCCGTCGGTACTTGGCTCATACACGTCCCGCCCCGCAGCTGTGAGCAGCGGGCGAATCTTCTGGCCACCATCAAAGAAGAACTTGAGAGCAGTGATGCACGCGCCACCAACAGTGCCGTGGCCTGTCGGGTAGCAAGGGTGTGTTGGTGACCCTTCTGGAAATGCTTGTGGCAGCAAGTAGCTACTATACTTCGCGAAGGTTAGGGGCAGCGCAGCTGAATTCAGGACGTCGCTATGCAAGGTCCCCGCCGCTTGCGGGAATGGGCTGCTGCCGGTCTTCCGCGCCTGCACCAGCGCGCCATATTCTTCCGGCCGCAACCTCAGATCTTTGATCCACTTGTGATACCAGGAGGCTTTGAGGGCGCGCGTGGCCATTTCGGCGATCGTAGCCGCAGCGTCTGGACCACCAAGGGTGCCGAATGCTTTTTCGGTCGTTGAACCGATGTATGGATTACCCGGGTTCGCAGGTGCACCTAATCCTGCCAAGACCAGAAAGGCGACGAAGTATCCTTGATAGAGGACGTCCACATGAGTGTACGCTGCGAGGTCTCGACCATTTCGGTGGTACCGGAAGGTGGGGTCAAAGGCCAAGTGTCGTCCAGAGTCGCCACCATTCTGGACCAGTTGGTATTCGCTGACGGAGGTCATGAAGTTTGCTCCATCACCAACACCCTCAGGAAAGAACGTTTGATGCTGCTGGCTGAGAAACTGGCTTCCATAGAACGTCGGTTGGACCATGAACTGCGAGACGTACGGCCCCTGCACGTTACCATCGCCTGGAACGAACTGCCCGCGGAAGAGATTCTGCCGCGTGACGGGATACGGGAACTGATTATTCGCGGCACTGCCAAGGAAAGACATATTATTCATGTCCGTCACCGCCTGACCCACCAACGCATTTGTCGAGTATTGGGTGAAGGGCACGTCAGCTATTAGAGCTGCCCAGTAGTGCTCGACCTGCTCGGCCGCAGTCTGCGCGCTATCAATTCTCGGCGCTGGTGGGATTACGGTGGCATGCGAGTCTAGCCCTTGCAAGTCGAATGCAAGTGAGAGCTGGGGACCATTCAGTTTCGAGTTGGATCCGCCACCGGGTGTGCCAACAATGATG
>DASYRR010000240.1:0-27528 GCA_036004125.1 Pyrinomonadaceae bacterium | reverse complement strand
ACAACCGGATGATGTGGGACGAGACGCAGTTGCCATTTTTGTCCGATTGTCGCCAGCAGCAAAATCCCTTCCAACCAGGCAAAGCCCTCACCGATACACCGCCGTGGGCCACCGCCAAAAGGGAAATACGCGAACACAGGTCGCGCCTCGCGAGCTTCAGGTGTCCAACGCTCAGGATCGAAGGTTAAGGGATTTTCGTAGTAGCGCTCATCGCGATGCATCACATACTGACTGACCAGGACGAGCGATTTTTTCGGTACAAAGTAACCACCCAATTCACAGTCGACAGTGGCCAGGCGTCCAATGGCCCATGCCGGCGGATAGAGACGCATAGATTCCGCGAGCACCATCTCCGTGTAACGCAGTTGAGCTGCATCCTCGAACTTGGGTTTACGCCTTCCTAGTACTTCATTGAGTTCTTGATGAAATCGCGCTTCAGCCTCTGGATGTTTCGACAGCAGATACCACGTCCAGGTTAGTGCATTCGCGGTGGTCTCGTGGCCGGCGAGAAAAATTGTCAGCAACTCATCGCGGAGTTGCTGATCTGTCATTTGTCCGCCATCGCCTTCTTCGTCCTGTGCCAGCAACAACATGGACAGCAGATCTCCGCGGTCACCACCATTCCGTCTCCGGTCGTCAACCAAACTAAATATGATTTGATCCAGCTTTGTTCGTGCCGCGTCGAAACGTCGTAGCTGCGGCAGCGGCAACTTGGATAGCAGCTCAAAGAATGGCATCGTCAACGTGTCGAACAATTCCATTACGACAGTCATGGCTTCGCCGACATCGCCTGACTCCGATTCAACGTCAGCATCGAACAGAGTCTTGCCAACGATGCCGAGCGTAAGTCGCATCATCTCTTGCGACACATCAAGCTTAGCTCCATCTTGCCAGCGTTCTCCCGTGCGAGTCGCGTAGTCGACCATTATTTCGGCATAGGAAGCGATTCGTTGCCGATGGAACGCGGGTTGAGCTAACCGACGTTGGCGACGGTGAAACTCACCTTCGCTGGTTAGCAGACCTTCGCCGAGCAGCCTTTTGGCGCGCTGCAGCACCAGCCCCTTCATGAAGTTTTGGTTGTTGGTAACGAGCACGTCTTTGATGAGGTCTGGGTGATTAAGAAAGAATGCTTCCTGCGGACCGATTCTAAAAAACGAAATATCGCCATAACGCTTCGCAAGATTCTGAAAATACGGCAGCGGACCCCGGCGATAAGCAAGCAGACTGCTGAATGGCAGGCCGTGTTTCGGACCAGGTGGAAAGGAACGACGTGTGACTTTTGAGGGCATATGTCCGATATGCTTTAGCTTGTCGCTTCAACCAATGAAGAATTCTTGAGTATCTTACAACCTCGGGAATCGCTGTCTGAACCACGTCGACAAGACAGAAGCATATCGGACATCATTTGCTCGACGTCTTTAGCGTGTGTTAGTGATTAATCAGCTTAGCAGCAAAGGTCAAAGCGAAGTACAAAGTACAAAGACCAAAGTCCAAATCATCCATGTCCCTAGAATTCGCCGTGCAATACACCTGCCCACTCCGGGCAACCTACACTGAAAACCACTTGCGTGATTGGGGCCGCTTGAGCAGCTTGCACGCAAAAATAACTACCGGCGACGCTAATGTGCCCTCTATAGATAAGTTGCAATGGGTGGAAAACGCTCGCGCGGAAATTGAAGATCTGCAACAAGCAACCACCGTCTGTCTGAAGTGCCCGGCGTGCTTGCCATTTGATGTTGCCGGAGAAGGCGAATCCGTCGGGTGTCTTGGCCGGATTAATTATCCTATCGAAGCAGAATTTGAGAAGTTTCTTGCTGACCGTATACAACTCTCGTTAGACACTCTCGATAAAGATGATCAGCCACGTCTCCTGCGTATACTCGTCGACCCGGAATCACCGTTCGACGGGGAAGCGACAAAGGAGCTGCGGCGAGTAGTCACGGACGAAGGTCTCCGTTTCTTCGAGCTGCGCGTGCCGATTTCTCTAACTCGCGAAGCAACTCGAATCACAACAGACAACATCTTCGATCTAGTTGCAGGGTTTCGTTCTGAGGACAGTGAGCAAACGAGTTACACGCGCGAGTTTCCCTTCGCCGCTGTACCTGACTATTACGACTTCCTCGATTTGGTTTTAAGAAATGAGCTCAGTCAATCAGAACTCATGCGCCTCACGGCACGGAGTCGAAACTATACGCAGTTTCTGAGGTTGTTGATGGCGATTGAGAAAGCGGAAGCGTTAAGTGCGAGGGTGCTGATTGACTGACATTTACTGCTTCTTCTCATCCAGCAATCGGAGGGTATCAAGCAACAAGTTTGTGTTGCTTAGTGCCTGAATTTTGATAGGAAATTGTTCAGCGGTTTTTTGAAATTCGAACGTGCCACTGGTTATTTCCACAACTCGGTGAAAAGCCAACTCAGCAGTATCACCGCCACATTCCGCGTTAACAATCCGCCCGTCGTTGAACATCACATTACCTGTTTGTGTTTGACCGTTGAGCGTGAGCAGGCCATTCAACTTCGCATTTTCGATAACTTGAATCGCATCGAAGACGCTGATGGCACTCAAATCACCCGCTAAAGTGAAATGTTTGCGTTCAAAGTTTGCTTCAGGTCCCGCAACAGGTTTGAGGTCTGGGCGTCGGGCTCGACGGATCGCTTCGAGACCGCTCGCAATGTTGATTCGTTCGTCGAGTTGTTTGGCTTCCAGTAACCGATCGTAAGCCGTATCAAAATCTTCTCGATCGATGTAAAGGCTGGCAAGTGTCAAACACTGGCGCGCGGCTTCTTCGGGATGTTTCGGACCGCAAATCTCGCGCAATCGCTCACGCAGCGCCAGGGAGCGTGAGTTTCTTTCGATGGCCGTGCGAAGACGCTTGATAGCGCGCTCGGGCGACTTGTACTTCATGAACAACTCTGCGTCGAGCAGCGCGGCCTCGATTTCGTTCACGTGGTCGGCTTGGGAGTCTGTCGTTGCCATCGTTTCTTCAGTTCCTCAGCGGCCCAAACGGGAGTTTAACACAAGCTTTTTGCAGAGTTGGGAGGCTTGCTCTACTCGAGCCTCATTTCAAATCCACACACGACGATTTCGTGTGTCCGAAGAGTCAGGCGCCTCTACCCCAGACTCTTGGAGAGCTGAAAAATTGAATTTGTCCGAAAATTCCTATCCAAAATGGCCCGTTTGCCTCGTGAATTGCGCGTTAGCAAGTAGACAAGTCGAACATCTAGGCCAACTGCAGCGTACGAAGCAGTGTGGCATGCAAGCTGCGAAGAAAAACAAGCGGGTATTCGATGAACCCTGGCCAACAGATTGACACCCCAGAATCATCGAAGGAATAGGAAGGTTAACGACAAATGAACCGATGGATGAAAAGACGAATTGAGCGATCCCGGGCACGCTGCGAACGAGCTGGATCCAGAGTTTCTAGAACAGACCAATTACCTAAGCAGTCAGCCCCCAAAACGACAGAGACGCTGAGTGAAGAACTCAAACCAGTGGCTGCCTAAAAATGTCCGACGAACTTTAGTTTGTCGTTGCTGACCTCTTTGCGATCTCACTGTTTCTGACGCCTCAGAATCTTGTAAGAAGTTCGTTTCTCAGATAATTCCAGCGCCAATCCCGCCAATGATCAACTAACCCGGCCTTTACGGGATTGTTCAGAACATATCGGATCGTAGAATCAAACTTGTCAGCTCGAATCACCCGATCAAAGTTCTCGTGTTGCCAAAACTGTCCCTCTCGTCCCAATAGTTGATTACAGACTCGCGCGCTCCTTCCTTTCAGACTCTGCATTATGCGAGCGAGACTGGGATGATCAGAGGTAAGGACCAAACGGCCATTGGGGTCATAAGTTTCCAGAAGTTCGCCATCAGCCAGTAACGGTTTGAATACTGCATGAACATGGTTTGACATTATGGAGTACGCATCGAGCCTATAGGCTTCACCGTCGAGCTCCTGCAGTCCATCCGCTACCGTTTGCGCTATCTGGTCCTCCTTCAACCATGAAGGCCCGAACTGGCTCTTGTGCAGAATATCCTCAAACTTGAGAAACCATTCGCGTTCAAATTGATCAAGACGATCGAGTTGTTGCTTCGCCAGATGCTCATCAGCATCGCCGAGGGTTGCAGTTATTCGAGCCACTTCATTGCGCAACCAATCTCCCTTCGCTCTATAGAAACGTAAGGTCTCCTTTGGAACTGTTCCTGCCAAGCGGTAAGTAAGAAAAAGGACGGCGCCGATAGGATGAATGTGTGGTCGATGTCTCTGAGTGAAATTCTTGTAGTCTAGGTGTCCCACGATCAAGTACCTCCTACGTCGTGCTTATCAAACCATCGACAAACTGAAGTTCGTCGGACATTCTTCAAAAATCAACCCTCATCCCAACGCGAATCTGCCGTGGTCGCATTGTGCGTGTGGCTAGCAGAAATGAATCGAGAAACGCTTGACGCTGTTCTTCAGTCGCTATTGGTGATAAGGCATTGAAGTTGATGAACTCAGATCCAAAACTGAACACAGATTTGTTCAGCACGTTGCCAAACTCAATCACCGGACGCAAAGACACACGCTCGCTGACGCGAAACTCGCGTGTCATGTTCAAATCAAAAACAAACTGTCCAGGTCCATGGCCTGCGTTACGTGGAAGATTTCCGGTTTGGCCAATTGCAGGTAATGAGAACGAGGCGACCGCTGCCGGATTCATCGAACTATCGGGCGCCCGCCAGTGAAGCAATCGTCGATCGCCTGAGAAATTCGGCCGATCATTTCCCACATCATCGAGGTTTCGGTCGGTGCCGCCGAGGGAAATATTGAAAGGCGCACCTGAAGCCACGCGCCAAATTGGTGACAGCTGAATCGAGCCCAGAAACCCTGGCAAGTTGAAGACCCCTGAGAACACAAACCGATGCCTTCTATCGAGCAGACTGCGCGCTCGTTCTGCGCGAAAGTCGCCCGGCACCAGTGCGTCAGAAGTGTTTACCACTCCGTCATCAATAAGCGTCGAAAGCGTGTAGCCAGCTCGAAAGGTAAACTTGAGGGCGCCCTCGTTAAGAACCAATTTGCGGCGCACTTCGACTGTGAGACCGCGATAAAAGCTGTTGCCTGCAGAAATGAGTTGCTCGACCTCAGCATTCGATGGATCGGGCCGCAGATCATTTAGAGCCGCAAGCGCAACCTCGAGCGCTGTGGTTGATGTTGGACTGTTCAGATTGATTACCGATACGGGAACGCCAAACTCCACGACTCGGCTGACTGTATTAGGATTCAGACCGGTGCCTTGAAATGCGAACCTTACTAATTCTCCCGCAGTTGAGGCGTTATAGATTGGTCGACTGCCAGTGGCGGGATCTCGGAAGTTGGCAAAGTCGCGTGACGCGAGAAACGAAGTGAAAGTCGAATAACCTGAGGGCAGCCTGGGCGCGTTCACATTGAATTCGCGCCAGAGATGAATGCCGCGAGTCCATGTGAGATTTGCTTCTACCGAATAGCCTCGACCAAGATCTCGTTCGATTCCGAAGTTGACTTGATAGCTCTCGGGTATTCGCAGTTTTGGATCGAGACGACGTGAAAAAGTTTTGTTCAGCTCTCCAAACTGCTTCACCAATCCGGAGGAAGAAGCGAGTGTCTCGGGGAAGTTGAGGTTTGCTGAGATGAAACTGCGCCGCTGCTCGGCAGTCATGAGTTTGCCGGTGATCGGATCACGCAGAAGGTTCGTGTCGAAGAATAGCTGCTGTTTAGCGAGGGTGAAATCGTCAATCGTTCGCAGCAGCGCGCGGTTGTAAAAAATGCCGCCGCCCAATCGCATTACCAACCTACCTGAAGCCAGTGGGTTGTAGGCGAGCGACAATCGGGGTCCGAAGTTATTTGAGTCAGCAAGGATCGACTCGCGCTCATAACGCACGCCGTAACTCAACAGTAGTTGCGGAAGAATCTGCCATTCATCGTGAATAAAGAAGGCCAGATACGTGTTTCTCTGTGTGGACTTCGTATCGAAAGTCTGCCGAAACCGAGAGGGAGTATTCGCGAGAAAATCTCCCGCACTAGCAAAGTTAAAAGTCCCGGTGATATCTGCAAGGTCGATGAATTCGGAGTGAACGCGATGATAGTCGAGCCCGAACTTCATTGAGTGATTGCCGGTTATCTGGGACAGGATATTCTGAAACTGAATTCGAACCTCGCGACGATCAGTCGAACCTGAGGTTGACGATCCAGCGATGAGTGTTCCGGAGCGACGTTCGGGGTCGCCAGCCGTCAAAGGATCGTTGAGCGCGATTAAAACTACAGGTTTATGACCAGTCGTCCCAAAAGCCGGCGCCAGTCTCGAGTATTGAAAGCGCGCCTGATTAATCAAGGTCGTGCCGAAAACGAAATTATCCGAGAGAGAGATCGCGTCGGAGTTACGGCTCTGTCCCTGGAGTGTTTCCGCAAGCTGATTCCCGCCACCAAACTGTCGAAGATTTGTGAGCCGGCCGCGTTGATACACGACCGTGAGATTGTGCATTTGTGTGAATTGCTGATCGACCCTCGAAGTAAAGGCCGTGTTGGTTGAGGGCGTGCTTATTGTGGAAACTAGTGGCGCAACTTCCGCACCAAGTGCCGGATCATGTGCATCTTCCAGTCGATGTCGGTTCGCGTTGGTGGGGGAGGGCAGGGGAAAGAAAAGGTTTTGTTCCACCGGCACTAATGTATCAATCAATGCGCTGTCGAGAATTTTGTTTGATTCAAAAGCCACAAAGAAAAGCGAGTTGGTTAGCTTTACGGGTCCACTGAAAGTGAAACCAACAACATGTTCTTGTAAGGGCAAGCGGGCGAGCCCCCGAGAATTGTTGTGAAAAGAGTTGGCGTTCAGTGACTCATCGCGAAAGAAGTAAACCCCTCGTCCTCTAAAATCGCTTGAGCCACCGCGAGTACGCAGGTTCACGCGCCCGCCGGAAGCTCGGCCATACTCGGCTGAAAACTGATTTGTAATGACTTGCACTTCGTCGACTGCTTCGAGTGGCAGTTGGAAACGTTCCCGTGCGGAACGGTCATCGTTGTTGTCGAGACCGTCAATTGTGAGGTTGTTGGAGTAAGCGGGTGATCCAGAGAGAGCAAAAGTTCCCGCTTCTTCTGGCGTATTATTTGGATTGGTGTTGCGATCTTCCGCGAGTTCACGCGTCGAGAGTGGTTCTTCAGTTACACCAGGAAGCGTGAATATCAGATCCAAAACTGACCTCGTGGGGAGAGGAAGTAAGGCGGTTTCGCTTGAGGTTAGTGTGACGCCGACAACGGTTCGCTTTGTATCGATTACGGGCGCGTCAGCTGATGTTATCACGATGGGCTCGACGGTGATGTCTGATGGAATGAGGGTGAAGTCTACGGTTAAGGTTTGACTCGAAACGGTAGTGAGGTTAGTTATTTCTTGAGTCGCAAATCCGTTGAAGGAGGCGCGAACAACGTACGTTCCGGGTTCCAGTTGAATGAATTTGTACTTGCCTTCGACGTTGGTTGTCGTCATTCGCGGTGCGCCGGTCTTGACTGAAGTGGCCTTGATCTCGGCCCCCGGAATAACGGCGGCGTTTTGATCCAGCACTCGGCCGGCAATGGTTACTGTGTCCAGGTCTTGCGCATTCGAGGTTGAGATATTGAGGAAGAGGAGGATAAAGAGAAGTGTGAGTAGTGAGGTCTTCATCTGTTTTGTACTCCTGCGGTTGCGCTTGTGAAAGCGCGCCGCTCAAGATCATGGACGTCGATAGGTTTGAAACGACGCCTAATCAATTTCACAATTTAGTTCGTTGTTATTCCAACATCGCACAAGCAAGCGTGAGAAGCGATGTGGTGTCCGGAGACTCTAGCACTTAGATGTGACTGAAACAACAGTCAAAATGCGGAACAGAAGGAGCCACACTGATAAAACAGATCAAAGCAAAATGTCCGACGAACTTTAGTTTGTCGATGTCACGCCGAAGGCCTCTTAGCTAACACATCGGACAAACTAAAGTTCGTCGGACACTCTCAGCTCTGAACCGTCTAGATCTGGCTTGCAAGTTTCCTGAATCCGAATGAAGATCGCAAAAATGAGTTTTGTCAAAAAAGGAAGTACTACTTGCGGGACATTAATGCCTTAGTTATCGGCAAGGATTAGATCCTTACCTCAGTCGGAGGACGATGGTCCAATCATGGAACTTACTGAAGCGAACTTTTCTGAAAACCTCAATACTAAGTTTTCTGTCTCGGTAGCTGATGAACAGTTGGAGATAGAGCTTGTAGAAGTTAAAGGCTATCGAAGCGAACACCACGAACAGCAAGGGATGGAACGGTTTTCCATCTACTTCCAGGGAACGCCAGAGTTCATCCTTCCGCAAGGTTTGTACTCAATGGGTCACGCGCGGATGGGTTCATTCGAAATTTTTCTTGTGCCGATCAAGTCGCAAGAGACGGGGATCCAGTACGAGGCAGTGTTTAATTATTTTAGGGAGCAGGAGCAATAGGAGCAGATGCAAGAGTGTGCTTATAAATCAAATTTGACTAGGTAACGCTCCTGCTCCTGCTCCTGCCTACTGCTCCTGCCCCCTCCATTCCATGTGCTTGTATGCGCCCAAATCTTCGATCATCACAAATCCCAGTCGTTCATAGAAGCGATGGGCGTTGTCATTGAGCACGAAAACCATGTGACGAAGAAGCTTGTTCGAGGTACGAGCTTCCTCGATTAGTTGTGTAAGCAGAGCTGTTCCTACACCTCGGTTTTGGAATTCGGATAAGATCGCTATATCCAATAATCGAACCTGCTGCTCGTCTAATCCGACCCAGATCCTTCCTGCATCTTGGCTATCAACGACTATGACACTGTATCGGTAGTTCGGAAAACGCGTCTCGTATTCCCGCTGTTGCAACTCAAATTGCCAGCGCACAAACGTCTCCTTCTGTCCTCTGTGCCATTCAACCTGTGCGAGTTCCCGCTCACGCGTGGCGCTATAAACACTGAGCAAGAATTCCTGATCCGCCGGAGTAACAGGGCGCAGAAGCAGGGTGCCACCTTTTGGCAAAATCAGAGGGAGGTTGAGACCAGATTCGTTTCGGTAAGATTCCTTATCACTCTGATCCTTTGTCGTCATCTTAAACGGCAGTTTTCAGCTAGAGGCTGTCGGGAAGGTCGTCAGTCCCACTAAAGTTCTGAGCTCTCGTAAGGATCCGACACTACAAACTATTCCTGTGCGCCACCCAGCATCAGACAAGGTGGTTTATCACCGCTTCGTAAAACCAGTCACCATCAAATTGACGCGGAGTAAGAAACAAATCAAAAGTCCCGAGAGCGGGGTGGCTTATGGTGTGTATCGAGGTGAAGGGCGGCAATTGGCTTGAGGCCTTGAACAAAAGCGAGAAACAATCCGTTTCGCGCGACGTCTTAGTTGAGATCTTCGTGGAGCGCTGTGTCTTATAAGTAGTGACGTTGAGAAGTGTTAGGGTGATCAGTTCGCCTCGCGCGTTTGGCGCCTGAAACAACCCACCTGCATAAGGATCAAACGTGGAGCGAGTAAACATGAATACGGGATCTTGTTGGGCTTGTAGGGGAATTTGGGTTGTAGGGTCACTTACAGTGCCCGATCTGGTTTTCTGAGCAAAAGTTAAACGGGCGGCGCTTAAGGTTAGGGCAGAAAAGCCAGCGAAAAAGATCGTGGCCTTTAAGAAATTTCGACGCGGCAGGGCCATTTTGGTTTGTTCTCCTTGGGAGGGTCGTCCTCGAGTCGTAATTCCAATGTCACTTTTAGTTTATTTGAGTTTACGTATGGCTGCCAATCAAAATCAGCGTTTCTCCCCGGAGCGCGCACGCAAGCCGATACCGCGTCGGTTCAGCTCAGATCCAGCGCAATTTTGGAAAACGAGGCTTCCCACACTCGAAACCAGTGAAGGACTTCACCAAAGAATTTCTTTGGCTTTACCCGCGGTTTCGGCTAGAATCCGTCCGCTCAAACCTCGCAAGCTTCCAATACTGGACTGGCACGTAATTGTGTAAAGACCTAATGAGGGATAGGTTTCTCAAATTCCGCTAGTCCATTTCGCAGTCGGATCCTTCTCGTATTGTTCATCGGAACTCAGAAACGGAGGAATAACCTATGGCGGAACCATTTCTCGCCGAGATCAGAATCTTTAGCTTCAATTTCGCACCGAAGGGCTGGGCGATGTGTAATGGCCAGCTTCTGCCGATAAATCAAAACCAGGCGCTCTTCTCCCTTTTGGGAACAACCTTTGGTGGTGATGGACGCGTGAATTTCGCACTGCCTGATCAACGTGGAAGCACACCAATTCACGTGGGCAAAGGGCACACGCTCGGCGAAAAAGGCGGTGAACAGGCTCACACACTCTCAATAGCCGAATTGCCCACGCACACTCACGTGCTTCAGGGGTCGAACACCAACGCAGCGACGAACAGTCCCACGGGAAATGTTTTAGCTAATGCGACCGCGGCTTACCATGCCCCCACGAGCTTGGTCGCACTCAACCCTGGATCGGTAACCAACACCGGCGGCAGCCAGGCACACCTTAATATGCAGCCATTCCTGGCGCTGACTTTTTGTATAGCGCTGCAAGGTATATTCCCGTCGCCGAACTAAGGAGAAAACAATGGCACAACCATACGTTGGAGAAATTCGAATGTTCGCGGGAAACTTTCCGCCGTCCGGCTGGATGTTCTGCGAGGGCCAGTTGATCCCTATCTCGGAAAACGACACCCTCTTTCAACTAATTGGCACGACCTACGGTGGCGACGGTGAGAGCACATTCGCACTTCCTCAGCTCCAGGGCCGCATCCCGATCCATCAGGGGAACGGTTTCATCTTGGCGGAGCAAGGCGGGGCGGAGGAGATCACGCTTACGGTCAACCAAATTCCGGCCCACAGCCACCCGCTGCTCGCATCCGGTGATGTCGGCAACCAGGTCAACGTGGCTGGTAGCTTGACCAGTAACTCTCAGGGCGCTTTGCCCTACATCGAGGATGCCCCTACTGTAAACATGAACACGGCGGCAATTACAATCGTCGGCGGTAGCCAGCCGCACTCGAACTTTCAACCCTACCTGTGCATCAACTTCATTATTTCGCTGTTCGGGATTTTCCCAACCCCAACATGATCCGGTGAAGGCGTTGCTGTTGCGCGTGAGGTCAATAGTTTTCCCACGAGTAAACTTTTGTTTAATCACCTATAAGGAGATTGTTATGGCAGATCCTTTTGTGGCTGAGATTCGCATCTTCCCGTTTAACTTTGCGCCGAAGGGCTGGGCTTGGTGTGATGGGCAGTTGATGCCAATTTCGCAGAATACAGCCTTGTTTTCATTGCTGGGAACGACGTACGGTGGCAATGGTAAGTCAACCTTCGCTCTGCCTGATTTACAAGGCTCCGCTCCCATGCATCCGGGACAAGGGCCAGGGCTCTCGCTTCACGACCTTGGCGAGCAAGGTGGTTCGGAAACAGTGACACTGCTGGAATCAGAGATTCCGGCACACTCTCACACCTTGCGCGCTTCGCTTGATGATGCAGACATCGCCATCCCCACGGCGGCGCGCAGTCTGGCGAAGGCGTCGAGTAACCTCTACGTCTCCACCCCCCCCAACGTGTCAATGGCGCCCCAGGCACTATCACCGGCCGGCGGCGACCAGCCCCACAACAACATGCAGCCGTACCTAACGTACTATTTCAACATCGCGCTGCAGGGCGTTTTCCCGGCGAGACCTTGACAGCGGAACGAAAGGCGAGCCGGCTGTTACCCCAACCGGCTCGCATTCTTTATTTGATACGTATTAGATCCTTAATGAATTGAAAAAGGCGTTGACGACAAACCTGCGGGTAGCATAGAGTCCTGCTTGTCCAATAGTCCGAAATGCCTGTCAACTGGCGTTGCATCAGTCGTTTTAGCAGCCATCTTTCAGATTGCTAAAACAAACACATCTACTCACGTAAGTGCCATCTTAATAATTGCATCCGCTGTTACTCCGAATAGAGAACTCACATGAAAACTCCAACATTGACAGTCTACCACCACGCCGCAAAAACTTTTATCGTATGTCTCATCATTTCCATGATGATCATGAGTCCGCTTGCACCGCTTGCATCCGCTGCTCCTAGCTTCTCTCGGCGTGCCGAGGTGGCGCACACGATCGATCCGACCGCTCCTGCTGTGCCGTCGATCAGCGCTACGAAGACTGACTCGTTTCCGGATGTTGATGCAGATGGCAAGGCTGTGCCAGGTGAGATGATCACTTACGATGTCAACATTACCAACGGCGGCACTGATGCCACAGGTGTGAATTTCGCAGACACGATTGATCCCAATACTACGCTCGTTGGAGGCTCCCTTAAGGTCTCGCCGCTAGCTTACGCCGATACTTATTCAGCGGCCAAGGACACTCAGTTGGTCGTTGGAGCACCCGGTGTGCTCACGAACGACACAGGCCTACCTGCCCCTACCGCCGTGGCGATCGCTGGCGGCGCAACAGCGCAAGGCGGGACCGTCACGCTCAATGCCGATGGTAGCTTTACTTATAATCCGCCCGCCAGTTTTGCGGGAGCGGACACCTTCACTTACACGGCCACAAACGGATTAACACCAAACGATACGGCGCAGGTGACAATCAACGTCGATGCTGCGCCAAGCGTGGCAAGCACCACTCCCACGAACAGTGCCACGAATCAGGCGCTGAATACCAATATCAGCATCACTTTCAGCGAGCCCGTCGATGTCACGGGTAACTGGTTCCAGATCTCCTGTACTACCAGCGGCACGCGTGATGTGGCTGATACGGTTGTTACGGGTGGCCCAACGACTTTTACGATCAATCCGAATGCTGACTTTACGTCGAGCGAGACATGCACAGTTACGGTCTTTGCGGCACAGATCTCGGATCAAGATACAAACGATCCGCCAGACAACATGGCAGCGAATTTTGTCTTTAGTTTTGCCACGATAGACGCGGCCCCGACTGTTACGAGCACCACACCAACTAACGGCGCGATCAATCAGACAACCAACACTGACGTTTCCGTCACCTTCAGTGAACCGGTGAACGTAACAGGCAATTGGTTCCAGATAGTTTGCGGCACGAGCGGAACGCGCAACGTTGCGGATACTGTAGTTACAGGCGGACCCACTACTTTCACGATTAATCCGAACTCCGATTTTGCCGCGGGCGAAACTTGCACGGCGACAGTCTTTGCCGCACAGGTAACTGACCAGGATGCGAATGATCCACCGGACAACATGGCGGCCAATTTCGTTTTCAGTTTTACTATGGATGCGGCTCCTACCGTCAATGCCACCACGCCAACCAACGGCGCAACTCAGGTTGCGAACAATACCAACGTCAGTATTACTTTCAGCGAACCCGTCGACGTAACAGGCAATTGGTTTCAAATCGTTGGTGCGACGAGCGGGACGCGTAACGTCGCGGACACGGTCGTAACCGGCGGTCCAACCACGTTCACCGTTAATCCGAATGCGGACTTTACGAATGGTGAACTAGTCACCGTAACTGTCTTTGCCGCGCAAGTCTCTGATCAGGACACCAACGATCCACCTCAGAACATGGCGGCGAACTTTGTCTTCAGCTTTACTATTGACCTGCCGCCGTCTGTTACGACGACTGTACCTACGAATGGCGCCATCGATGTTCTCAAATCTTCCAATATCGTCATCAATTTCAGTGAAAACGTGACTGTGACGACCAGTTCGTTCACGATTGAATGCCCGTCGCCTGGTAATCTTCAGACTTTCGTGGTTAGCGGTTCGGGAACCAATCAGATTACGTTGAATCCAAATTCCGATCTCCCGCCAGGAGTAATCTGTACAGTAACCGCAATCGCGAATCAGATCAGTGATACCGATGCCGGTGATCCCCCCGACAACATGGACGCTAATTTTGTTTTCAGCTTTGGCGTCAAGCCGGAAGCGGTAGACGATGCGCGCAATGCGACCGGCAACATCCGCATTCAAACCGCAGGCAACTCAAACTTCACTGTGCTGACCAACGATATCGGCCCTGGCATCACGGTCACGACGGCCGATACGACTTCACTCCGCGGTGGAAATGTAGCCGTCGCAGCGAACGGTACGTTCACCTATAACCCTCAAGCGGGTTACGAAGGTTCCGATAGTTTTAACTACACCATCAGTAACGCGGCGGGGAGCGATGTGGGCACAGTCAACATCACGATCACAGGAATGATCTGGTTTGTGAACAGTTCGTCCGGTGCGTGCACCACAATCAACGGCTCCTGTGGTCGATTAACCAATCCGTTCTCAACCCTCGCAGCGTTCGAAGCTGCTAACGGCAATGCCACTCCCATCGTCAATGGCGACGTGACGAGTCCCGAGGCTGGCGACCACCTGTTCATCTATACCGGCGTCGGCAATTACACCGGTCCATTGACGCTCGAAAACAATCAGCGAGTAATCGGCCAGGGCGCAACATCTTCATTGCAAACTCTCTCCGGAATTACGCCAGCTACCGATAGTGACACGCTGCCTTCCACGGGCGGCACTAAGCCTTCGATAACTACCGTTGCAACCAGCGGGCAGAATGGCATCAACCTGGCTTCGGGCAATCAGCTATACGGCCTGGCATTCAGCAATACCGACGCAGCCGCGATTCGGGGAGCTGTAAACGTAGGCACCGGCATAATGAGCGACATCGTCATTAACAACACTGGTGGCGGTGGTGTCATCCTGACTAACGGAGGGACGGTAACGATCTCCGGCATCAACACGATCGTAACTACGACCGGAACAGCTCTGAATGTCTCCAACACCACGATTGGCGCTAGCGGTCTCACCTTCCAGAGCATTTCCTCAAGCGGTGGGAGTAATACGGGAATTATCCTCGACACTACAGGCGCGAGTGGCGGTTTGACTGTGAACGGCGACGGCACGAATACCTCAGTGGGCGGCAACAGCTCTGGAGGTACGATCGCAAATAAATCCGGTGCTGATGGCAGTACTTCGACCGGCATCGGTATTTATTTGAACAGCACTGCCAGCGTGGTTCTTCGCCGAATGACAATCAACGGCACGAATCAGAACTTCGGTGTTCGTGGCACCTCAGTTAATGGCTTCACGTTGGAGTTCTCGACGGTTACCGGTACCAACGGCACTGACGTCGCTCTCGATGAGGGCAGTGTCAATTTCGACAACCTGACAGGCGCGGCGGCGATTACCTCCTGTGTGATTGATGGCGGTCTGGAAGATAATCTGAATGTCGTTAACACCTCGGGCACGCTCAACCGACTCACGATCAGCGGCACAACTTTCGGCTTCAACAGTACGGTGAACGGCAACAACAACATATTGATCGAGTCGCAGAACGCGGGCACCACGTTGAACTTCACGCTCAAGTCGTCGTTGATCAAGGGCGCGCGCGCTGATTGGATTAACTTCAGCGCCAACTCCAGCTCGGCGATGGATGCCGTGATCGGCGGTCCGCTCTTGGCGGACGGCAACACCTTCGACAACCTGGGCGCAAATGCACACCCGGGAGCCGCCGCCGGTGGCAATCGCGTCGTCTCAGGCGCTGTTGGCACTCAGACAGTTGACATCCGCAACAACACGCTTAAGGGGTCGAAGGGCGAAGCGATTCGTGTGCGCTCGACGGCAACCGGCGCAGTGACAGGGACAGTTAATGCTCGCGTTCGCAACAACACTATCGGCGTAGCGGGCACAGCGAACTCGGGTTCATCAGAAAGCTTTGGCATCTTCGCGTTTGGCGATGGCGGCAGCGATATGACGATCGCCATCACCAACAACAGTGTCTTCCAATACAACAACCACGGTATCAACTTGCAGTTTGGCGACGAGATCAATAACGGCTCTGTCTTCAACGCCACAGTCACAGGCAACACAGTAAGCAACCCAGGGAACATCAACACTGACTTCAATGGAATCTCACTCAACAACGGCACGGTAGGTGCGACTGACGACTTCACGTCATGTGTAGACATCGGCGGCGCCGGCGTAGGGAACATCGTAACAGGCAGCAGCAGCGGTGCGATCTTCCCAAACAACGCCAACATCCGCTTGCGTCAACGGCAGTCCACAACTGTCCGGTTGCCCGGCTACGTTGGGCCAGTACGCGACAACGGCGACAACGAAGTGGCTGAGGTCGACACTTATCTTGCGGGGCGGAACACGCTCACTACGTCCGCGGCAAACAGCGTCTCCACCGGCGGTGGCTTCATCGGTGGCGCGGCCTGCACGCAGCCATCGTTCGCGTTGCTTAAACCGGTCACAAACCAGCGAGAGCACTTTGCTCGCACTACAAATCCTCAGCCCACTTCTCAAACGGTGTCGCACCACGCGAAGATCGCCAAGCGCGAAAGCGTTACCTCATTAGGTAGCTCGGTTGGCAATGCTGCAGTTGGTAGCTCGTCAGTGGTCAAGGAACCCTCGGGCCGCCTAACAATCAACGCGATGCAGGACAAGAAACCTCGCCGCGGCATCAGTGTGAAACCGACGGTTGCTCCACTTTCCGGTGAAACAGTCACTCATTCGATCGGAACTTTGTTAGCCGGCAAGACGGTACACATCCAGTTCCAAGTTACGGTTAATACCCCGTACGGCGGTGGCGCGTTCGTTTCGAATCAAGGTACGGTGTCGGGCTCCAACTTCGCGGATGTCCTGACAGACGATCCGGCAGTTGGTGGTGCGAACGATCCGACGCAGACGCCGATCTTGCTCACTCCAAATGTCTCTGTCACTGATGCTCAGGCCAATGAACCAGCGTCTGCCTCAGCGCCGATGCTCTTTACCGTAGCGCTGTCGGCACCGGCTGGGCCATCAGGAGCTTCGGTCCACTACGCAACAGCTGATCAAGCTCCGGCAGTTGGTCATGCGGTTGCGGGTATCGATTACACGGCCGTACCCGACACGGTGCTAAATTTCGCCACTGGCGAGCAGTTCAAGACCATCTCGGTCGACGTTCTTGCTGACGGAGTGGCCGGCGAACCCGATGAAACGTTCGAGCTCAACCTGTCAAACCCGACGAATGCGGTAATCGTCGATGGGCAGGCTATTGGGACAATCAAACAAGGGAACGCCGCTGGAGCCTTCCTGATTTCTGAGTTGCGTACTTCAGGACCAGGAGGAGCAGGTGACGACTTTGTTGAGCTTTACAACAACGCTGATACTCCGCTAACCGTCGCGGCTTCAGATGCCTCCGGCGGCTACGGGCTATTCAAGATGGGAGCCGATTGTGGCGCAACGCCGGTTCTCATTGGCACCATACCAAACGGCACGGTCATACCCGCACGTGGTCACTATCTGTTCGTTGGGTCTGCTTACAGCTTAGCGAACTATGGCGGTACGGGAGACGCAGCAGGCAATCAAACCCTCAGCTCAGATATTGAGAGCGACAGGAATGTCGCAATCTTCAACACAGCGACAGTAACAAACCTCTCATCCGTTACCCGTCTGGATGCAGTTGGTTTTGGCAGCAACACTGGCGGCAACTGTGATCTGTTGCGAGAAGGAACCACCTTAACTCCGCTCAGCGGAAGTGCTTTGGAATACAGCTGGGTTCGAGACGAGTGCGGCAAGAAAGGAAATCCGGCAATCTTTGGTCCGTGTCCGACAGGTGGTTTGGTAAAGGACTCGAACAACAATGCCGATGACTTCATCTTCGTCGACACCTCCGCTGCCGTAACCGTAGCAGGTCAACGGCTTGGGGCTCCGGGACCGCAGAATTTGGCTAGCCCGCTCCCCAGGACAACAATTGCAGTGTTATTGCTGGATTCCAACATAGGCGCCCCTGCACAACCAAACCGAGTACGAGATCTAACTCCGGCGCCGCCGAACGCCACGAACGGCACGCTCTCGATTAGACGGCGCTTCGTAAATAACACCGGCGCGCCCGTGACTCGTCTGCGCTTCCGCATTGTGGACATCAGTTCTATTTCCGTCCCAGGCGGAATCGCAGATATAAGGGCGTTGACATCCGGAAGTGTGGTGGTTAGCGGCATTACGGATGCGGCCACCTGCCTGGCTTCGAATGGCGTTGCCACGACACCGTGCACGGTCACCGTTCAGGGAACCACGTTGGAGCAGCCGCCTACTCAGACTATGGGTGGTGCTCTCAACACCACTTTGAGCGCCGGAACGATTACACTGGGAACGCCATTAGCTCCGGGAGCGAGCATCAACCTGCAATTCCTGCTTGGAGTGCAGCAGACAGGCTCGTTTAAGTTCTTCTTCAACATCGAGGCGTTGCCTTAAATAGATCTGGGATTCAGATCTCAGAAGAAAATGTCCGACGAACTTTAGTTTGTCGTTGTGTTAGCTAAGAGGCTTCTGGTAATCCACGGAGTTCTTAGACATGCCATCGACAACTGAAGTTCGTCGGGCATTTCTGATCCGTTTCATTCGTGTAAATCTGTCGCCTAATACTTTCCCAACGCGACAAGCTAAAGCATATCGGACATCAGGATCTTGAGGAACGGCGGCGAAGTGCGGCTTCGCGTGTCAGAGGAACCAGAGCGTCGCTGCTGCCTTCAGGTGGCGGCTCGAAGTTGGTGAGCTCTTCGGCGTGGGTCTGCAGGTACTGGAAGAAACGTTCAAACTCGTGCTGCATTGCATCCATCTTCTCGCGCATGTTGAGAATGATCTCCACGCCAGCAAGATTCACACCCAGATCACGAGTCAATGAAAGGATCAACTCGAGTCGCTCCAGATCAGGATCCGTGTAAAGGCGCGTATTTCCTTCTGACCGCGAAGGCTTCAACAGCCCTTCGCGTTCATACAGTCTCAGCGTCTGCGGATGAATGCCATACTGATCCGCCACGGCGCTGATGGTGTAGGTTTTGGCTTTGCGAGTCATAGCCTCAACGATTGCAGATTGTAGATTTGATGTCCGATATGCTTCAGCTTGTCGTTCTTCGGTAAACGGGCCTGTTCATCAGCACCCGACAAGCTGAAGCATATCGGACATCAAATCTGCAATCACTCAAGTCCCATCTCCACTCTCGGGTTCGTCGTGTTCAACTTCGAATACTCTCTCAGCAGTTCTTTTGTCTCTTCCGAAATAACCTTCGGCAAAGTCACCTGCACTTCGACAAACTGATGTCCCTTTGCGCCTGGATTTCGCAACGATGGCGCGCCCCGATCGCGCAAGCGAAACTTCTGGCCCGACTGTGTACCCGGAGGAACGCGCAACTGCGTTTTTCCATCGACCGTGGGCACTTCGATCTTTGCGCCCAGGGCTGCTTCGGGAACAGTAATTGGAACCGTCACGTAGATGTTGTCGCCCTTGCGCGTAAAGTATTTGTGCGTCCCCACATTTGTAATGATGTGCAAATCTCCCGCAGGCGCACCCATCCGGCCACCCTCGCCTTTGCCGGGAATGCGTACCCGCGAACCAGTTTCCACTCCTGCAGGAATCCGGACCTTCACTGTCTCCGTTTTCGGCAATGTGCCCTTACCTTTGCAAAGCGAGCAAGGAGAACGGCGCCGCCCGGTCCCACCACAATCCGGACACTCCTGGGCAAAACGCAAACGGCCCCCTGCACGTTGCACCTGTCCTGATCCTTTGCACGTGGAACAAACAACCACGGGACCACCAATGTCGCCGGCACCGTTGCAACGTGAACATTGCTCAGAACGATTGACAGTGATGTTTGTCGTTAGCCCTTTGATTGCTTCTTCAAACGACAGCGCGAGCGGCATTTCGATGTCAGCACCGCGCTTTGGTTGTGGTCGCGGCGGTTCTTTCTCTTTTGCGGATCCACCACCAAAGAGATCCGCGAAGATGTCGCGAAAACTACTGCCACTCCCGCTACTGCTTCCCCCCGTCGCACTGCCCCAGTCGAATCCTGTGAAGTCAAAGCCAGGAGGTGTGCGGGCGCCGCCGGTTGGTCCACCACCGCGGGCAGCAGCGTCGGCAAGATTGTCGGAGTATTGACCAAAGCGATCGTAAACGCTTCGCTTCTTTGGATCTGACAGAACGTCGTGCGCCTCCGAAGTTAGCTTGAAACGTTCCTCGGCCGCCTTGTCGCCCGGGTTTACGTCCGGATGATATTTGCGGGCAAGGCGACGATAAGCCTTCTTAATTTCTTCCGGCTTGGCGTCGCGCTTCACACCGAGGATTTCGTAATAATCTTGCTTAGCCATCAGTCTATTGAAGATTTCAGATTGCAGATTTCAGATTGTGGATTCCAACTCCTCAAAAACTCAGATGCCAGGAGTTTGTCGATTTTTGATTGCCAATTTGACGAAAAGGCGGAGGTTAAAACCCTTCTCCGCCTCTTCATTCTTCAATCTGCAATCTTCAATCTGCAATAACTGTCACTTGTTCTCGTCCACGTCTACGTACTCGGCATCGATGACGTTGTCGTCGCCTCCGCTGCTCGAAGATGAGGCACCGGCAGCAGATGCCTGATCTTCACTGGCCTCAGCACCTGCTGATGGCGCCTGTTGATAAAGCGCCTCGGCCAATTTGTGCGACGCGGTTTGTAGTTGATTGAACGCGTCGTTCAGTTTCTCAACGCCACCCTCTGCCAGCGCCTTCTTGGCTTCGGCTATAGCGGTCTCAACGTCAGACGCCACGGCGCCCACTTTTTCACGATTATCAGAAAGGGTCTTCTCCATCTGATAGACGAGCCCATCCAAACGATTGCGCGCTTCGATCTCTTCACGTTTGCGGGCGTCATCTGAAGAATGAGACTCAGCATCTTTCATCATCTTGTCGATCTCTTCTTTCGATAGACCCGAAGATGCTGTGATGGTGATCTTCTGCTCTCGACCAGTGCCCATGTCTTTGGCTGAAACATTCACGATGCCATTAGCGTCGAGGTCGAAAGTCACCTCGACTTGAGGCATACCACGCGGTGCCGGCGGTATACCGACGAGATGAAACTTGCCCAGCGTACGATTGTCGCTGGCCATCGGCCGCTCACCCTGAAGCACGTGCACCTCAACCGACGTTTGATTGTCAGAAGCCGTTGAAAAGATCTCCGACTTCCGCGTTGGGATGGTCGTGTTGCGTTCGATCAGTTTGGTGAATACTCCACCGAGTGTTTCAATACCAAGACTGAGCGGCGTAACGTCGAGCAAAAGAATGTCTGTCTTTTCACCTGACAGAACGCCGGCTTGGACAGCGGCCCCGATTGCTACAACCTCATCAGGGTTCACGCTCTTGTTCGGCTCCTTGCCGAACATCTCCTTGACGATCTCCTGGACCTTTGGAATACGAGTAGAACCACCGACGAGTACGACCTCATCAATCTTCCTTGCATCCAGGCCAGCATCTTTGAGCGCAAGCTCAACTGGCGAACGCAGTCTGGTAAGAATTGGGTCGACAAGTTGCTCGAAGCGGGCCCGCGTCAATTTCATCGCCAGGTGCTTCGGCCCTGACTGATCGGCAGTCACGAATGGCAGGTTAACTTCCGTTTCCATCGTGCTCGACAGCTCAATCTTGGCCTTCTCCGCAGCCTCCTTCAGACGCTGCAACGCCATCTTGTCGTTTGAGAGATCGATGCCCTGATCCTTCTTAAACTCTTCAATAATCCATTCGATCAGACGTTCGTCGATATCGTCACCACCCAGGTGCGTATCGCCGTTCGTCGATTTCACCTCAACTACGCCTTCACCGACTTCGAGGATAGAAACGTCGAAAGTGCCGCCACCAAAGTCAAACACTGCGATGGTTTCGTCTTTTTTCTTATCGAGTCCGTAAGCCAACGCCGCCGCTGTTGGCTCGTTGACAATACGCATCACTTCGAGACCAGCGATCTTGCCGGCGTCTTTTGTTGCCTGGCGTTGCGAATCGTTGAAATAAGCCGGCACCGTGATCACGGCCTTGTCGACCTTTTGACCGAGATAGTCTTCGGCAGACTGTTTCATTTTCTGCAGAATGATCGCCGAGATCTCAGGTGGACTCCACTCTTTGCCCCCCGCAGCAATTCGCACATCGCCGCTGCCCGCGCCCTGAACTTTATATGGGACCTGTTTTATTTCTTCGGTAACTTCGTTGTAGCGACGTCCCATGAATCGCTTGATTGAATAAACGGTGTTTTCCGGATTGGTGACCGCCTGGCGTTTGGCAACCTGGCCAACGAGCCTGTTGCCATCCTTGGTAAAGGCGACGACAGACGGGGTCGTCCGTCCACCCTCGGAGTTAGTGATGACCGTGGGCTCACCGCCCTCCATCACTGCCACCACCGAGTTGGTGGTTCCTAAGTCAATTCCAATAATCTTGCTCATCGTGTTTTGATCTCCAAAAAGCGCTAACTAATAATAGATTTTGTGCCACGCCATTCAGCCTTGCCCGGTCGCACGGTCACATCACCCAGTCTCCGCTGAACGCGGAGCCAATATAATATCTGAGTGCGTCGTTGTCAACTTTAATTGAGTGTCTGCTTGTGGTAGAGGTGGGAGGCGCAATCTCTGAATGGAGTAGGAGGAAAGTATCAGGGCGGCTTTGTCCTAAAAGTCTGAATTGACAGGCAGGTACCCCTTGGCGCTGCCTGCCTCTCCATCCAGGCCAGGTATGCCGAACCTACCGCCTGTCTTCATTCAAAAGTTTGGAAACAAAGAATACGTAGTGGGCTCCCGAGAGGACGGCAAACGCAAAGACAGTGGCATAAACAGTCGGAAGGTAGTAACCGGTTCCGTATGGAACGCTGGCAGCCAGCATAATCACGCCAATCGCAACGATCTGGACCGTAGTGTTGATTTTTCCCAGCAACGAAGGGCGGAAACCGCGGAACCCGGTCACGATGTTGATTGAGGCGGCGCCGACAAGGATGAAAACATCCCTACTGATGACCGCCACTGTGACCCAGAAGGGAACCGGTAAGTGAGACGGCACAGGCTGAGGAAACACACTTCGCATGGACAGAACCACGAACGACGTAATCATCATTAGCTTGTCTGCAATGGGATCGAGGATGGTTCCGAGTTGAGACTTCTGATCAAACCGCCGCGCCAGCAGGCCGTCCAATCCATCGGTGATTCCAGCCACGACAAAGACAACCAAGGCCAGGACAAATCGCTGGTAAAACAAGAGTGAAACGAAAACAGGGATTAGAACCATCCGAAAGACGGTTAAGAGGTTGGGGACGGTAACTATCCGGGAGGACATTCAGGAGGTGGAAACTCTCAAAGGAAACGCTGATTTCCGCGCGTCCGAGTGCTACAAACGAGCCTGCTAAGCGCGCCGCAATTCCAGTAACGAAACTTCAGGAGGACATCCATACCGGATGGGCAGGACGACGGTTCCTAAACCGCGGTTGACATAAATCTGGGTATGACCGAGTCGCCCAAGCCCTTTTAGAAAGCGGCGCCGACGTCCGCGAGACGAACTTTGCTCAGACCGAAACGCGACTTGTCCGCCGTGTGTATGACCACTGAGCACAAGATCCACCCCAGCACGAGCTGCACGGCGCAGGATGATTGGGTTGTGGGCAAGTAGCAGCTTCATTTCATCCTTCTGGGCCCCAGCCAAAGCCAGCGAAATGTCCTCCAAACCAACCATTGTGTCGTCGACACCTGCAAGCCAGAACGTCGCCCCATTCAATTCGAAACGCATTCCCTCGTTTACCAACATCGTGATGCCTTCGGCGCGAAACAGGTCAGTAATCAGCGCCGCATCTGTCCAGTGGTCATGATTGCCCAAGACAGCGAAGACGCCATACCGAGCCCTCAGCCGACCTAACATCTCAGCGCATGGGGCTGCGTAATGTCGTTCCTTTGAGATGTAGTCTCCGGTGAGTGCGATGATGTCAGGCTTCAGTCTGTTAGCGGTTTCGACTGCTCGTTCTATTTGGTTTTTGTCCGAAAATGGCCCGTGGTGGATATCCGACAGCTGAACGATTCGAAAGCTTTCGAACGCATCCGGTAATCGACGCAGCCCAATGCGCTCATGTTCAATTGTGAGCATGTAGGGCTCGGATATGGCCGCACGAGCAACGTGCGTCAGGTTGAGCGCAAGCGTCCGCAACGGTGTGTCAGGTCGACTGCTGTCATAGGGCATGACACGACCGCGGGGTTTCCTTCGAATAGGAGTCGCCATTTTGTGCTTGTTTTGCGCCTACCTCTGCCGGGCGTAGCGCTTTTTAGGTGGGGCGCATTATAGAGACCTGCCGAGGTATACGCAACTCTGTAACTGAAATAGAAGGGGCGGCCCGAGCAGGTCGTCAATATGCAATAATCGGGTTCATAACAAAGAACTTGGGAATACCTGCGTTGTGTATCCAACTTGACTCGTGGAGAAGCTCACACTCGATGTTGATTAATCGGAAAACCATGTTCGGAGGCGCGATCCTCCTGGCTCTTGTCGCAATCGCGACGTCTTCTTTCGCTTCAGCTGGCGACCAAACAACTGAAGGTCCAGGCCTACAGCCCTCCACTCTTATTGGCGTCGCTGTGATGCTCGTCGTTGCTAAATTTGGCGGCGAGATCTTCGAACGCGTTGGCCAACCCGCGGTGCTTGGCGATTTGATTGGCGGGATCGTTCTTGGCAACCTGGTGATCTTTGGATTTGCTGGTGCTGAGTCACTCAAGACGAATGAAACAATCGCGGCGCTCGCTGAACTAGGCGTGATCATTCTGCTTTTCGAAGTAGGTCTCGAATCGGACTTGAAAGAGATGATGGAGGTTGGCTGGTCTTCTCTTCTGGTTGCAGTACTAGGCGTCGTTGCACCTTTTCTTCTTGGCTGGGGTGTCTCCGCTTACTTCTTACCGAATGAAGCCCGGCTTGGCCACATCTTCATCGGCGCAACGCTTTGTGCCACAAGCGTCGGCATTACCGCACGCGTCTTCAAGGATTTGGGAAAACTTGCGACACGCGAAGCTCGGATCATTTTGGGGGCGGCCGTTATCGACGATGTCTTAGGTCTACTCATTCTTGCTGTTGTGGCGGGAGCAATCAAAGCCACCGGAACAGGAACGACACTGGCACTATTTGATGTTGGATTGATAGCGATTAAGGCATTGGTGTTTTTGGTTCTGTCCATCATTCTCGGTCACTTTATGATGCCGAGATTGTTGCGTGGCGCTGGACGTTTTGAATCAAGAGGTGTGCTACTGACTCTCGCAATTTCATTCTGCTTTCTACTTGCCTGGGCAGCATCGAAAGTCGGGCTTGCGCCGATCGTTGGTGCGTTTGCGGCGGGTTTGATTCTTGACGAAGTGCACTATCAACCACGTGACGGGAGAGTTGAGAGACAGTTAGAGGATCTCCTGCGCCCGGTTAGCACTGTCCTGGTACCCATCTTTTTCGTGTTAATGGGCTTGAAGGTTGATCTGCGGCTATTCACTCGAGTCGACATACTTTCATTCGCATTGGTGCTCACGCTCGTGGCCATCCTGGGCAAACAAATATGTTCAGTAGGTGTGCTCGAACGCAGGATTGATCGACTGACAATTGGCCTCGGTATGATTCCGCGCGGTGAAGTTGGTTTGATCTTCGCTGGCATTGGTGCCACCCTAATATTGCCAACGGCAACTGGATCACCGGAACCGGTGATCAACTCCGGCACATTCAGTGCAGTAGTGATCATGGTCATGATCACTACTCTGGTTACGCCATTCGCACTGAAGTGGTCGTTGAACAGAGGTAAAAAGGCACAGACGGCCAAACATTAGCATTGAGGTTGCATTAACTGATTGAAAGTGGGAACGCGCAAGGGAGGTGAAGAAATGCGTCAGCGGAAGGATCAGCACATAGTAGGCACTCCACCAAAACCACGTGGGCAACAAACAGGTTTCGCAGGTAATCAGGATCAAAATCGCAAGGAGATGAAAAAAACGCCAGCTGTTCGCGGACTACGCAAGACTGCGAACAAGATGCTTGGTGATAAGTCGGAACAGCACATCGGGAGCGACGCAACCACGCCCAGCACAAATACGCCGTCGACGCCCGCCATGAACATCCAATCCAGAGCCGATAGCGGCGGGGAAACCATTTTCAAACGGAGGTTGGCGGGGAAGCGAAAACGGGGAAGCTAGAAGCATAAGCAAGCCAGAAATCATTGGTCATTATTGGTCATATATCATTTGCCAGAATTTGCCATTTCTCATTTTTCATTGGGGGCTGGCGAGCGCCTTATCACGCAAGGCAGTTATTAAGACAAAATGATAAATGAGAAATGGAAAATGATATATGACCAATGATTTGCCGTTGCCCTGACTCCTGCTCCTGACTATTTCTTCACTGGTTTCTTAAACACCGAGTCCGGAATCGAAACATCCCACTTCACGTCCTTAACAAGCAGCACAATGTCGCCATTCGCAATGTTGTTGGATACCATCTTGAACGGAATCATCACGCCATCAACCATTCGATAATCGCTGAAAGTTTGGGTCAGCGGTATTTCAACTCCGGAGGTTTCGCTGGTAATCAGGCTATCGCGCTTTAACACCAGGAACGTTTTGGTTGAAACGTAATCCGTGACTGGCGTGCCTTTTTCACCCTTTTTTTCGACGACATAGACTTCCTCGTCCCCAACCTTTGACAGCCGCTTTACCGTGATCGTCTTGTAGTTGTTCTTCCAGTTGAGCACGTCGTAGAAGTCGGCGCCGGTGCGGATGTCCTCAAGCCGTTTACCTGTATAAGTCTCTTCGGGACCAAAGCTAACTACTTCTCCTCCCGCATTACCATCGAAGTAACTAACGATCCAGCCAATCTGCTTGCCGAGCGCTTTCAATCTCATATCGCTAGCAGTCAAGTTGGGGGCGCGCGCACTGATTTCACCCTCAGCCTGCACTCCCTGATTTTCCAGGTCGACCTCAACCCTGCTCAACGAAGAAGTGTGTTTACGAAGACTCGCTTCGCCGCCGTGTACGGCTATCATCTTTGTAATCAGATCGTCGGTACTAATGAGATTATTCGTTGTTGCCAGCCGGCGAAATGAGAATCGACCCTCTGGTTGGTTTAGAACAATTCCTGAAACGATTCCCTTATCGTCACGAGAAACATCGATCCAATACGAGGCCGGAAGCCCGGGGCTACTCAGTTTGTTCTTCTCACTTTCGGTCAATGGGTATGGAGGTTGACCCGGCACCACTAACGACACTTTGCCATCCCTCACTCCAATTTCGATGACTTGTTTCGATGACTCGCTTTCATAGGAGCCCACGAAAACGGAAAGCGGTCCGGCATCGACTGTTGTAGCGCTGGCAGCAGTACTGGCTCCTGGACTCGCCTCTTTTGGCACAACCATATTGCCTTGTGGCTGTTCAAGAAACATTTCCGTTTCAGTCTCTTTGTCTTTGACTGGGCGAAACGTAGCGAAGAACCCTGGCGGCGCCGGTTCGTCGAGTTTATAGCGACGTCCACCCACGCTTTGAAGGGGATAGGGTGGCTGCCCAGGAACAGTGAGCACCAATTTGTCGTCCTTCATTGTGACTTCGAACGTGACGCCAGGAGGATCCAGCTTGTACTTTCCTACTTCTAACTTGGGATCAGCGGCGGCAACGACTGCGGTTGCATTCACCGCATTTGGATCACCAACCAAACTCTTCCAAACAGTGTTCATCGCAAAGGCGCCGAGTGATGATGCGGTCACGTTTGTCAGCAACACAAA
>DASYRR010000239.1:0-12479 GCA_036004125.1 Pyrinomonadaceae bacterium | reverse complement strand
ACATGAAGCAAGTTCGCATTACGCTACCGGTTCTCCTTCTCTTTTTCATTTTCACTAATTCAATCAACGCCCAATCCTGGACTGCAAAACTCGATAAAGACATCCGCTTTTACCAAACAACCGAGATGGGTGTTGTCGTAGCCGGCACTGAGAAATCACTCTATGCACTTGATGGCTCGACTGGTGAAAGTCTCTGGCGCCGAAAGGACGTCGCACTCGATGAAACGGATGTCGCACCGGTACCGGGAACAGATCTCCTCTTGTTGAGTTTTCAAAAAGGTGACAAGACTCGCGTGGAAGCTGTCGACGTACTAACAGGCGACTTAATCTGGCGCAGCGACAAGATTAAGGGGGCGTTGATGCAGATGGCCGTCGACACAGACACCAATCTACTTGCCGTCGTACTTGTCAAAGATGCAAAGGAACGTCCGAAGGAAGGATTTAAACGCCACCCACTAATCCACGTGCTGGATCTTTCATCCGGCAATGAACTCTGGAAGTATGAAGCGAGTGAAGTCGAAATGATGCCCACGCGTTGGCCGACCGATGACGGGAAAGAAGTTGAATACGCATTAGACAACTATTACCCGCCCGTATTTGTCGATGGGCGCCTTTACCTGTTTTACGACGGGGTAACATCTTTCGATGCGCGAGGCGGCAAAGAACGTTTGCGCGAGCGGTACCGCGTTAACGAAGGGGGACTCGCACTGACAGAAGCAGAGCCGATCTTCGCTGAGTCGGTTATCTATTCGTCTGGTCGAGGGCACCTGCGAGCAGTCTCTCGGCAGACCGGGGACACGATCTGGGAAGCAAAGGATCTCGGCCTAACGCCAGAGATGCTTCTGGTTGATAACGTTCTCTATGTTCGCACTGGTGGTCTTTTTACACGGCTCAAAGATGGTGAGATCGCCGAGCGAGGTCCCTTCGGCGTGAGTGCGATTGACGCACGCAACGGGAAAGTCCTGTGGAGCTACAAGGGTGCCGACAAAGGAATTACAAATTTACTCTTGCCCGACGCGAGCACAATTGCGATTGCCGATCGCGACGATTTGATTTTCATCAATCCGCAAACGGGAAAACGCACCTCGCGGGTTCCACACCGCGTCGAACGGGCCAGCTTCGGCATCTTAAACGAGAACGGTGACATCGTGATCGGCGGACAATCAGAGGTTGCTGCATTCGATCGTTCTGGCGGTCGCGAACTCTGGCGCGCACGGCATACACCGCCCGGACGAGGAATATTTCGCACTATCACCGCAATTGTCGCCCGAGCGGCGTCGCTCTATTTTCGTTTCGGTGGCACGGCGATGACTGCAATGCGCGGTGTGCAAATAGCGCGTGCGGTTAGCAGCGCAAGTTGGTCAGGTTTGGCCGCTCGTTCTTCCTTTTCAAATCTCCAATCGCTTGCCACAACGTCAGCTCGAAACTACGGCACATCTCGATTCCGGCAATTTGGAATCGTTTCCAGAGTACGTAGCAGTTCAAGCGGCGCAAGTTTCGGCGTGGGAACGCTGACGCGCAAGCGAACTGTAAATTTAGAAGATCGGCTTCTCGACCGGCTTGATCCGTCTCATCAACTCGAACGTTTATCGAGATACCTTTGGCACAAAGACCGGCTCGCGGCCCTCCGCGGAAATTGGATGTATTTCTATACGGACCTAAGGCGTCAAAGCGGTCACGGTCTGGCTGGAGTGAACGTCAACAATGGTCGGCCTGACCGAGAGATTCGCGTTGGAGAACTCGATGAGCGCTTTATTACCGATGAAGTGCTGGGATTAATGTATTCGTCAGATGGAAATCGAGTGGTGGCGCAACCTCTAAGATAGAGAGCACGGTGCGGTAGCCCGACTGTCAAGGAGGGCTTTGGATGCATTGCACGTTGAAGGGCCCTCCTTGACAGTGGGGTTACTGCACCGTTAGTACACCCGCGGAATCAATCGATCAGTTCTTTTCACATAGCTAGCGTAATCCTCGCCGAATCTTCGCGACAGCGCTCTTTCCTCAACCTCTATTCGATAAAAGGCAGCGATTACAAAAGGTAAGACGCCTAGACTGAGACTCACCCAGCTCCCAAAGGCCAAACCAAGTCCAGCATGCGAAAGCAGTGCACCGGTGTAGGCAGGGTGACGAACGTACTGGTAGAGACCGGTTTTAACAAGTCGATGATCCTCGCGAATTATTACTACACTGGTGAAGAAGCTTCCTAATGTACGAATAGAGCTCAGGCGAATAGTGATGCCTAAAAGCAAGACCACCAACGAACCACCTTGAATAACTTGCGGCAAGCCCGGAATCCGACCAACTCCCAGGAAAGCTAATACCAGCCCAATCAGCGCCAGAGCATTTGCTATGTCCCATAACATTCCGGAGTGATTGTCGAAGCTTTCCTCATCTTTAACGGGAAAGCTTCGGCGTTGCCAGACTTCGGCACCGAGCCACACAAGTCTTAAACTCACCGCGACAACCAGAACCGTTGCATTAAAGTCCATGCTCATAAAACAAATCTGAGTAGTTTCCGATCACGGCGCACAAAGCCGCCCGCAAGGCAGGTAACCTACATCAAAGTTGCTATGCAGGTAGCTCTTCACCTTTCGTTTCTTTACCAAACGGCAACAGGAACAAGCCGATCAGAAACGCCACCGCAGTCATCGCTACGGGAGTGCCTATCGTGTGGTAGTGCGCTACGCCGGCGCCGACAAGGAATGTTATGCCGGCTCCTACAAAGCGCCCGATCGAAGTTGCAAAGGCGAACGCACTGGCGCGACACTTCGTTGGGTACTGTTCCGGCAGCCACAATGTGTACATCGCAAAGTTTGCTCCACCTACACCTAGAAAGAACAAGCAGATCACGAATATGACGAGCGCGTGCGTTTCGAGATAAAAGACATAACCAAAGCCTAACCAAATAAACACAGCCATCAACGCGAAGTAGATCCCGAGCGTAAATCTGCGTCCAAACTTTTCTGCCAGGTAAGGGAGGACAATACAGCCAAGAATGGTGCCAGCAGCCAGGAGCATCGTCCCATACGACGCCAAACGAACACCTTGACTTTCGGTAAACCCAGCCTTGATCGCGAGCTGACTCACTGAGGCAGGAACATAAACAGAACCAGCCCACAACCCTATGATGGAAATCAGCAAGTAAACTGAATTGAGTAACGTTCGGCGGCGGAATTCAGGTGAGAACAATTCACCAAAGGCATTGCGCATCGTCCACGCACGGCCGACCTCTGCGATGCGACTCTCCCAACGTTTCGATTCGGATACGCCGTAGCGAATAAAGCCAACCAGCAAAGCAGGACTGCCACCAACCAGAAACATCGCGCGCCAACCATAATGGGCGCCGACAAAATAATTCGCGATAGCTGCCAAAAAGATACCTACGTAGTATCCCGTGTGCATCAAGCCTGCTGCCATCTTCCGTCGGGTTTCCGGCAGCTCTTCGGCGATGAAAGTGCCGCCCATAGACCACTCGCCACCGATACCAACGCCAGCCAGGAATCTAAAGACTGCGAGCATCCAGATGTTGACAGCAAACGCGCCAAGAAACGTGAAGAGGGAGTAACAAAGAATCGTGAACATTAACGTACGTACACGTCCGAAACGATCGGCTATCGGTCCCCAAATCAACGAACATCCCCAGCCCACCAAAAAGAGAGCGAATAACAATCCACCGTAGAAGCCAACGTTTGATTGATCTCCGCTGATTCCAGTTCGCGGGAGCAATTCGCCCAAGGCGGGCACCATCACGAGTGCGTAAATGAACGAATCCATTCCGTCCAAAACCCAGCCACCCCAGGCAGCCAGAAACCCTCTGCGCTGGTTACGCGTTAACGGAAGTCGAGTGGTTTGAAGTCTCAATTAGTCGATCCGCTCATACTAAAGGGAACCAAAGCGACTTGGCGACGTGTAGATCCTTATGCGACGGAAGGCTTCGATCATCACCTTCTTCCTTACCCTCGTAATAGGGGTTTCTTTTGGTCTCGGCAGATCGATAACTGACTGGGTTTGGCCTTCTTTCAGTAAAGAAGCAGCAGCTGTAATGGTTGGCCGGCGAGTTCGTCATCGTCGTTCTGAGAAGTTTGTGTTGATGAAATCTTCAGACGACGGCGTTTGCAGAGAGGTTAAGGACGGTGAATTGGGAACTGTCATCGGAATCGAACAAGTTCCTGATGGTGGATACTTCTTAATAGTTCGCTGGGATGAACCGGCGGACCTTTATCTCAGCTACTTCGGCCGATATACGCGTCGAGAGTCTCTCATTGAAGAAGCGCGCCCAGAATAATCCAAACCACTGGTCACACAAGCTTTTGTTTTATCGCTTTCCCTTTATCCGAAACGCTCACTCGCAGCCGCGGTTACTGATCTGAGTCAAAAAAGAAGATCTTCGACGAGGCTTTTATCTTTCTGCATCGGCACGAATTGTCCGCACGCCAAAAACCGTTGCGGTTTCATTCCCACCGGTCGCCTGAAACTTTACCGTGACCTTCTTCTTGTCCTTAATTAACTCCGCAGGAAGTTTGTACTCGACGTCGAAGAAGCGCCCAACTGCACTTCCGGGTGGACTACGATCCATCGACTGTTCACCCACTCGCTGGCCATCCACAAACAATTCAACCGAACGTTTTCCGCGTTCGTCCGTGTTGTAAGTGACGACGAGTGCGACCGGTTTGGAAGGATCAACTGGAAGATCGTATGAGAACCATTTCTTACCTCGACGTCCGGGGCGACCCCCGGCGCGATCCTGGTTTGTCTCTTCGCCTTGTTGATTGAACGACTTCTCCTTTTCGGCATCTCCGGGAGCGATGAAACCAATCGTTGCAGCTTCCAGGAGCTGCTGCTTCTTTTGGGCAGCGGATAGTTCCTCGAGCTTCTTACTCCAGGCATCTGAACTGTAAAGATCGAAATAAATTCCATACGTTCGACGATGCAGACGGTAGAAAGGCAGAAACTCGAGTTCCTTCTCGGTGCCGTCGTTAACTTTGCCAACACCAACCGTGTGAAAAACACCAAGCCGGTCAGCGACAGGTTGCAACCACTCACCAACTGGCTTATCTGAAGTCACAAACGATGGAACCGGATCCGATGGGCCGCGACGTTCCGGACCGAGATCACCAGCGAGGACCAGAGGACCCCACATCAGTGCTGCTCGATTCTTATTATCTGGCAATCCTTCAAGTCGCAGTGTCTTCGGAAGCGTGAGCGAAATTGAATCGCCGGTTTTCCATGTTCTCTTGAGTTCGACATACGATCCCGGTTCCGCTGCGGTCTTTACGAGTTGCCCGTTCACCTTAACCTCAAATCCAGACTCGGCCCAGGCAGGGCGGCGAAGAGCTAACGTAAGTTGTTTCGGTTTCTTCAGGGTTACTTTTAGCGTTGCTGTGTCGCCCTCGGGAAAACCAGTCTCCATTACCAGGTTTGCCCCAGCGGCATTCCAGTTCGCCGTAGAAGGAACATAGAGATTAACCCACAGACGATCTCCGCTTTCATAGTAAATTCCATCCCCATGGAGACCATGACTCTCCATTCCGCTGCCGACACAACAAGTGAAGCTTCGCGCCATATCCTGATACTCGTGTCGCACACCGCGGCCGATCGGAACCATATAACAAGTGCGTCCATCTTCGGGATCGATCGAAGCCATTATGTGATTGAACAGAGCGCGCTCTTCAAACTCCGCGTACTTAATGTCAGGGTGGATCGCAAAGAGCGTACGCGTCATTTTCAGAATGTTGTAGACATTGCATGTCTCGTTTGTTCGTCCCTCGACACGTTCAGCAAGTTGATCAGGAGGCCCGAAGTACTCGTCTTTGCCATGACCTCCAGTGGCATAGGTGTGATCGTTCACGACTATGTCCCAAAAATACTGTGCGGCCACTCCATCTGCTGGATCACCAGCGTAGATATATTGCTTCAACACACCGAGCATTTTGGGTACTTGCGTGTTGCCATGCTGACCAGCCAGTTTGTCCTCCCTACGCTTGAGTGGATCTACGAAAGCGTGATGGTCGAACCGGCGCGACAGAGCGAGCCATCGTTTGTCGCCGGTGTCGGCATACAAATCAGCCAGCACTTCATTCATGCCTCCAAATTCAGTGTTCAGCATCTTCTGCGTCTGTTCGTCGTTGAGCTTGGACATGATGGACTCCGCCCAACCGGCATACCTGGCTTCCAACTCCAGCGCAGTACGGTTGCCGGTGTAACGATAAGCATCACGCAGACCCGCGAACGTCTTATGTAATGTGTACCAGGGTGACCACAGACCGTTGAGATCAAAAAAACTTGATCTGATATTCCCGGCCGCAACCTCCGCAAACTTCTCCCGCAGACCCTCGAGCGCGCCGAGATATCCGTCGCCATTCTTGTCCTGGACTTCCTTGAACTCTTTGACTATGTAGTCAGCGCGTTCTTTAAAACGCACATCACCAGTTGCGGCATACATCAAAGACACCCCTGACAAGTAATGGCCCGCGATATGTCCCGTAAGATTGCGGCCATCACCGTCCCAACCAGTGTAGCCCTGCGCCTTTGGTTCCAGTCCGGCACGTTTGCGGTAGTACGCGAGCATTCGGTCAGGTTCGAGTTTCAAAAGGTACTCACCATTTAGATCTTGTGCTCGCTTCAAAGGCCCGCCTGTAATCCTGACCGCAGACAACGGCAACGGCCGGGCAAGTTCTGGGATAGCGTTTTTGATCGATTGTGCACTTACGATCTGCAAGCCAAAAAAAACGGCAAGTGAGACAAGCAGAGCTAATGAGTATGTCTTAGGCACTTTCATTCGTTAGTTCTCCTCGACGGAATTGCAGATTTAAGATTTCAGATTGCCTTAGCTCAGAAGTCGGAGTCCGCTAAAGATCATAGAACCGTTTCAACGGGAATCACATACTTGACTCACCTTCTTTGCTCCGGAGGAGCTGCATGTTTATAGGTACGGACCATAAACACTATCTTCGCTCCCTTGGGAGCAACATGTATTTGAATCTGTTCATCAGCGGTAGATCGCGCTCCTCTAGAGCGCCATTACTCAGCGACTCGATAGCTATAAACATGTTGCTCCTCCGGAGCAAAGAGCCCGGAAACCATCCACTTCAAGCGGAAATCTACAAGAACCTAATACCACATTTCTACCAATAATGCCGATAACGATCTTGACTGGTGCGCGTTTTAATTGTAAACAAACACGGCTTGGATTGGAACCAGCCTGATTTAGTCGAAGCCAAAAGTGAATCTTACTCATGATTAAGTCACTTTCACGCCGCGAAGTGCTGAAGAGTTTGATGGCTGCAGGCACCGTCAGTGCCTTGCAAGCCTCAAGAGCTCCGGTGCACGCGTCGTTTGGCGATTCGCCGCTCGAGGTTTTCGGACGGCCAGTCGACCTCACAATCAGTGCGATCAGTCGTTACACACTGAGAATAAAGTTCGCCGCGATCACCGGTGAATCCGAGATTGTGCCAGCTTCAAACGACTCTCTCGTTCAGTCTGATTGGCAAGGTCCACGGAAACAATTCAAGCGCATCGCTGAGCTAAGAGACTTTCAGCTTGGAGATTTTTCTATCAAGTTCGGCTCAGAACCTCTCAGCTTCTCTATCGAAACCAACGGGCGGATTGTTCAGCGACTCCGGATAGACAAAAAAACCGGCGCACTGTCGTTCGAGCTCGGAAAGTCACCTGTGCTCGGGCTCGGAGAAGGGGGTCCCCAGTTCGATCGACGCGGGAATGCGGATCAAATGCGCAGTGGCCAGGGCGGGTATCGGTTGAGAACCCACGGCGGACGCGTACCTGTTCAATGGCTAATCGGAACGAGCGGCTGGGCAATATACATCCATCAACCGACGGGCACGTTTGATCTGACCGCCCAAGAAGGATTGTTTGTTCCCAAGCCAAATACTCAGCTTCCCCTCGATGTCTTTCTCGTAGCTACAACGGACCCAGTCGCCGTAATGGGTGAATATGCTCGGTTGACCGGGTTCCCAGAAATGCCGCCGCTGTGGTCGCTGGGATATCTACAATCCCATCGAACGCTCCGCGGTCCAGAAGAGGTGAAATGGGTGGCGCGTACCTTCCGAGAAAAGAAACTCCCATGCGACGCCTTGATCTATTTGGGAACCGACTTCACACCCTCAGGTTGGAACACGCACAACGGAGAGTTTACCTGGCACCCAACTAACTTTCCTGATCCAAAGTCTCTCGTTAATGACCTTCATAGGTTGAACTTCAAAGTTGTCTTACACACCGTCCTTGAGGGTCGAAGACTAACGGGCAAAGTAAGTGAACCATGTACCGCTGTACCGTTGCCGAGTGGTCGCACAACAGACAATCGCTGGCCAGATGATCGTCAGGTTAGTTGTTACTGGCCCGTTCACAAGCAGCTCTACGATGTCGGCATTGATGGTTGGTGGCCCGACCAGGGCGATGGGCTTGATGGACCGTCGCGCCTTGCTCGTAATCGAATGTATTTTGAAGGTTCACAGCAACTACGACCAAATGAGCGACCGTTTGCATTGCATCGGAACGGTCAGGCGGGAATGCAACGCTTCGCAGCCTTTCTGTGGTCAGGCGATGTTTATTCAACGTGGGAGACTTTAAAGAACCACGTCCCTATTGCAGTCAATACTGGACTGAGTGGGATTCCGTATTGGGGAACAGATATCGGCGGCTTTGTGCCAACCAAGGAATACACGGGAGAATTGCACGTGCGGTGGTTTCAGTTCGGCGCATTCTGTCCGCTGTTTCGAGCCCACGGTCGCACCTGGCACCTCCGTCTGCCCTGGGGTTGGAACACGGGTGAACTCGGAATCAGTGAGGTATCAAACTACACAGGTGGCGCAGCCGACCCTGATGAAAGTGAACTTCACAACAGCCAGGTGGAACCGATCTGTCGCCAGTATCTTGAGCTTCGCTACCAGCTGATGCCTTACCTGTATAGCGTCGTGCGTGAGGGATGCAAAACAGGCCTGCCAATAATCAGAGCATTGTGGTTGCATCACTCGGACGATCCTGAGACCGCTGGGCGAGGAGATGAGTTTCTGTGGGGAAGGGATATTCTCGTCGCGCCTGTGATTGAGAAGGGTGCTACGACTCGCGAGCTCTACTTACCTTTGGGTGCCTGGTTCGACTTTTGGACTGGTGAGAAGGTCGCGGGAGGCCGTCAGATAAAAAGAGGAGTGGACCTGGCAACTGTGCCTCTTTATGTTCGGGCCGGAGCTGTTATTCCTTTTGGTCCAGTCAAGCAATACACGGAAGAAAGAGTCGATGGTCCGACAGTGCTACGCGTCTATCCTGGAGCCGACGGCGCGTTTACTCTGTACGAAGATGATGGAAAAACTTTTAACTTTCGTCGTGGTGAGTGGACCGGAATTCGTCTTGCCTGGAACGATAAGGCGCACCGGTTGTCACTAGAATTGGCAAGAGGATCACGACTGACCCAATCGAATCGTCGTGTGTTCGATGTTCAATTGGCTACCGAAAGGGCGACCCAAAGGATTGAATTTAGCGGACGACCGATTAACATTCGGCTCTAGCAAGACATTCCTTTTGGATCAACACATACCGCGATGGATGTGTATTACGGTAAAAACATCCGTCCAAGGTGACGACAATGATTCGTAGGGGCGACACTCCGTGGCCGCCCCTCGGTTGAATTCCGAAACGTTGGGGTACCAACGAGGGGTGGCGACGGAGTGCCACGCCTTCAAAGAACGAAAGGTCTTTTATATGCTTCCACGGTTTGTTTTATACACGGCGCTGGTGACCCTTTTACTATTCAACGCGGTTCCTTCTACCAGTCAGAAAGTTACGAGTAAGTCACCAGCCCAGGGACAACCACGCGATTATCCCGTCAAACCAGTTCCCTTCACTTCAGTTCATTTCAACGACGCTTTCTGGGCGCCGCGCCTGGAGATAAATCGCAAAACAACTATCCCCTTTGCGTTCAAGAAGGACGAAGAAACGAAACGCATCTATCACTTCGAGCGCGCTGCTGCCGTACTGCGAGGCGAGACCTTAACTGATAAGAAGCCTCCGGGTTACCCATTCGATGACACGGATGTTTACAAGGTGCTCGAGGGTGCCGCGTACGCCCTCAACGTTCAACGAGATCCGCAACTCGAAAACTATGTTGATGCCCTGATCGACAAGATCGCGGCTGCCCAGGAACCGGATGGATACCTCTACACAACCCGCACGATCGATCCGCAGAAACCCCATCCGTGGGCGGGCACAAAACGTTGGGAACTCGAGAAAGTAGATAGTCACGAACTCTACAACCTCGGTCACCTATACGAAGCAGCGGTTGCTTATTACCAGGCCACAGGCAAACGTAAGTTGTTGGATGTCGCACTTAAGAGTGCCAATCTACTCGACCAAACATTCGGTCCCGGGAAGCAGTCGATCTGGCCGGGTCATCAGATCACTGAAATGGGATTAGCGAAACTGTATCGCGCTACCGGAGATGCACGTTACTTGAATCTGGCTAAGTTTCTACTGGACGTACGTGGACCCGATGGCTCTCGAGGCGCGGGTCGCAGGTATAACCAATCGCACTTAAAAGTCGTTGAGCAGACGGAAGCAGTCGGACACGCAGTGCGCGCCACGTACATGTATTCGGGCATGGCCGATGTCGCTGCGCTTACTGGCGACCTTTCGTATGTCAATGCCATAGATAAAATCTGGGGTGATGTTGCGGAAAAGAAGCTCTACATAACTGGCGGCATTGGCGCTACTGGATCAGGCGAGGCTTTTGGCACAGCTTATGAGCTTCCCAACATGAGCGCCTATAACGAGACTTGTGCTGCAGTCGGCAACGATTTTTGGAATGAACGACTCTTTCTCCTCCACGCTGACGCAAAATACGTCGACGTCATGGAAAGAACGCTCTACAACGGACTGATCTCCGGTGTTTCACTAGATGGACAATCGTTTTTCTATCCTAATCCATTGGAATCTGCCGGACAGCACCGTCGCAGTCCCTGGTTCGGAGTAGCTTGTTGCCCAGGCAACATAACGCGTTTTCTACCGTCGCTCCCCGGCTACGTTTATGCGCAGCAGCGCGACAGTCTTTATGTGAACCTGTTCGTGGGTTCTACCGCGACGATTAAGATGGACAACGGAAGACAGGTGAAAGTTGTGCAAGACACTCGTTATCCATGGGACGGCATTGTCAAAATGACTTTGACTCCCGACCGCGCCAGTAACCTTAATATCAACGTGCGAATTCCGGGTTGGGCCAGGAACGAACCAATTCCAAGTTCACTTTACAGATTTGCCGACAAGAACGATGAGCCTGTCACTCTCAAAGTCAATGGTAAGCCAGCGCAGTTTGCGATCGAGAAGGGATACGCCACTCTGAAACGTAAATGGAAACGAGGCGATGTAATCGAACTTAACCTGCCGATGCCGGTCCGTCGCATTCAGGCAAATGAACTAGTCGTCGCCGATCGAGGACGCATCGCGCTGCAACGTGGACCAATCGTCTATGCTGCTGAATGGCCCGATAATCCCGGCGGTCGCGTTAGGAACCTACTGCTCCCCAACGAAAACAAGCTAGACGCCGAGTTCAAATCTGATCTTTTGAATGGCGTAGTTGTGGTTAAAGGAAATGCGACAGCTCTGTCATACAACCAGGAAGGAACTGTAGAGCGAAAAGAACAAGCGTTCACAGCGATCCCTTACTATGCCTGGGCAAATCGAGGTCCCGGCGAAATGGCGGTGTGGATCGCGAGCGACATTGGAAATGTTCGCCCATTACCCTGGCCGACAGTCGCGTCCTCAAGCAAGGTAACAACTTCCGGCGGCCAGAATTCGCGGGCCATCAATGATCAGAACGAGCCGCAATCTTCACGCGATCCTTCAAGTTCCTACTTTCATTGGTGGCCGAAGAAAGGAACGGTTGAGTGGGTAGAGTATGCTTTTTCGCAATCATCAACAGTGTCGGAGGTTGAACTTTACTGGTTTGACGACACAGGCACTGGGCAGTGCCGCGTGCCTCAGAGTTGGCGACTCCTCTACAAGGATGGCTCAGATTGGAAACCTGTCGAGACGACGGGGTCTTTTGGTGTCGAAAAGGATCGTTACAACAAGGTGAGCTTCAAGCCAGTGGTCACTACCGCGTTGCGGCTTGAAGTGACGCTGCAGCCTGAGTGGTCGGCAGGCATTCAGGAATGGAAAGCTAAGTAAAATCTTTTGGCTACAGCTCACGAAACCCCGATATTTTGGGGGACTAATGATGGCTTATCCGGTCACGCTTCATGCCCGCGTCATGTCTATTTTGCCTCATAATGGACATTGATTGTGCGCATCACACCTGATTTCGCAAGAACTTTCTTGACATTACACCCGATTTTGATTTAAGTTTCGCTCACTTCCGAGAAGGCTTTTTTATCTATCAGACGTGCAATAACTAAAGCTGCGGCATTCTTGTATTCGCCATCAATGGATCTTTCTGAACGCGATCACAAAGTGTTTAGCAACAAGTCCACCAG
>DASYRR010000238.1:0-22950 GCA_036004125.1 Pyrinomonadaceae bacterium | reverse complement strand
GAAATTCAGTGCCACTAGCCGCAAAGTAAACCGCACCCGCTCCGTGATCGGAATCTCTTTGTTGATACTCATGTCCAGGATGTAGAGCGGTGTGTTGCGCAGATAGACGAAACCGGAGAACTGGCCTGGAGTGGAAGCTGGTGCATACAGAGCCGGATTCGCCAGACTGGTTCTGGCCGCTTGATTTATTGTCGCGATGCTGGCGACGTCGCTGATCAGCGCGGTATTCGAGAAACCGCCCGAAACCGTACTCAAGGCCCTCTGCAGTTGTTCGGCGGTCAAGTTTCCGGGGAAAACCACTCCCGATTGACTGAGATTATTGACCGTGTTTCGTCCGCCATTGAGAAGAAACGGATTGCCAGAGCCGATAGTCTCGCGTCCCCCGATTGTCCAGCCGCCAACGATCCGATCCAGCAGTCCGCTGTTCGACAAGAAGCGTTTTCCCTTACCGAATGGCAGATCGTAAGTCCAATAAGCGTTGAAGACATGTCGCCGATCGAACGGCGATGGTCCGTGGTTTAAACGTGCGTCTCGTATAGTGAACCACTGGTATCCAGCGGCCTGATCAGTTTCGTTTAGTAGATCACCCGTCGCCTTGCTCCAGACATAATTGGCGCCGAGGTTTAAGCCACTACTGAGCCGATGCTTCACGTCAATCTGGAGCCCGTGGTAGTTGTTGTCGCCATTAGAAGTCTGAAGCGTCAGACTGCTCAGGTATGGATTGGATTGGAAAAGGTTGATCGGGAAGGGGCCCGGCGCGTTGAAAGGCGCAGTTGCTGAAGTGGCGCAGGAGTTTACCTTATTACCAACCAGCCGGCAGAAATATGTTGGATTTGTGGCGAGCGTTTGCGCCAGCGTGCCGGCCACGCCTTGATTTAGATTCTGGATAAAGGTGGTGTTGCCGTAGGTTTGGGCGTTGGTAAGCACAGTCTGGCCTGGAACCACCGCAAAGGCAGCCTGAAAAATGGGCAAGGGGGCCTGGCCGGGAAGGGTATTATTGATAAAGGTATTGCCCTTTCCGCTAGCAATATTGATGTCCAAGTTCTTCTTAGCTTGAATGAACTCATTGAGAAAACCATTCTCAAAGATGTTGACCTCTTGCAAGTTTTGGCGATGCCACATGTGTGTGGCTTTGTTACCTACGTAGCGAACTTCCAGAGTGACGTTGTTGGTTAGTTGGCGTTGAACTCCGAAGCTCCAGTTCTGGACATACGGTGATACCAGATTTGGATCTATATAGCTGCCGCCGACCGGTGCGGAGAAGGCATTCTGAAAGATCGGGAATCCGAAGGTCTCTGGAAAGACTTTGATCGTTGGCGCAGGTGACCTCAACTCGAGCTTTCCGGGGTCGAAATCAATGCCGTTAGTTGCCGTACCCGATTGCGTCAGACCACGACCTCCTGAGAGCGAATTAGATATCGAATTCAGGCCCTCGTTATAGAAAGTGATCGAGTATCCACCCCGAACGACTGTCTTGCGATCCCCGAGGAGCTTACCTAACCAACCCCCTCGATCTCCCGAAGGGTTCCAGGCGAAGCCAAAATTCGGAGCCGGGTTCATGTAGTCACGGCCGTACGGATGGATTGCCAGTACGAACGCTGGATTCAAGTTGCCGTTTAGCACGCCGGGTTGGAAGAGACCAGTGGATGGTCCAAAGAAGTTATCACCGCTCGGTTGTGAAAGCAGATCGTTGCCGCTGTGGATGTCGCCGTCGAATTGCCAGCGCAGTCCGAAATTCAGCGTCAAGTCAGGACGAACGCGGAAACTGTCCTGCGCGTAAAGACCGAAAGTGGTGAAGGCATACCGTTGCATCGTTTCCGCAAACTGAAGGTACTTATGAGTCGCCTCATCCACTTGCGTAGCTACAGTGACGCTGGTAATTCGGCCCGTCAAAAGCGCATAGAGGTTGTTCGCGTTGGCGATATCGTTGTTTGAAGTGCTGATGTTGGGTAATGCGGCACGCAAGACGTTAAGGATCGGATCAGACGCTGCTACACCGAGGTTGTATTGCGGGACGCCAGCAGTGCCATACGTGTGCGAATAGAAACTGGTGTGAAGCCAGGTGCCTCCCAACGTCAACGTGTGGCGGCCTCTGACCCAGTTCACATTGTCGGTGAATTGGAAGACAGGGTTGTTGCGTACGTCGGTATTTACGTTAGGGATCCAGGGATTGATCAAGGGTGTATTGATAATGCGGTTGCCTTGGTCTTCAAAGCGGTGCGGGTTGGCGTCGATGAAAAAGTTCTCGCCGTTGCTTTGGACGCCGAAGGTCGCGCTATTAATTATGTTCTGCTTGATCGTCCAATCCACCGTGTTGGTTGCCACGTAAGGCGTGGCTGACGAGTGGATATTTGTTCCATTGGGGCCAACGAATTCATATGGATTGTTGGGGTAAGACACCGTGCCCTTACTGAAGTCGCTACTGCGCAAGTTCCAGGTACCGTGCCAGGAGAGTGTTGGTTTGATCTGATAATCCAGGCGCGCGGTCGGAAAATGTTGCGTGGTGTTTAGGGCCTGACTCCATTGCATGTTCTGCATGAATTCCGGGGCGACGCCAGAAATCGGCACAAGAGCGGTACCTGCTTGCGAGGCATTGATTTTGCTCAGGATGCCCGCAATGGTCGGATCCACGGTGCTTGTAAATTTGGGAGTCACATTTGCGTTCGCAGCCACTGTCAACAAGTTTACAGTGTGCTTGATGAAATTACCGTTAGCATCTTTGTCTGTGCCGATATACGTGTAGTTGCCCAACTGTGCGGCCGGTGTAAGGACTGCTTGTGTAAGCGTTTGTGTACTCGGCTGAGGTTGGATTTCGTAGTAAAGGAAGAAAAACAGCTTGTTCTTGAACAGAGGGATGAAGTGAAACAGCGGCCCGCCGATGGCGCCAACCACGTTGTGACTTCGCACCCTGTTGCGAGGCAGACCTTGCATATTGCGGAAAAACCCGTTGGCATTTAGCCATTCGTTTTCTCCCTGATAGAGAGCCTTACCATGGTATTGATCAGTGCCGCGCCTGGTCGTCATGCGGATTTGCATTGCCCCTTCACCACCCGCATCCGCGCCTAACCCTGTCGTCGAAACGCTAACCTCTTCAATCGCGTCAATGCGTGCGGGAGCGAAGGAGAAGAAGCTCGTACCGCCGCTCTTGAAGCGCTGGGAATTGTTGTTCATGCCATCGACCGTGATGTTGAGTGAGGCGTTGGGCAAGCCGTTGTACGTGCTGTTGCGTTGATTATTGCTTCTCGAATTGCCCGCGATCAGACCTGCGAAGTTGAGACTCTCGCGCCCCGCGAAAGGCAGGTTCTGGACCAGCTGGTTGCTAATTGTGGCGCCGACTTCGTTCGTGGTGGTGTTAAGTTGCTCTTCGCTCGTCGTCACCTGAACCGTTTCCGACGTGGTGCCGACCTCCAGATCAACGGAGACGTCGGTAGTGCGTCCTGACTCGACGATCACGGAAGCAATGAGAGCCGTCTTAAACCCTGTCGCAGCCGCGGTCAACTTGTATGAGCCAAACTGTAGGTTAGGGAAGAGGAAGTTGCCATCGCTGGAAGAAGTTACGGTCTGCATAACCCCGGTCGAGTTATCCGTAACCTCGACCGTGACATTTGGGACCACGGCTCGGTTCGGATCGCGGACAATGCCGCGGATGCCGGTCGTCGTGATCTGAGCAGACACCGCAACTGCCAGTACCATGGTAACGGTGACATGAACCAAAGCCCGACCAATCCGTTTGTGTAGCGCCTGTACGGTCATTTGTTTACTCCAGTTTGTTAAGCAGTTACAATCGTGTGAATCTTTGAGGCAAAGCTCCCCTAACCGTTCTAGTTCTGAGTTGAAATGAATCAATGCTCTTCAAATCCCTGACACCGGGTTGAAGTCCGGCGATAATGAGTTGAAGGATGTTCTGATATAGATATGATCGCGATTACGGATCGATTTCTTCGGACAACTGAACGATATTGCGTAAGTGAGTACCAGAATGGCGGGCTCTGTCTTGTATGCCCTTAAGGTTGTTGGAATGTGCTTAGGATATTTTCTTGACGCCTGAAGCCCCATATTGTATAGAGGCCTAAATTGAGGTTGGTGGAGCATCCCCCTTTTATCTCACTAACCGTTTTCGTCGGATCCATAATGGACGTATTGGCAACCTGAATCCCTGGTCGCGATTCGGAAGACGACAAAGGAAGAAGCCGCGTTCCCGATGCAATTGACTCCTGGTAGTTATTATGGTGAGGCGCTACGAGGCCGGAAGGTAGGAGGCTTCGAACTCTCGGAGCGTGTATACCCTCCAGGATTCCGTACTCCGAGACACACCCACAAGCGAGCATTGTTCTGCTTTGTGATGGCCGGAAACTACACCGAAGAATATGGAGGCCGGACGCGAGAGTGTACCTCCTCGACTTTGCTTTTTCACCCTCCCGAGGAACTACATGCGGAGCATTTTCATGACTCGGGAGGCAGGTCTTTTATCATTGAGATTGAGTCCGAGTGGTTAAAGCGCCTACGCGATCAGGGTTCCGTTGCCGAGCCCGCGCCCGGAATCAAACGCGGAATCGCAGAGTTATTAGCTCGAAGACTCTATAAAGAATTGGTCCAACGAGATGAGGTTTCCGATCTCATTATTGAAGGACTCATGATGGAATTGGTCGGAGAGAGCTCAAGAGCTAGAGCGCGAGTTGAAGTCAATCACCCACCGCGGTGGCTTGAACAGGCAAAGGATCTCTTACATGAACGCTTTGCCGAGCCGTTGAAGCTTGCGGATATTGCCCAGTCGGTCAGTGTGCATCCAGTACACTTGGCGCAGGTGTTTCATAAGTCCTACCGTTGTACCATCGGCGATTATGTGCGTCGCTTGCGGGTTGAACGCGCGTGTCACGATCTCGCGAACTCTGAATCACCATTGGCGTATATTGCGCTGGCCGCAGGTTTCTGTGATCAGAGCCACTTCAATCGAACCTTCAAACGCCTGATTGGTATCGCACCCTCGGAGTACCGCAAGTCTATTCGCGCCACCAAAGATTAAATCTCTTCTTTTACACCTTCTGCCCTTCCGAAGGGTTCTTCATTAATTACAAGCCGCGGGCGACTCTTAGCGAAGGACTTGGGCCCTTTGTTTGTCAAAAATCTTGACTTTCTACAGGTACAGTTTTAAGGTTCGCGTCAACGCAAACTTATAGGTGCCGGCGAGCCTTGCTATTCCTTTTTATCTCGCTGACACCGCCAACTTATTGAACAGAGTTTCTTCCCGCGGAGTACTCGCTTACTTCGTTCTGGTAAAGACACTCTCAGCTGTGTCCCGGCCAATTCCCCCAAACAAAATCTAATCGTGCTCTTGCCAGAGTTATCTCAATGAACAAAGATCCGCTGCTCTCAAAGCTCCACAGTCTTTCAACACATTTGCTTACTGACACGCCACAACGTCAAAAAGAGACCCAGCGTTTAGACCAATTGCTTTCCCGATCGTTGTTGGCGGATGAGATAAGGTCCAAAGCCAGCCACTTCTCCTTAGCATCGTCCGACTTATTTGCCGCCGAGCCCGTTACGGAAGTAGTTGCTGCTGAGGCACGAGCTGAAGCCCAGGAACAACCCGAATTTCGGGCTCTCATGCGTGAAGTGCCGGTTCGAAGCACGCAGCTTAGCGCCTCGATCCCGCTTTGGGCGGGTGGGGCAGCGGTGGATCGAACCATTGGACCACTAACTGCTGCAGATGGCCGTCAACTCTGGTTCGACTTCCTGAGAATCGAAAAGCTGGTAGCTCTGTACATTCAAAACAGACCAAACCCATCGCTGCTGTTCAAAGTTCGGTCAGGGATCTTCATCAGTCCGCTCTTGCCGCTCAGCGCATCGCCGTCGACCACTTACAGGCTCGGCGCAGGATCAATCTGGATCAATTCCGAAATCTTCGCTCCCGACGCACCGGCAGGGTATTTCACTGGACTAACGATTCGCGGCGGACAAATAACGCTGAGTGCAGAGCCACAAACGATCAACGACCGGTTGACTGTTGCGCCAAACACTGTCGTAACGGTTGAACTCGACTTAGAGCAACCTGCTGGCAATGCTGATCCATCCAGCCCATATGGAATTGACGCGCGCGACTCATCGGTTCGTCTGCCCGAAAGATTAGTATTTCGATTCTCCGGCGCCGGAGCTACTTTCACTGAGATCTCACGTGCACGTTGGAACGTTTTTGGTCACCAGGCATCGTTTGAATGGGATCGCGCCGGTATCGGAAACTACGACGCCGCAATCCATCGGGTGTTGGTTCCTTTCTCGTGTTCGGAGAGGATGTTTGAGATCCGTTCCTCGAAATCACCCTTAAATACGCTCGCCGGCGAAACGCGCATTACCAGAAGCGCCTGGGCGCTACCATCTGCGCCAATCGACATTGCCAACCCAACTCCCGCCGCCGGTATTGGCGCGATGCTGGTAATCGGCCGTAAAGGGTTGACGACCGTGTGGAAAGGCTTAACCGATGGTGAGCTGAACTTGACGCAGCCGTACGTGATGGCCGAGCCCGGTCGCATCAGTGTTTCTGACCTTAAAGCGAACAATTCATTTGCGCACCAACAATTCAAATTATGGAAGGATGATCTAAACAGGTTTGGAACCACCATCGATCTAAGCTTTCCCGCAACCGCGCCGGTTCTTTACTTCACCTTCGCCGACGGCAATGAAGCGGTGATGGCGTGGGGCCAGGCTGACGCGAAGATTGATCGCCCGGTGACAGTCTCCGGTGAAGTTCCGCCCATTCGCACAAAAAATTCTCTGTTGGCTTTGTCCGGAACGAAGACCGCGAGACTCATTTACCTGTTTGACGACAACATTGTTTCCGACAACGTCGACCTGACAAAGAAGCCACCCTCAATTCCGAAACCGATAGCGCTTGCACTGCGCAACGCCCTATTCAAAGTCTCTCCAGTCAATGGGTGCATTCTGTTCGGCAGCTTGAACGAAGCCTTCAACCATGTGACGCAGGGATTTCTCTATCTGACGTTCGGGATGTATGCCTATGTGCCGACGCTGCCAGATCCTTACGCAGCGAATCTCGGTGTTTTGCAGAGACAGTTTCACGTGCAAGACACCACAACGTTAGCCGTCTCGCGTGGGGCCAGTATTTCAATGTGGCTGGTTTGCGGAATCACGTGGCAGCCAACAAATCTGCCGGTCGCTGATCCGGATGACAAGGTGGAAGTTTCTTTCAATTTCGCTCCTCTGCAGAATCAGTTTCAACCATTCCCCGATCCACCGAAGGTTGACGCCATGAAGGCGTTAATGCTCGACGCCGCCGGAACAGCTGCCCTCGCGCCTAACCCATCGGAGGTGCATGTGCCCGGCGAGGTTGAAGAAGGGGCGCAAAACATTCCAGACGAACCTTTGCCGAACTACAGGAACCAGTGGGATCAACGCACGACGTTTTATGGGGCCGACGCGTTCGCACTACTCGACGTGAGCACAAATGCGGATCTTCTCGGAATTAGTTTTGGAACTTTCGGCGACCGTCGTCTGATGATGATTCGCACCCACCGGATCGCAGACGTTGCGGCAGACGACCAAACGAGTGGATTTCCTTTGCGGGCAAAGGGTATGGACGTCGTGAGCCAGGGTGCGAATGTGCGCGCGTTCACAGTACCCCAGATTTCATGGGAACCAGTTTTTAACTTGACGCCGCCGGTTCCGAATGTGTTGGGTGATCCGTCTTTCGGTTTCAATTACTACCCGGACGATGGCGGCCCAACCCGCATTCTCAACGCAAGCAGCGAACAAGTCGCACTGTCACCGATCCCTCTTACAGATTTTCTAGTCAACAGTTTTGCAAACATCAACGACTTCGCCGCAGTTGCTTTGTTTACGCTGCCTTTCGGACTTCGAGCTCTGGCGTTACTCAAAAAGCAATTTAAGTTAGGTGCAGTGGTACAGAACGGAACAAATCTCTCACTCGATCCGAAGAGGTTTGACGACAACCTCACCAGCGCCCGCCAACTCGAGCTCGATGCGGGAGAATCGTCAGTCGCGGGCGAGAGCAATCTGTTTGTCGGCTGCACAGTGCAGGAAAACAACGTGCTGGAGCTCGACGGATCTCAACTCGGCAACAGCACGCTCGGCCGTAGCGTCACAAAGATCTTCAATCTCGAATTCATGCCGCGTGGTCCGGGTGACATCTTTCGCCAACGCGGTGTGCCTCTTACACAGATAAGCCTTAGTGGTTATGGAGCGACGACGTTTAGCCATTGGGTAAATCCGAAAGCGACGATCGCTGCAACAAGTCAGACCAAATTTGAAGTGATGCTTGGGCGCTGTGCGCACGAAATCATTCAGGTCAAAAGCATCATGTATCCCTGGGGCATCCGCGTTGTTCGTACGATCACACTGACGAGAACGAACACAAACTACGTGTATCGATACGACAGTGGCTGGCAACCCGAAAGCGATGGCAAGTTTGATTTTTCCTATTACGCGAATGAGTTAATCAATAACAAGCTCGTGCCGGCGCCCAGAGACACGCCCTACGAGATTCATCCGGGAATCGTTCAGGGGTTATTCAATGTAAGAGACATAAGAGAGACAGGCGATATCAAACCAGTTAAGGGAAAACTCCACTTCGAACCTAAAGAACTGTACATCGACGAACTCGACGGAACGGAGCATGAATTCCCCAACGTCAATGTTCCAGGCGAGTATGAACTGCAGCCGGTTTATTTCACTGCTGACGTTGAAATTGACAATCCGGTAACCGGCTTCGTAATTAAAAAAGTTAAGGGCGCCGACAAGAGGCTTATTCCCTCAAAGGGCATCCTCGGTTTTGTGCAGCTTGCGCCCCGTGGCATGCCCATTCCGAAAAGAACATTACGGGATTTAGTCAACAGCCAGATGGGATCGATCGGCGGACCTGTCGACACGCTGATCAACATCGGCAACAGCGATCAGGAGATGAGGCTGAATCGATTCGATTTCAACAACTCATTCGCTGTGAATGGAACCGATCCTGTGTTTGCTGTTGCGGGACGCGGCAACGTGGTCCTGCCGAAAGATGGCTCATGGAGTTTAGTGAAGCACGAAAACGGAGCCGGCAGTGTCAGTCCGGTGTCTCAGGATTTGAGTGTGCCTTTGATCCGGGTAGGAAAACTCATAAAGCCCTCGGGGCTCGTCTTCACGCCAACTCCGGACATTAGCGTGATCTTCGCAAGAGTAAAACTCGACAGCGACCTGGTCGTAGAGACGGTCGCTGATGCATTGCTTCGCATCGCCAACCCGAGTGAGTTGCTTCGCAATCCAGTTCCCGACACGATCAACTATGGTTTTTTGCAGAGCACTGACACACAGAAAGTACTTTTCTTGACACCAGCCTTCCGCGACGGAGTTAAGAAGTTACTTAGCAAGACACCTCCGTTGTTTGCGGATGCGTTTCGCCTGGTCAATTCAAAAGCTGCGTTTCCAAATATAAAGGATGCTGTTACCAACTTCGGTGAGGCTATCCCGCTGATCACAGACACATCGGGCCTCCCCCAATTCCTGGCGAGCACCGGCGTCACCGACGGAGGGAAGCCGGCTCTCGAGTTGATGGAAATAAAGAAAGCGGCAGAGGTTGGCTACAAACTTGCGAAGAAACAGCCTCTAGAAGTCTTCCCGCTGCCGGACAAGTGGGATCTGATCAATATCGGCAATTCGTTTCGAATCTATATCGACTACAAAGGTGCACCTAAACCTGGAAGACTCGACTTTAACATCGATTCGGCGGCCGCAACTCTAGCCGAAACGTGGAAAAGCCGTATGAGTAACGTTGCGCTCAAGGTCGACCTTGGTCCTTTTCAGCCATTGTTGACGATCAAGGGAAATTGGGACGCCCACAAAGGCACTGAAGCCAAATTTGGTGGCGGTGTAGGTGACGAGGTCCCGCGTCCGCAGATCGTTCTCTCAGAAAAACTCGACAAGGTGATGTGGATCTTGGAAATCCTTCAGGATTTGTCTGGGGAAAACTATGGAGACGCAGTCGGCAAAGGTGTACGACTGGCGATGAGTAACAAAGCCGGCTCCTGGGAATACAAATTTGAAGCTGCCAAGGAAATCCCACTCCTCAGGTTTCCTCCGGGGGTGCTTTACAACTCGCCGCAAGTACCGCTCAAGCTCGAAGCCGGTCTCAGACTCGGGGCGTACTTCAACTCGGCTCTACAAATCGAAACTGATAAGAAACAGTTGTTACCTTCGGCCGGCGCGTTTTTTGGATTCTTCGGCCGCTTGTCGGTCATGTGTCTTTCGCTTGAGATAGCCACGATTTACGCAGTAGGCCAGGCTAATCTCGATTTCGGCGCCGACACCAAGGCGGGACCTTTTCTCCGGATGAAATTCGGATTTGGTGCGCAGATCGTCGTTGGTCTTCCGGTGATCGCAAACGTGAGCGTGCTCTATGTGGTGGGCATCGAAATCTATCTCGACAAAAACACATTGGAGGTCAGCGCATTTTTACTTTTCTCCGGCCATGCCGACGTACTCTCTGGCCTACTCTCCGTCACGATAACAATCGAAGCAAAAGGAACGGTTGTCAGAGACAACGACAATTCGACGAGTCTGGCTGCACAAGTGACTTTCGCGCTTGAGATCACCGTGTTCTGGGTCATCGATATCAGTATCTCGGAATCGTGGGGAGAAAGAAGACAGATCGCTGGAAGTCTAATCGAGTAGGTAAACACTTATGCATGACGATACCAGATTCACCATACTTCCATTTCCGCAACTGTTCGACGGCAACGATATTCTATTACGTATAGTCGTGCTGCCGCGCAATCAGAATCCGTTGTTACCGACAATAGATCCGCCAACTCCCGGAGTTGTTCCGTTTGCAGAAGCCGGATGGGTTTTCGAAGCTGGAGTTATCAGCGGTCTGGCGAATTTTCCATACGATCAGCTTCAGCACGACACTCGCCCATTGCCAATTAATGCGCCTGCAAGTTCAAAGGCTTTGTTTGAAGCTCTTGCGAAGAACTTCAAGATTTCAGGTCCGGCAACCAATGGTGCAATGCCCCCTCCGTCTCCTTCAAAAGCTACAAGGCCATTTGAAACTTCGGTCAAAAAATACTTGCCCCTTAGTTATCGTCAGGCATTCAACTTCACCACTCCGCGAACGCGTAACGCAGTGACGGATGAGAGTTATCGTTGTGCTGTGCGAGACGCTGGTCTCGTTCCTGGCTTTAAGCGGAGCGATGACTTTGTTAGCTGGGGAAAGGTGTTCGCCTACGCATTGAAACAGCGCTTGCTCGCCGAAGAGCTTGGGATGATTTATGAGTCCAGGCTAATTAATGCGACTCAATTTGCGAAGGGAGGGTGGTTGTATGTTGACTTGGCAGCAGGCAGCGATTATCGGCAACGTCAACAGACTAGCCCTTATTTTGTGAAACGATACGCAGCGCGGATTCCGCCGTTAAAAGCTGGAGAAAGGCACGTTCTATTTGCGCCCATGCTCTTCCCAGTCCTCTTTAAAGAGACGCCAACAGCTCCTGATCCCACGCTTCCTGACGGTTACGACGAGCTATTTGTAGAAGCCGCCGAGTACGGCGATGGCTTTGCGAAGATTGTGCACGCACAACAGCCACCTAGTCGTAACTTGCTATCCGAGGAAGGTGACGGTGCACATCCAGTGAAAGACGTTGGGATACGTCTTGGTTGGGACGATGAACAGATCTTGATCTGGTACATACGTCAATTGACTGATGGCCCAGTCGTTGGCGAACGTCTTGACGCACCGCTCGGTGTCTTCGGTTATTGCATCGATGTTCGCGAGAGCGTAAACGACCCATGGACTTCGTTGAACAGGGTCCGAAATAAGCAGCCTCTTAAAGTTACGGGAGATGCTGGCGACATTCAATTGGGTCCGTTTAACGACGAACTTCCTTATCAGGTCTATCCATCACAACTGGATGGAGACGGCAATAAGAGCTACTGGCTTCCAATGTACTTTGCTAACTGGAACGATCACAGCATGGTGCTTCCTGACAAAGAGGCGGCAGATATTTATCGGACCAATGAAGATGTCAAAGCAAAGCCCAACCTCGGAGTAACTGGTGCAGACAAAAACAGTTTGCTCGATTTTTATGATCCAGTTGGGTTAGATGTGAACCTGCAATACGGTAACCGTTATCAATTCCGAGTTAGGCTTCGAGATCTAAGCGGTGGCGGAATTCCTCGCGACGAGAAATCCATCAGTGAGACAGGTCCTAACATAGGCACCTGTCACTTCAAGCGATATGTTGCTCCGGGCCAACCTCGACTGAATACCGGTCAAGAAGCGAATACCGACGCCGTTTCGCAAGTAGACCAGCTTCGACTTCAACGACCGTTGCTGGGTTATCCCGCTGTTAAATACACAGGCCGCTACGGAGATCCCGGTACTCTACTGATAACTGCATCACACGATGTTGCACTCAACCAGAAAGGCCATGCCTTTGGTATTGCAGACCCCGACGTAAATCGCGTCGAAGTAGCCGTCGAAGTTGAAACTCTCAGAATGGACAATCTTCTGAGCATCTCCGGCAAAGAGAACTATATTCACCTGTACACGACAAACTGTGCATTCCCGCCCGTCAATAATGAAGCTGACTTCAATGCAGAGCTGACGATCCCGATTGTCTATCGTGACTGCAAAGTGTTGCATACCGCTGACGACAAGGACCTATCTGCCGATCTTGGTTTGCCGGCCAACATCAACAATCTGAATCAGCTTGTACTGCCGAGAGCGCGCACGATCCGCCTAACAATTAGAGCGGTGTGCGAAGATAAGCCTAACAACAACGACTACTACGGCATCCTGAACGGAGCGAACCATGATCTTGACGTTCGTTACAGTCCAATTACGCAGGTGCTGACGTATGCTCCATCTCTTAACGAAGAGGAACTATTCCTTGATACACCCAGCGTTCCTCGACTCCAGGGAATCTTCCTGCAACCGGATCCTCCGCAGCTCTTTGACGGAACTACGACCGGCCTATTGCTCGGACACGAAGTACAGAAACCGCCTGACATGATCGAACGACTCGCGAAACAACTCGAGCTTGAATCGAGCGGGCTGACGCTTACGGCGCCCCGAGGAGAAAGGGTTCAGTTTGGTTGTTCGAACCGGATCCGGCACATTCTGTCTCCAGAACATTCGTCAATCACATTTTCCTCAAAAGGCGATTTAATGAATCACTGGTTGTGCTGCTTCAGTGTGCAACTCAACCGGGATTGGACATGGGACGCATTGCAGGATCGCGCGTTTGTAATCAAACGCTCGAAGCAATTCACGCATGACAATCCTGTTACGGAAACTGAAGAGACGGAAGTTGGCGACATTGAGATACGGCACACCGCGCCGTTTGAGGCTCTGCAGGAATCAAAGCGCAACTACACGCGCTTGATTTTTATTGATGCCGTCGAGCCGAAGAATCCTCGAAAGCAGGAACCCGCGGCCCCTGATAAGCCACGATTCCCGGACACGATCGAGGTGACCTACACAGTTGAAACCCAGTTCAAACCGGGTCATGCCGGTCAGCGAGATGGGAACGAAGAACAACATTGTGTATTGCCAATAACGACGCCTCCGTCACAGGTACCGAAAATAGTCGGCGCAGGCATCGCGCTGTCGCCGTACGAACGGAATAAAGAATACTCAGCTACACAACCGCGGCGTCGTTATCTGTGGGTTGAATTTGCCGAAGCAGTAGAGGATCCGAACGATCATTATTTCGCACGTGTGCTTGCTTATGCTCCCGATCAACTCATCAGTGATAACCGTCAGGAGTTGTTTATCGCACCCGAAGAACCTCCGTTACCGATCGATCCCGAATACATCCGGTTTGTTCGAGAAGGGGCAACAAACGATCTTGCCGGTTTGAAAGCAATGCAGCCGATGAAGAAGGCGAAAGATAGCCATCGTCATTACCTCTTGCCGCTGCCGCCGAGGCTTCATGAAAATGCCGATGAACTGTTCGGGTTTTTCACCTACGAATTCCGCCTTGGCCATTACCAGGACGCAAGCACGCCTGAAGTGCACGACATGGTTTGGTGCACTGCGCAAGGCAGGTTTGGAAGACGTTTGCGCGTAACGGGTATTCAACATCCGGCGCCGCAGTTAACGTGCATGGTTCATCGGGATGACGAGAAGATCTACGTAACAGCGCCTTATGCAGTTGCCGTTGCAAATGGTAAGAACGTTACGGCTGATCCACCGCGAACGGATCTATGGTGTTTGCTGTACGCGCAGGTCAAGCAAGCGGATAATCGTGACTTTCGCAATATCCTGCTGGATAACAAGCGGCTCGACTGGCGCGTGCAGGTTGAGCATGAGCCCGATGTCAACTGGTTCGCTCGTTACAATAAAAAAGAACGGGATACTTTAAAGCTGCTGAACATAATGAACTGGAACGACGAACTAAGTTACGCAAAGTCGAATCGAGTTTTGAAGTTAACTGACACGACGAGGATCAACAAAGATTCGACTAAACACGGTACGGCTGTCTGGAGCAACCAGGAGGCTTTTCAGTTGCTGGAGGCTTACGGGCTACGGGGCGACTCGCCCCTAAGTGTTCTGGTCGTCGAATTCCTACCGACGATTACAAACTTCCGAGATCAAGTTCGCGAGCCGGGCCAGGCTGAGGTGCGGGATATGGTGATCAATCTTTATCGGGAGATCATTAGCAGTCGAAGCGACTTGATTGGCATACCTACACTCTTGCTTGAGTCGAGAGGATCTTTACCGGAGCGGGAGCGTGAACCAAGTCCCGTCGCGGAAGCATTGGGTCAGCGACGGATACTGCGAACGTCGCCATTGACTGAGGTACCGTTCGTCTGTTGCACAAATTGCTAATAGTCAACACTCAGTAAAGATTCCCCAACCGATTTTTCTGAGGGTCTGCTTCGCTGGGCCAAAAACCGAAACTTTCATCGTTATGAAAAGAATCTTCTTCGCACTGATTGCAATTACCTTGTATTCGCTTTCCCTGTCCGCTCAAGATGGTGCGCAGTTGGAACAGGTCTTCAACAACGGTTTCGTCTATCGCAACCTCGGACCATTTCGAGTCAGCGCCTGGGTTTCGGACATCGCCGTGCCTGAGACACCCACCAAAGCTCATCTCTACACCTTCTACGTGGCCTCTCGCAACGGCGGTGTATGGAAGACTACTAACAACGGAACGACGTTCACTCCGGTGTTTGAGGGCAAAGATGTCGCGTCGATCGGCGCGCTCGCGATCGCTCCGTCAAACAGCGACATCGTCTGGGTCGGAACTGGCGACGCGTCGTGCACGCGGAGCGCCTATCCAGGAAACGGCATCTACAAATCAGTTGATGGCGGCGCTAACTGGCAGCACATGGGGCTCCGAGACTCTCAGCACATCGCCCGCGTCGTAATTCATCCAAGCAATCCGGACATCGTGTACGTCGCGGTGATGGGCCACCTCTTCTCGACGAATGAAGAACGCGGCGTGTTCAAAAGCTCGGATGGAGGCGCCACCTGGAAGAAAGTTCTTTACATCAACGAAAAGACTGGCGCAGTTGATCTCGTAGTCGACCGCAATCACCCGAATACGTTGTTTGCCGCTACCTATGAATGCATACGACATCCGTGGCGGCTTGAAGACGGCGGCTCAGCGAGTGGCATTTATAAGACAACAGATGGCGGTGCCACATGGAAGAAGCTTGGGGGAGGATTGCCGGAGGGCAACATCGGAAGAATCGGCATGGACCTGTATCAAAAGAATCCGAAGATTCTCTACACCGTCGTCGACAATCGAAACCAATCATCCGAACCGTCCGCCACACCACAACCTTCCGGCACAGCGTCCGGTCCACGATTGATCGGGGGCGAAGTGTATCGCACCGATGACGGTGGTTTGACGTGGCGCAAAATGAATTCGGCGCGAGACGATGTTGGTCGAAAAACAGGCTACGCATTTAATCAACTCCGCATCAACCCAGACAACGACGAGAGGATTTTCGTGACAGGGGGATCAATTGTCAGCTCGGAAGATAGCGGAAAAACGTGGGCAGGACTCGCGGGGCCGCAAGGCAACAGAGTTTTCAGAAGAGCCTTTGGCGACTTTCGTACGCTTTGGATCGACTCGCAGAACCCAGATCGGATGATGGCCGGGTCTGACGGTGGTGTGTGCACTTCATATGATGGAGGCAGGACCTGTGATCATCTCGCGAACCTCCCAATCGGCGAAGTCTATGCGCTGACCGTCGATATGGAGCAGCCTTACAACGTGTATGCGGGCCTACAGGATCATGAGTCGTGGAAAGGGCCGAGCAATGGTTGGTCTGGTAGCGTGGGACTCACCGATTGGGTGTCAGTTGGAGTTGGCGATGGCATGTACAACCAGGTCGATCCAACCGACAGCCGCTGGGTTTACAACACACAGGAGTTTGGGCGGCCCGGCCGATATGATCAGCAAACACGAACCCGCAAGATCATCGCGCCAAGCAGACCTGCGGGCCAACCGTTATTGAGATTCAACTGGGTGGCACCGATTCGGTTGTCACCGCACGATCCAAAGACGCTCTATGCAGGAGCGCAGGTATTGTTCCGCTCGCGCGACCGCGGCGATCATTGGGAAGAGATCAGTCCTGACCTCACAACCAACGACCCTGGTAAGATCAGTGCGCCCGGCGCCGCAATTCAACATTGCACGATCGTCACGATCTCTGAATCGCCTGCTGCAGCCGGAGTAATCTGGGTGGGAACGGACGATGGCAAGGTGCAAGTGACAAAAAATGCTGGAGCGAGTTGGACCGATGTCACGACCAACATAGCCAAAGCGGGCGGGCCCGAGGACGCTTGGGTGACCCGAGTGTTCGCTTCAAACTTAAATGCCGCGGTTGCGTACGTCACCAAGTCAAAACTCCGCCAGGATGATTTCCGTCCGTTCGTTTACAAGACTACCGACTACGGCGCCACATGGACGACGATTGCCGGCAATCTTCCCAATCGATCGCTCAATGTAATCTTCGAAGATTATACGAATCCCAACTTGCTGTTCGTTGGCAGCGACGCGGGAGTGTATGTCACCATCGACGGCGGTGCGCACTGGTTCGCTTTGAAAGGAAACTTGCCGATAGTTCCCGTTACTGATCTTGTCATCCAGCCGCGCGAGTCAGACCTGGTCGTCGGCACTTATGGTCGCGCAATCTGGATAACGAATGTTGCGGTGCTTCGTGAACTCAACGAAACGGTGCTAGGTGAAGACGTACACTTCTTTTCGGTGCAGCCGCGATCACGAAGACAGGAGGGCGCCGTTGGTAACTACCGCCTGCTCGGGGATCGTCATCTGGTCACGCCTAACGAGCCAAACGGTCTGGCGCTTATCTATTACCTCAAACAGGCGCCGAAGGAAAAAGTCACACTCACCGTGGCGGGACCCGATGGCAAGACGCTACGCACGCTTGAGGGAACGAACAAAGTCGGACTCAATCGCGTCGTGTTCCAACTAGGCGGGTTCGGATTCCAGCAAGGCGTCGCTGGAGAGTTCCGGCCGGGCCTGCAGGGTCAGCAACCTCGCGAGATTCCACCCGGCGATTACGACGTAACACTCACAGTAGGCGACAAGAAACTCACTCAGAAAACGCGAGTGCTTCCATAGCCTGCGAAGCATTTCGATCTTGCACGTCAAGACAGCATGGAGAACTGGACTGGTTTGCGGTAATCTCGCGGTCATGGACGCACAAGGAGGTAACGAAGCATCAAACCTCACGCGGGAAAAGATACTCGCCGCTTTAGGAGCTTTGTCCAACCAACTAGGCGAGCGCGGCATAACCGGTGAGATCTGTTTATTCCGTGGCACTGTTATGGTTCTCGCATTCACGGCTCGACTTGCGACTAAAGACGTGGACGCCGTATTTCAACCAACTCGAACGATTCGCGAAATCGCCCGGAAAGTTGGCGAGCAATTGCATTTACCGTCGAACTGGTTGAACGATGGCGTGAAAGGCTATGTCTCTGCACGGCATGAGACGACAACTGGAAATCTTCCTCAGTTTCATTATCTGCGTTTAACTCGCGTGCAAGATGCGTATCTGGCAGCAACTGCCGAACATCTCGCGGCGGCGCATCATCTTCCCATCCCCGACTGGGTCGTGGACGATGCGCGCAAACTGCACCGGCCATGGTTCGCGTCTCAATTAGCGTCCTTACGCGCCGTTCTCCTGTTGGAGAGTCCACCGACCTTTCGGTCACGCAATTTGTTTGTTAGCGAGAACGCGCTGACTCGAGTGTGATATTCAGTTCGTTTCTACTTCCTTGTCAGGTTTGCGTTCACCCAATCCGCAAGAATCCTCGCTTGTGGGCCTTGACCATCGCCGCCACCGGTAACGCGAAGAACCAGATGACGGACGCCGGTTATGTCGATCTTCAGCGGCTTCGCAGCCTCTGATTTTTTCATCGAACCGCTCCGCCAGAGTTCCTTGCCATCACCAAGTACCACGAATTCTATGGCGGCGTTTTGATTATTGGTTGCATCATCGATGCCGACGAGCGCGGAGAGCGTGTCGAAGATTGCCTTAAGGTCATATTCAATCTCTAAATTCGCACGCGCGCCAATACCACCCTCATAATGCTGACCCGCGATCGAAAAAGGTCTTCCTGTCAGCGCGCGATTGATTTCAATTCCTCGCCCGCCAATGCCGGGACGTAGAGGAGTTAATGTAGCGAGCGACATTTCCTGCGGCATTAGGGACTTGAGCGTGAATTTCAACTCCGTTTTTCTCTCACTCGCGGTTCCATCGTCCCAGACGGTCTTAACTTCGACGGAGTAATTCGCGTCGGGGTCCAGTTCTCGGAGCGTAAACGTGTTCGTCGGCGTGAAGCCCACGAGCGCGCCATTGAGATACACCTGATACCCAGCGTTCAAATAGTACTGGGCGTTCCACTTGAGAGTGGCGCTGTCTAGCCCGGCGCGCTCGAGGAAGAGATTTGCCGGCTCGCGTACCGGATAGTGATAGATCTCAGCTGGCTCGAACAGGATGGACCAACTTACCTGCGTCGTGCGTGGAGAAATCATCTGCACGGTGGCCCAGCCTTGATGGTTTGCGATCTTGACGGGAAGCGTCGTTGTTGTATTGCGGGCTGTTGCACTCTTGATTTTGAAGTTTTTCTCGCGTGGAAACACAAAACTAAGCTCGTAATGATCATTCTTCACCACGTTGCTCTTTCCCGTGAAAGTGTTTGTTGCTTCGTTGCTGTTGAGCGACACGAGATCAACCCAGCCTTGCGTGATGTGACGGTTGGTCGAGATTAATTGCACCTTGCCTGTGCTGGGAATTAGCGTGAGCACCCGACAACTGGTCGGCGAAAGATTGAACGTCATCCCGTGTTCCCAGGCACCCAAATACTCGTTGTTCCAAAAATCATAAACGTGGATAGGTGAGTTCTCAGGAAGGTCCAAATCTTTCCAATTCAGGTTTATTTGTTCTGATTTTGCTTCGTCATAATTGAACAAGCCGACAACATCATAGTTGCGACCGAGGTGATTGATCTTAAGATCAAGTATCTGTTTGTTGCGTTCAGCAGGAAACAGATCCAGGGGACGTATATCCACCGCCGGATAAACTCGCCGCAAAAGCTCGACGCGCTCTTCTGATAGGTCCATCGTGCGATCGCTGTCCATGATGGCCTGTCCAGTGAGTCCCTGAAGTGTTGCCCAGGCGCGAGCCTGATCGAGCGTCAACGGGGAACGCACAAGCATTGTGTCGGCATCCGTATACCAGACAATGTTATGCAGATAGTAGTTCTGCATCGTGGCGCGCATCGCGAGCATGAAGCCGCCGGCCCAATCAAGCACGACGTCGCCGCCCGTGCGTGATCCATTCATGATCCCGGCGCCTTCAATGGGCATGCCCCAGCAACCTAGTAGATAACGCTGCGGACCGATGGCCTCACGAATACCCTTCAACGTCTCGCGATACAGGGCTACGGTATCGTCGCCCTGTTTCTTCATGAAAGATTTCTTGTTTCTGTATTCGTTGACAACCACCGGCTGGCCGTCAATCTTGAAATACTCATAGCCCCAGCCAGCGAGCTTTGTGAAGAGATCCTTCATGTACTTCTGCGATTCGGGAATTGACGGGTCGACCAGGTATCTTCCTTCCCAACTCTCCGAGGCGCTTGTGCCATCCGGTTTCATAAGAAAGATCGCCGGAAGGTTCTTAACGACAGCATCGTTGCTCTGTCCATGCGGCGCAATCCAGATGCCTGGTGTAAGTCCCACAGATTTAATATGGCCAGCCAACTTTCCCATGCCGCTGGGAAACTTGTCACTGACGTTTGTCCAGTCGCGCGTGTAAACGCGCCCCGTTCCCTGCCACCCATCATCTATCTGAACGTATTGCGCGCCGTAGTCTTTGAGGTTGTCAGCGATCCATCGGGCGTTCTGCTTCACCTCGTTTTCGTTGATCTGCTGGTAGTAGTAATACCAGGTGCACCAACCCGAGGGTGGCAAAGGGAAATCTTTCTTATCTAACGGCTGGAAGTACTTCACGCCCAACTTGTCGCGGTAGTAATGCTCAACGAGCGAGCCATCCTTCAATGTCGCTCGATCAGCTACCGGGTCGTACATCCCGTCAGCCAGCGACGTCTTGACATCGCCCAGCGTCGTCACCATCAGATTGCGATTTGCGCCGTCGCGAACTCTTAATGGGATCGGATGCGGCCAGTCTCGATTCGGCACGGCGTCCGTCTTCGATTCGTGCGTGTGTGCCGTTGACAATTGAGGGGTTGCACTTAGCAGCCCAATGCCAAGCAGACTGATAAGTGAAAGGAAACCGACAATCAATCTCATGCGCAGTACCCGTCCTTTAAAAGACTTGAATCTGAAAGAATGGCTGATAGGTGTTCACTCTTATTATAACGAAAGGTGCGAACGGTTTAATAGACGCTAAAGTTGAACTGTTGGACTGCGGACGTCTTCATCGTTCGATCAGTGATCGTAATTTCCAGCACATAGCGGCCGATTGATAAGGAGCCCAGTGGAAATTCACCAGCGTAGGTAATGTTATCGAAGTTCGTGAGTTTCTCTGTCTTCACGTGTGCTTCTGGCGGAGTCATGATTGATTGACCACCTCGCAGTATTTTGATCTGCGCAGCTAGATCCGGCTGCGCAGTGCTATGGACAGCGTTATAAATGTAAGTGGTGAACCGCATACGTGAATTACGAGCAAACCGGCGACTTGCTTGCACGCCTACCTGGCCCGTTCCACCAGCATCTGTAATTTCGCCAACGTATAAGCTGCTGATCGAAAAAGTGCCCGGCTTGATGTTCGGTATCTCAATCCAATCCATTGAGCCGCTCAAACGAGTACTGCCTCGTTCTCGAGCTACAGTTCGAACCTGATAAATGCCCGGAGCCAATTCCGTTCGATAATTGAAAGTCGCAGAACCTGCTGGTCCGATGCCTCGAGTCTTAGGTACCTCAAGTCGTTGCCTGAAACTGCCGACCGCTTTTCCTCGGCTATCGAACACCGCACCGAGTAAAAGCGTAGCGAGCGTTCCAACGGTCTTCGCTGGTCCGCCGTTCACCCAACTCTTGCGCGGTCAATTGAACCGCCGCAGCCAACTCCATCTTACCCCCCGAGGTTTGCTTATACCCGAGTGACAGCGCGGTCTGAAGATCTTCGGTGTTTTCGGCAACCACTCCCAAATGGTCGTCGCTGGCCAACTGCTCTGATTCAGACTCCGGTGTGGTCTTCTTTTGCTCAGCGATTTTACGTAACGGCATACCCAGGTACCCACGCCTCAATTTCACCTTTAAGTCTGGACGGCCGGCTATCGTAACTTTGATCTTTGTGGAAATCGGCAGACGCTGCGATTCGTTGGTTGGTCGCCACGCCAAAAGATAGTAACGGGAGGTTTCATCCAGAGCTTGCCCAATCCCGTTTGTTAGTGAGTTCGTATTGAGGAACGCACGGCCACCTGTGTCCGCAGCGAGAGCAACCAACGGTTCCTGACTAAACGTTAGCTCGGCACTCATCCGAGTCTGAAACACTCCGGTCGGGTCGAAGCCTCCTCCGTTTCCCGCATCAAGCGCAGAACTGTTAGTGAGGCCGCGTGCGTCCAACGAATAGATCACCGCACCACCGGTTGCAGCAGCTTCGGTTGCATAACCCACCATCGTTGTGAAGTCGGAGCCTTTAAAATTAGGAACGAAACCATCAGAGATGAAGAAAACAACTTTGCGGCCGGGCACCTTTGCGGTCGTTCGCATCAGGTTCACGAGCGATTGCAGCGCAGTCTTGATTCCTATGTCAGAATCTCGAACAATCGCAGCCGAACGCTGAGTCACCAGAGCCTGAGCGATGGCCCGCTGGGATTCGGGGAAACTATTCGCTCTCATCGTAGCTTCAACGAAGTATTCATACAGTTGCCGGTCGTTTTGTTCTGAAATGAGTTGAGCTGCATACTCACTCATCGGTGGACGCTGGCCATCTTTTGCGCGACCGGGAACGAACTTCAAGCGCTCAAGAGCCGCACTCAAAACCGCTCGATTGTTCGTGAACTGCTGTAGAAAACCAATCTGGCCGCTCGCGGACGTAATAGCCACCTCATCGTTGGGGCCCATGAACCGTTCGATAAAGTACTTGATCGTTTTGTGAGTGGTGGCGAGGCTAGACGGCGCTAGATGAATATCGTTGACGAAAAACAGAATCGTGCGGCCGCGTTCAGAAGTATCCGAGGTTGTAGATGTAGTTGGAAAACTGCCACTCACTTTAAGCGCCGCAGAGCGTCAGCGGCTAACCAGACGTTATACACAGAATCCGGCTGCTTATGATGCCTATCTCAAGGGGCGCGCTTTCTGGGCCTGGATTATACGCTTCAGGCAAAGATTGGTGTCAGACCATTCAAAGACGCTACTGAGAAAGCAATCGAGTTGTACCTGAAGGCTCTTAGCATTGATAACACCTTGCGAGTTGGCCAGAGTGCGATGGAGTTGAGCG
>DASYRR010000237.1:0-8437 GCA_036004125.1 Pyrinomonadaceae bacterium | reverse complement strand
AAGCCGATAAAGATGTCATAGTCGCGCGGTACCAAGCTTGAGACTTTTGCTGTCATGGTCGTTTCTCCTTGCGTAAGCTGTTTTTATCTTACTCTCTCACGACCCTGACATTCAGCATACTTGTCTCCAAGGAGGCGCCCGAAGCTGAAAGGTACTTAATCAGAGCTTCCTAAAGTTTATCGGACATTTTTAAGCCGCCAGTCCTACTTGTTCTATTCATAAGACGCCATTGTGTTGTAGTGTGTCTGACTATCGGAACTTAGCGAGCCTAAAGAGTAGCTATGGGTGACCGCGACTTAAAAGATCTGAAAGTTTTGCTGGTCGAGGACATCGACGACACACGACTCTTCATGCGTCTCGAACTCGAGCACCACGGCTTCGTCGTTTTTGAAGCAGCCGACGGTCGGAGCGCGGTCAAACTTGCGCAACATGAGGTACCAGACGTCATCTTAATGGACCTTTCGCTACCAGTGATGGATGGATTCTCCGCCTCAAAACTGATTCGAAAGAGTCAGAAGCTGAAGGACGTAGTGATCATAGCGGTGACTGCTCACCAGGAGACCGACTTTCGCGCGGGTGCTAAAGACTCTGGCTTCGACGCCTACGTCACCAAACCAATCGATTTTGACTGGCTTAAAGAACTGATCAACGGTTTGCTGATTTGAATCGCAGCGAGGTGCCACTCTCCTGATTTCGGGCTCTGTAGTCTTCCCTTCGGAGGAGGGAGATGTTTATAGCGGTGTGTTGTGCGGGATTGAGTTGTGTCGCAAGGCCTTACCCGGACGATCTCCAGTTACCTTCCCTTCCTTCCAGACTTCTATCCCATTTACAAAAACCCGATTGATTCCAGCTGAAATCATTTGCGGCTGCTGAAACGTAGCCCGATCGGTTACAACGGCCGGATCAAAGAGGACCAAGTCTGCCTTAAACCCTCGCCGAATCAGCCCTCGGTCGCTCAAGCCAAGTCGCCCTGCAGGCAGCGACGTCATTTTTCTAATTGCTTCCGGCAACGTGAACCAATGTTTCTCACGCACAAACTGTCCGAGCACTCGCGGAAAAGTACCGGCGCCACGGGGATGCCGCGATCCGATACCGCCATCGCTGCTGACCATTACCCACGGTCGTTGATAGAAAGTTCGAATATCTGGTTCGATCATCGAGTGGCAAACGACGCCCGCGCCTCCGTCTCGCACAATCTGCATATAGAGATCCACCGGGGTAACTTTTTGCGCATCGGCGATTTCCTGCATCGTCTTGAATTCATACTCCGGATGTGCTCGACAACTAGTGATGGTTATGTTTTTCGCACCGCCGACGTCCGCCAATCCCCGAGCCACATCCTCACGATCATCATGTCGACCGCTTGGAATAAGAACACGGATGGTCGAGCTCCACGCATCGTATGGATAGCAATCTGCAGTTATATCCAATCCAGTACGTCGTGCTTTCTCAATCAGCGCTACCGCCTCGCGCGCGCGTCCCCAAACTCCAACAGTTCCCAATTTGATGTGCGAGACCTGAGCTGGCAGCCGGGCTTCACGGCTGATTCGGATTAGTTCACGAAACGCGTCGAAGGCTTTATCCGCTTCATCTCGAATGTGGCTGATGTAAATGCCGCGATACTTCGAAGCAACACTTGCGAGGGCGATAACTTCTTCAGTTGTGGCCGGCTTTCCAGTCTCATACTCAAGACCGGTCGATAGTCCAAACGCTCCGTCGCGCATTGCCTGTTCTGCCAATCGCTTCATTTCTTCGATCTCCTGGACTGTCGCCTGGCGATTTGTATCGGCGCCCATGACCTTGGAACGAAGTGATGCGTGACCGACGAAGGTCAGGACGTTGAGTGCTACGTTATCGCGCTCAAGTTTGTTGAGATACTCTCCAACCGGCAACGGTGAACCACCGTCTTGGCCGACGGCAATTGTGGTTATTCCCTGCGACACTTGAGTGGTCGCTGACGGATCGTCAGTGAGCCCGCGATCCGAATGATTGTGCGTGTCGATAAAGCCCGGAGCTAACACCAACCCCTTCGCATCAATGACTCTTGCGTGGCTGGGGATCTTAACGCTTCCGCGTCGACCAACGGCCGTAATTGCGTCTCCCGTAACAACCAGGACGGAATCCTGTAAAGCGGCCCGCCCAGAGCCGTCGATTAGCGTTGCACCAACGATCGCCACCGTGGAAGTCTGAGGGTCTTGTTGTAGTAGACCGTTGGATTCTCCAACGGTGAGTTCTTCCGTTTGTTTGCTGGCGGTCGATCGAGGGTGAAACTGCGCTGTACTCAGAATAGCCGCGAAAGTAACCAGGATTGCGATCAGGGTTCTATTTGTCATGTTTTGAAAAAGAGATAGTCAGATTGGCCCGTAGGAATATTTTCCTGCTCACGGCTTGGTACCAGGTCGCGCTTTCCTGCTCGCCGCTATGTACTGTTCAAGTTTTTTGCGATCAGGATAATCTGGCTTCTTCGCGAGAAACTGTTCGTACTCCGCGGCTGCCTCGTCTTTCATGCCAGCGCGGACATACAAGAGAGCTAACCGAAGATGAACCTCCACCATTCCTTCCGGATCCAACCGCAGAGCTTCGTTGAAATAAACAACTGCCGATGAGCCTTGCTTGCTTTGTAAATAAGCTTCTCCAAGAAAGTAGTTAGCATCGGCTGAGTCCGGACCCGCCTTGACGGCTTGACGGAGAACCTCGATAGCGACATCGAAACGTTTCTGAAACAGCTCCAATCGTCCAAGGTTTAATAATGCAATAAAGAATCCTGGGTGCGCATCAATCGCGCGAAGATACTCGTTCTCAGCGTCTGCAATAGTCTTCTGAAGGAAATGTATGTTTGCCATTTCGAACCAGGCCTGAAAATCCTTGGCATCCGTTTGAATGATTTGTTGGAGCAGGGTGACCGCTTTGGCATATTGCTTTCTTTCCTTGGCTTTAGACGCGCTCTGGAAGAGCCTCTGGCTCGCTGCAGTGCGCACATACGTATCTTCAACAGAAATGAAAGCCGGCTTCGTTGAACTAGTGTGTGATCGCCATTCAAGCGAAATATCCTTACGAACATCCTTAAGCAGCGGGGATCGAAGATCAACACTGATGCGTGCCACTTCCGCGTTCTCCACTTCAATGACTAGCAGGTAGAGTCCTATCGGTAGGTTATTGAATCGATAGCGCCCGTTGTTTGGGGTGGGTTGGCGCCCAATGAGTACCATTGTTTCGGAGTAGAGGATCACGTCGAACGTAAGAGGTTTTAAGCCGCTGACCTTGCTTTCGTCGATCGTGAGGTCACCAAACAGTGTGTGATCGCCGGCTTGGGCTGAAAGCAGGATCGGGTGCAGGAGGATACCCAGAAAAGCAAACAAAAACACTAACCGTTTCATGGAATCAAACCGTTGACGTCGTGAGGCACTATGTACGCGAGAGATTTCATCGCTGGAATAATCCGTAACCGAAGCCCTATGGTTTCTTGTTCGCCGAAATGTAATCCTCGAGCTTTTTGCGGTCCTGGTAATCAGGTCGCTGCTTAAGAAATGCTTCATATTCAGCGGCGGCTTTGTCTTTCAACCCCGCCGCGTGGTAAAGCAGTGCCAGACGAAGATGAACTTCCGCCATTCCCTTAGGGTCTAGTCGCAAAGCTTCGTTGAGGTACCCAACTGCGAGAGACCCTTTCTTGAGCTGCAGGTACGATTCACCGAGAAAGTAATTAGCATCCGCAGATGTTGGCTGCAGCTTCACTGCCCGATTCAAAACGTCAGCAGCCACGTCAAACCTCTTTAACGCAATCTCTGCCCGACCGAGATTGAGGAGCGCCAAAAAGTAATCTGAATGCAGATCAATTGCGCGTAAGTATTCGTTTTCAGCTTCAGAGTATTTAGCCTGGAGTAGGTGAACGTTACCAAACTCCGTCCAAGCCTGGAAGTCTTTAGGATCGCTCGCAAGGATTTTTTTGAGGAGTTTATCTGCTTCGTCGTAATCCTTCGTGTTAATGGCGCTGTCGGCTTTGGTGAATAGTGCCGCATTTGACGAATTCCTTTTGTACTGATCGGCAGCAGAAACTGCTTTTGACGATTTTGGTCCGGTCGAGGTCCACGCAAAGGCCAAGTCCTGCTTGAAGTCATCAACCAGAGGAGATCTCAAATCAACCCTATAGCGGCCGACTTCCTGGCCTTCAACTTCGGCGACGAGTTCGTATAGGCCTTGTGGAATATTATTGAAGCGATACCTGCCGCTGCCTGACACCGTGTTGCGTTCAACGATATTTCTTCCTTCGGTGTAAAGGATGAGGTCCACTTTGACCGGTTTGCCGTTATTAAGCTCCTCACGTTGAACGGTGATGTCTCCATAGAGTGCCTTGCCACCGGACCTGCCAGTAAGTGTAGGATCTCGTATCTGCGCGAACGTCGGGTAGCCAATCCCGACGACAACAAGGACACAACACAACAGAAATAGTCGCATAAATGATTCGCTGTTAAATATCAGCAGCCTGCAGCAAAGAATGGCGGGCTGGCCTCTTTAAGAAGCAGCCAGCCCGCATTCAGGAGTGGGATTCCAAGCAATGGCTGGCTCAGAATCGATAAATCGCGCCAAACTGCATTTCCCTCGGTTTTCCTTGTATACCTGAGAAATTTGACCAAATTGATGGTGCTGATAATGGAGTCGCAAGATCTCCAAACAACGGCGACGCCGCGCACGCGGCACCTGAACAGCCAACTGGAGCACCGGCTGGATCCAATCCTATTCCGTAACCTGTTCTACCTCCCGTAAGAGCACCCATTCGCTGCGTATTAGTTACATTGAAGGCTTCAAGACGAAGCTCCAATGTGTGTGCACCTTCACCGCCCCAGGGCAGCTTGAACTTCTTGGCAAGCCCGATGTCGAAAGCCACATAGCCTGGCAAACGAAGCGTGTTGCGTTCACCTGACTCACCGGGTCTGGCATTACGTAAGCTGCGATAGATGCCATTCGGATCACAGCCAAAGAGCTTGGGTGCGTTCACACCACCGCGATCAGGACACGACTCAAACGATTTAAGGCGTATGGCATTGGTTTGCACGTTCCAGTTCGTTGCCCAGCGTGCGTCATCAAAGGGTGTACTGATCGGAAAACCGGAGTTCCACCGGAAAATTCCAGACAGTCTCCAACCGCCAAGGGCAGCTTCTGTAAAGCTATTTGCGCCACTCAGGAACCGACGCCCGCGCCCAAACGGAAGTTCCCAGATACTGTTGGCATTGATGAGGTGCCGGACGTCGAAATCCGAATTGGCATACCAATCATGCTGGCGAATCGGATTATGGATAAACAAACCACCAAACCCGCCGCCAGTCTGGAGGCCCGAGGCATCGTCCAGCGAGTGAGAAAGCGTGTAGTTGAGATCAAAGGTTAGAGATTTTCCCAAACGCTCGCGAATGGACAACGTGCCAGCATGGTAACGCGAATGACCGATGCTGCTGTAAGTGGCAAGCGCGCCGTACTGCGGGTGAAAGAAGAGGTTTCCACCGATCGCCGCATCAAGCGCATCCTGCGTGTCGGTCCAATCGTTGCCATACACATCGGCACTGGCCATCAGATATACCGCTTGTGTTTGGTTAAGATTCTCGGGAACAACAATGCAGTCAGCATAATCGGGGTCGGACGGGTCACAACCCCAGTAATTGATATTCATTAAGCGTGCCAAGTTGGACGGAAACAGATTTGCAAAATAAGGAATCTGCGTCACCCCTGAAACCGGAACCCCTTGCGTGCGCAATATCTCAAGCTGTGTGGCTGCTGTATACCAATCCACACCTGATTTCGGATCGACGAAGTTGTTCAGCGCCATCACGTCGCGATTGGCGATCAAGTTGTTGGCATAACGGCCAATGTAAGACGCCTGGATGAAGAAGCCTTTTGGAAGCTGTCGCTCATAGGTAAAGTTCCAGCTATAGTTGATTGGCGCAACAAGATTCGAATCGAGCGAAGTTTCGATACGGCGTGAATTGTCGGCCGGTTGTAGATTCGGGAAGTTTAACTTAGCTGGAACGATGACGTTCGGCAGAGGTCTGACAGCCTGGCCGAAACCTGTAAACTGCGGCGCTAAACAAGCCAGGTTATTAGTGCAGAACGTGTTGGCCGGTGTGGTGTAGTTTGAAACAAAACCGACCGCGTTTGCCAGGTCAAAGTTAACCGCCAGGGCTGAGCCGTATTGATCGTTTGTTATCGCAAAGCCTCCGCGAAACTGTGATTCGTTATTAGCCCCAAAAACCTTCGACAGAAAACCATGCTTGAAAGCAGGCGACCAGGCCACCGCAATTCGAGGCTGGAAATTGTTCTTATCCCAGTTATACAGTGACGGTCGACCATTTGCCGGACCTGAACGATCAAAGGTGATGGAGGTGTTAACCGGCGTCCCTTTGGCAGCGCCCGCCAGGCGTTGTGCGAAGAGATCCGACAACGGAATATTGCTCTTCATCTCAAAGCCGTTAACCTCATAAACAGGTTTGGACAGGCTATAGCGCAATCCCAGCGTAAACGTTAGGTTAGACCGGAATTTCCAAATGTCCTGCGCGTAAGGTTCGTATTCTTCGGTAGCGAACGTGCGATCAGTTGGCGTCCCGGAGGACAGCAAACTTCCATCTGCATCGAACGTGAAGTTTGCGGTGTACTGCGAGAATCTGCCAATTAAAGCTGAAACAGCATTCTGCACAGCGGCTCGGTCCGCAGAAGTGAAGGTTGGAATGCCATTGGCAGTCGCAAAGGTTGAGACTGGAGTGGAGAGCTGCGCTCCAGCGCCCCCGGAGTAGAAGGAAGGATTCGCAATCGCGTTGTCAAACGCATTTGAAAACCCGATGCGATTATTCCGAACGACGCGAATACTTCCGCCGAATTGGAGCGTGTGATTACCTTTCACCCACGAAACATCATCAGCAATCGTTTGTACTGGCGTTATCCGAGTGACGGTGCGTGAGAATCCGAGGGGCGAAAAGATGAAGCGAAAACTGATTGCATTCGCGGCGGAATCTCCTTGTGTGGTGAAGGCCTCGCGCGTGTAGCCGTAAGTGAACCTATTAATGAGTCGGTTGTTTATAGTCCAAGTATGACCACCCGCAAGACCGGTCGGATGTGACCAGACATTTGGCGCCGGTGTATCGGGAAACTGTGGAGCTTGGCCCGTCAAATCATAGATGACGTTTGCGCGGACAAACAGCTGTTGCCTGTCGGTGAGGTTAAAATCGAACCGACCTACGTGTGAATTCAGTTTTACTGGGGTGGACGCGTTAAACCTAAAGGCACCTGTATTCAGCTTAAACAAATTCGTGCTGTCACCACCCGACGTGAAGTCGTTCGCGGGATACTTTGCCGCCGCCGCGGCCAGAGCAGCGATAGCCGCCGGATTCATGTCGAGCGCTGGAAAGGCTGCATTCAATTGAGCCGTTGTCAGCGTGACAATGCTGCCGGAGCTGCTTCGGTAACGTAACTCGCCGCGACCCAGGCTGGCCAGCGGAACAGTGCGCGCAACGGAAGTCTGACTTAACTGGCGTAATGATTCGTAACTATAGAAGAAGAAGGCACGATCCTTTCTGATTGGCCCCCCCACACTGCCGCCGAAACTGTGACGAATCAACTGCGGCTGCTCCTTGCCGATTCGATTATTGAAGAAATCATTTGCTGCCAGGCCCTTCGAGCGATATAGCTCAAAGAGTGACCCGTGCCATTCATTTGATCCACCTCTTGTAACAAGCGAAATCTGAGCGCCACCAGAATGACCCTGATTCGCATTTGGATTGGTGGTGGTAACACGAAACTCTTGAATCGCTTCGGAATTCAATCTTAGAACGGTGTTGTTGTTGGGCAGGTTGGAAGCAATCGGATCATCCTGAACGTTCGCACCAACGGAATTTGTTTGGGTCTCGTTGATGTCAACTCCGTCAAGTGTGACGTTCGACTGGTCGGCGCGCGAGCCGGCAACATAGCCATCCCTGGTCGCCGCTGCTTGCAACGTGAGCAATGCTGGAACACTGCGAGCGTTAGTTGGCAGTTCTGTAATCTGTTTTGGTATGAATGTGTGGCCGAGCGTCGCATCATCACGATTAACCAGTTGCTCCGCACCGCCAGCAGTTACGGTGACGATCTCCGACACCTGCCCGATCTCAAGCTTTACATCGGCTGCAGTCGACTGCGCGACGAGTGCGTGCACGCCGTCTAGTACGGATTTCTTAAAGCCTTTTGCCTCGACTTCAACACGATAATCTCCTGGCGGAACGAACTCGAAACTATACTTGCCCACGTCATTTGTCGTCGAGGTTCGTGACGTATTAGTGCCCGTATTGACAAGCGTGACCGACGCTCCGGCAATAAGGTTACCTTGCGGATCCGTCACGGTTCCACCAACTGATGACGTTCCGGCTTGGCCGAAGGCTAAGGTTGGTAGGAGCAAGAGCACAACGAACAGAGTGGACGAAAT
>DASYRR010000236.1:0-29296 GCA_036004125.1 Pyrinomonadaceae bacterium | reverse complement strand
TTTTCACTGGGATGCCTCGGCTGACAGGAGTTTGATAGCCGAGGCATTCTAATGTAGGGAGGAATGAAGTGCTAGGGCGTTGTCCGTAGTCAGTTGTCAGTAGTCAGTTGCAGATAACAAATCACAAACAACGGACAACGGACTACTGACTACTGACCAATCCTAATCACTTACACTTGCTATAACCACAATCTCGACAGAAATCACAGCCGCTAGCATGCTCCAGCTGTCCATGACACTCCGGGCAGATTCCGATCATGGTGGACATAATCGCACCAGTGACGGGTGTTTGAGCGATCTTGGCGGCTTGTTGTTTACCAACAGCGCGAGCGGAGTCCGGAAGGTCCTGCACCCGGCGGTTTGTGATCATGATGCATTCGGCGACAGCCTGTTCTGGTGAAGTCAACAAGCGTTCGTTGAACCAGACTGCGTGCGTGCCGGTCACTTTGTTAAGACTGTAAGCTACTTCAGCAGCGTCGAATCCTCCACGTAACATCTTCGAGGCAAGCAAACCCACTCCGCCACTGATCGGGCCGGTGGCAAATACTTCCTGGATCATCTTCCCGTCGTGATTGACTGTGACATAAAGGTTTTGACCATCGAAAGGAATCTGCCACGTGGCACCGCGGAGTTCACGAGGCCGTTCAATCCGAATAGCCGTTACGGTCGGTGCAGCAATTGTTTCGGAGTGTTCGCGGGCAATCGCTTCCTGACGGGCTGAGGCATCGTCAGCAGCGACCACCTCAGCGGCATCGACAGCTTCTTCGATCGGCTCGACGGTAGCTTCGGGATTACAAGCGACTTCACCTTTGGGTTCTTCAGCCTTCATTGACGTAAGTACCTGGTTGTCTCGAGAGCCATCGCGATAATAACTAACTGCCTTGCAACCGAGCTGGCGACCAAGGCGATAAAGCGCATCGACTGACTCCACCGTATCGTTGACGGCACCATTGCAAGTCTTCGACACGCTGTTATCGACGTTGCGCTGAGCAGCCGCGAGCACATGAACGTGCTGCTCAGCGCTTATATTCATCGCCGAGATAAAATGCGGAGGCAAATCACGCTCGTGTTCCACAACGTAAGCTGCAGCCGCATCTATCGATTTCTGATCAGATTGATCCACGTCAATACCTAATGCCTGCGCCGCGAGTGTATGCACATAAGTGCGTGTACCCAGGGTGTCTTTGCGAACATACGCCCAGGAGAAGTTCGGCTCTATGCCCGACGACGTTTCCGCAACCAGCGAGATTGTTCCCGTCGGCGCAATAGTGGTCACTTCGTAGTTTCGCGGAGTGAGCGGAATGTCTTTCGGAATACCGATCTGGTTATAGAGGAAATCTGTGTATGCTTCGCGGTTAGGTTCAAATTCGGGGAAGGTTCCCTTCTCCGCGCCCAGCCGATTACTTTCCAGCCATGATTCACGTCGCACAAAGCCCATCACCTCGTCCATCAAATCGATTGACGCGGGTGAGCCGTAGGTAATGTTCAGATTCAGACACAAGTCGGCAAAACCCATGATTCCCAAACCGACCGGGCGTGTCCGATGAACGACGTCGTTAATCTCAGGCAGCGGCCAGGCGCAAGTATCAATCACGTTATCGAGAAAACGCGTACATAGCTGTGTGACATCACGCAGGCGATCCCAGTCGATTCGTTTTTCTGGATCGTAGAACTTCGCCAGATCAATCGAGCCGAGGTTGCACGAATTTGAGAAATGCAAGAATTGTTCGCCGCAGGGGTTGCAAGAATAGATCGGCCCCATCGAGTTCATCATGTGATTGTGACGATTCACTTCATCGATGAATGCGATACCAGGCTCGGCGTACTTGTGTGCACTGGCCACAATACGATTCCAGATGTCAGGAGCAAAGATCATTCCCGGTCGCGGTGGTTCTTCAACCGTGGAGCTGGAGAGATCGGCTTTTAGGAAAGCTTGACGATCACAGAAAGTAACTGTCGAGCCATCTTCTCGACGGTTGATAACATAGTCTCCATCGCGCACCGGATCGTAAATTGATTCCGTCCATGACTCACCGTTGAACTCCAACTGGAACCATTCGTTATTGTCGACGGCTCTTAGAAACTTATCCGTAACGTTGACTGAGATATTGAAATTGGTTAGCGAGTGCTGATCGTTCTTAGCGTGAATGAAACGAAGCACATCCGGATGTGTAACGCGCATCATGCCCATGTTCGCTCCGCGCCGTACACCACCTTGCTTTACGACGTCAGTCACTTGATTCACGATATTCATGAATGAGACCGGACCCGAAGCAACACCGGTAGCCGAGCTAACCATTGCACCAGACGGCCGTAGGAATTCATAAGTCATTCCCGTTCCACCACCCGTTTGATGAATAGTCGCCGCGGCTTTTGCATGATCCATGATGCCCTGGAGCGAGTCAGGTAGATCGAGCACAAAACATGCAGCTAACTGACCATTTGCCTTGCCGGCATTAACCAGGCATGGCGTATTAGGCACAAATTCACGTTCGAGCATTACTTCACTCATCGCAGCGAAAAACTTGTCTCTTTTCTCGCCCGTTTCGGCAGCGGAGACATGTCCGACAACCCGACGAACAATGTCCGCCCACTCTTCAATCGCCCGGCTTTTGGAGTCTTTCAACGAATAACGCTTGCTAACTACCTTTCTGGCATTCAGACCGAGTTGCTGCGATTTTCGACGTGCTGGAATCGCGGGGGTACTAACTGTGTTTGGGGCTTTTTTGCCGAAAGCTGCGCTCATGTCGTTTCTGCCTTTCTCGCGGGAGACCGTGCGAGGGTAAATCGGGTTTTAAAGACGGCTCGGCACGCGAATCAGTCGCGCATGCCTATAACTAAGATGTTTGGCGGTTACCCCGGTTGGCTCTAATTTCGAGGTGGCAAAGCCAATTTGGAGTGGCACAGGGGGCTCGCCGCTGCTCCAAATCAACACCTCGTTCTCAAGCGGAGCGGAATATACTCCTTTGAATGGCCAGTGTCAATATCTTGTGGCCATCTTTTTTTTCAATGCTATAGAGTGTATTCCCTCAGCCTCCACGTTAGCAAATTAAAGTACTGAATGGTGGTGGTTTCAGCGAGCGCAGCGCCTAAGTTTTGGGTCTTGGGCCTTTGGTCTTGGGTCTTTGGCCTTCGTTGCAGATCTCCAGTGTTCGAAGATCAAAGTCAAAGACCGAAGGCCTAAGACCAAAGACCTATTTCCCGGATCCGCTATTCAGGAGGAGTTCGTAATTCCCTATATCTCGATTGTGACTGTCGAGAGCGGCAAAGGTATCGGAGGTCTCTTCGAGCATCTGCTTCGTCATTGCTATGGAATCGCTGAGTTGCTCGAAATCGAGTGAAGAAACTCGTTCCGGGGTAGGCAGAGTTACAACCTGGTCATTCACCAGGCCAAAGAAGTTCTCGATTGATTGCAGCTGGCCTTCAACCAATTTCACGGAGCGTTCGATATCGTTGAACGCGGCCACCCGACGTTTCAATATCTCAACATTCGCCTGCTGGATCCGTCGCTCGCGATCATCTTTTGCGGAAGCCACAGATCTCTCCGCTTGCACTAGTTGATTCTGCACAGCTTGCCGATTAATCGAACGCAAGTGATGTTTCCGACGACGGTACACGTCGAGGAGGTCGACAAAGTCTTCCCACCGCTGATCAAGACTTTCAATGTTGTGAGGGATCTCCTTCGTGCCAGTAAACTTCTTATAGTTTGAGTAGATTTGATTCTTCATCCACCGTAAATACTCTACGGCTTCCCTCTCGCGTGGATCGAACAGCTTGATCAAGGCTTCGCGCTGTTGTTCACGCAACTTGAGAAGTCGCTGCTTCTCACGGCGATCTACGAGACGTCGATATACTGCACTTGCTGGCACTGTTGCTAAATACAAAGTCTCCGCTGCTAAAGCTGCCACGAGCGGCGTGACATCCTGCACATAGGCTGTGGCAACGGCGAACCCTGCCATCCCCCAAAAGTTTATGGGTTCTTTAAATGCTTCTTTCAGATACTTGAGATCAAACTTGGGAAACTCAGCCATAAACTTATTGATATTCGAATTGCAAATCATCTGACGAATAGAGTGAAAGATCACTCTTTAGCCGCTTAGACTACCGTTACCGGTTCCATTGCTGCCGCCACCAGTAGTCTCACCTTCGGCTGGCAAGGCTTGTGGAGTTGGAGCCGCAGTACCGGCACCCAACAATCCCATATCTCGCTTATAAGCAAGTAGCTTGTCCTGAAGCTGCATGTCCATAGCTTCGCGTTCAATATCCTGCATTTGGGTATCAACGGAGGCGGCACCTAGTTGCATCTTGGCTTCAGCGGCCGCGGCCCGGCGGTCGATTTTGTCGCGCATCTCGTTGAAGGTGGATGCGTCATCGCCAAGCTCAAACGACTCCATTGTCTGCGCCAGCTGTTCCTGCAGTTTTGCCTGCTTCGACTGATTTATCAACTGCATCGCCTCAGCGGTGCGGCGCTGCATCTGAAGCACGTAATTGTCGCGCGCTTTAAGTGCCTGTTTCGATGCCAGATTCGCATGCTCCAGTTGCTGTGACGTCTTCTGCAAATCCACTTGTGCTTGCTGCAGCTGACCTATGTAAGCTGTGGCTATGTCGTCGCGTCCCATCTTCACAGACGCGCGAATCTTAGAGTCGAGGTCGACGACCTGGGTTTCAAGCCGCTCCTTGTTTTTTGCCAGGAGCTTTTCGGTGGCCATAACCTGAGCAACCGAATTATTCAACTCCGGGACTCGATCCCGCATGTCTCGGATGGTTTGCTGAAGGATAAGTTCCGGGTCTTCAGTCTTTTCAATGATCCCCCCAAAGAGGGCACGCATGGATCGTTTCATCCTCGTCCAAAGTCCCATTTCAGCTATTCCTCCGACGCGAGATATGAAATCTCTTGATCACCGATGTGCTTTCCCTTTTTCTCCTCGTTGAAACACCCGACCAGATGTACGACGTATACGCTCAGGCGGTTTCAACTAGGACAAAAAACCATAACGAATGAGGAGTATAACAGTACCGCTCCAAGCCTTCCACAGCAGTAATCAGTTAGGTCGCGTGCGTCCAATGTCACGCCGAAACTGCATTCCGGGCCAATGAATCTCCTCCAGGGCCTCATAACAGTTCGTCAACGCACCCGAAAGTGTCGGCGCGGCAGATGTAACGCCAATGACTCGACCGCCAGTTGCTAAAACCTCCCCCTGAGGAGAAGTTGACGTTCCAGCATGAAATATCTGAACGGCGCTTAGCTTTCCTGAATCGAGCCCTTGAATTACCCCACCGGAGTCATGCTTGCCCGGGTACCCATGGTTGGCGGCAACAACACAGGCTGATGATCCAACCGCCCACTCGACTTTGACTGTGCCTAAACTCCCGCAACGCACCGCGTCAAAGATTGTTATTAAATCTGTTTCCAGTCTGACGAGAATTGCTTGCGTTTCAGGATCGCCAAAGCGCACGTTGTATTCGAGCAACTTCGGGCCATCGTCGGTTAACATCAGTCCAAGGAAAAGCACTCCCTTGAAGGCAAAACCTTCGCGGGCGGCGCCTGCCAAAGTTGGCTCTACAATTGCTCTGATTACTCGATCAAGTTCTTCAGCACTAAGAATTGAAGCGTCTGTGATACATCCCATTCCGCCCGTGTTGGGTCCCATGTCATCTTCACCGATCCGTTTGTGGTCCCGCGCGGCAGGCATCAAGACATAATCTTTACCATCGGCGAATAGGAGCAACGAAACCTCCGGGCCCGAAAGTGCCTCTTCCAAAACTAGACGAGCCCCGGCCTCTGCTCCTACTATTTGGTCGACCATCAAACCTTTTATGGCTCTTTCAGCTTCGGCGTGAGAGTTCGCGACAACAACTCCCTTTCCTGCGGCCAACCCATCTGCCTTTACAACAACCGGCGACGACGAGGATCCAAACTCGCCGCTTCTAAGATATTCAAGGGCTTCACCTGGCGTCTCTGCCACTCGATAAGCTGCCGTCGGCACCCTGTTTCTGGCCATGAATTCCTTCGCAAAGACCTTGCTGGCTTCTAGTTTTGCGGCGACGGACGAAGGTCCAACGATCGCCAAGCCTGCGGCGTCAAATCGATCCACTATCCCCGCTGCCAGCGGCGCTTCGGGCCCAACAAAGGTAAGGTCTATTCGCCGCTCCTTAACAAAATGGATTAGACCAGCCTGGTCGGCGACTGAAATGGGAACCAGCCCTGCAGTCGCCGCTATGCCGGCATTACCAGGTGCGCAATAGAGCTCGACGGGTTTGCTGCGATTTTTTTTAATCGCCCAGACGAGCGCATGTTCACGCCCGCCTGAGCCAATTATCAGGACTTTCATATTGGAGGCCGGATGCTGCCATTCGAGTGCGAGAACTGTCAAGGTGGCCCAATTTAGCTTTAGCCGCTGGCCGTCGGTTTTTATCTTGACACAGTTTCGCCATAGTTATACTTTCTGCCCACTGGCAGCCCAGTGAGAAGAGTCCCACTAGAAGTGAATCCTCACCGGGAGAAACGACGAGCTTCCTGTCTAACGAAAAAAGTTCTTTTTAGCCCGCCGTCATTATTTGTTTTAGATCACCGACCCAGGGAGTTGATCATGTCACAAACGGAAGCCGCCCAGGAATTACAAACCAGTCCCGAGAGTGAGTACCAGGACCGAGCGATCAAATGCGTAGATTGCTCAGAAGATTTTATTTGGACCGCAGGGGAACAAGTCTTCTTCCACGACAAAGGACTGAAGAACGAGCCAAAGCGCTGTAAACCCTGCAAGCAGGCAAAGAATGAACGGCTGGCAGCAATAGCTGCAGCTCAATCATCAGGGGTTCGACAGCGGATTGAGGTCTCAGTTCTTTGCGCTCAATGCGGTCAGCAAACAACGGTTCCGTTTTATCCGTCGCAGGGACGTCCGGTGTACTGTCGTTCTTGCTTCCTGGCCGGGCGAACACCGGATCCAGAAGCCGTTCAAGCATGATTGGTGATCGGTGATTCGTCATCACTTCTCAAGGTGATAGGGAACACTCGTTACTATCACCCCCTTCCTGAATAGCAACGCTCCTTTCAACATTAATGAACTCTGATTGTGCAGAAGTTGATGCCACCATTTGGCTGGCACAAATTCTGGCAGCAACACTGTCACCATCGTGTCATCCTGCCGGGATACGCGTTCGATGTAACGCAGCAGTGGTTTAGTGAGCGATCGGTAAGGCGATTGCAAAACTACTAACTCAACACCTCTCCCCCACGACGCCCACTTTTCTCGCAGTTTTCTTGTTGCCTCTTCGTTAAGATCGACATAGATTGCTGTCACCCGTCCAGGTGCTATTGACTTCGCATAGTCGAGCGCGTAAATCACGCCGCGATGGATGCCAGAGATCGGCACCAGTACCAAGTTTCGCGCTATTGAGTCTCGCGGCTGAAGACCTTCCGTAGATAGTTGATGCGCAATGTTGAGGTAATGTCTATTTATAGAGCGAAACATTACGACCAACAATGGAATCAATAAGATTACGGCCCAGGCTCCATGACTGAACTTGGTTATGCCGATTACCAGCAGTACGACGAAACTCACCGTTGCCCCAATTGCGTTTATTAGGCTCGACACCAGCCAGTTAGCGCCTTCATCTCTTTCGATTGCTTCCAATCGTTCCGCCTCATGACTGACAGCTCCAGTGTCTCCGGCCTGCGTGCGGTGAATCTCTTCCTCCTCACGTATTCTTCGCTTCGCTTCATCCGCCTTCCGCAATCGGTGCCAGTGCACGACCATTCCGGCCTGCGACAGCGTGAAAGAAATAAAAACTCCTAGAGCGTAAAGCGGGAGCATCAATTGTTCTTCACCCTTGAAAACTACGATCAGCACACACGCTAGAAACGACAGAATGAGGACGCCATTAGAAAACACCAATCGATCGCCACGTGTGGCGAGTTGACGGGGCAGAAATCTGTCAGCAGCGAGTAAGCTGGCTAATCGAGGAAAGTCCGCAAAAGACGTGTTCGCGGCCAGAACGAGAATTGCGGCCGTTGAAGCCTGCAATATGTAGTAGGCGATACCCTCACCAAATATATGTCTCCCAATCGCCGAAATCAGGGTTTCATTTTGTGTTGGATGAGCGTTTAACTTATACGCAAGAAACCCTGACCCAAGGATTAGGACCACCATAACCATGGCCATGATAGTAAGCGTTATAGCCGCATTCTTTGATTCTGGCTGCTTGAACGCCGGGATGCCATTGGAGATGGCCTCAACCCCGGTCAACGCCGTACACCCGGCGGCAAAGGCCCGCATCAGCAACCACAAGAGTGCCCCACTGGTAAGCGTGTGGTGGGCCATTGCGCCAACTGATTCGTCGAAATGAATGGTTGCGGGAGTTTCCATTACCGCGTGCGTCATCCAAAAGCGAATAAAGCCGACTACGATCAGTGCGAACATTGAAAGAATAAACAGATATGTGGGTCCAGCAAAGAATGCACCAGATTCACGAACGCCACGCAGATTGATCAGGGCGATAAAGACGATAAACAAAATGCAGAGAATTACGCGATGCTCCTGGAGAAAGGCGAAGCGAGTCCCGTTTGCGGCTGAGGTGATTGCCGCAACGCCCGCGGATACCGACACAGCTACAGTCAGGATGTAATCAACTAACAACGAAGCAGCGGCAACGAGCCCCGTTTCAGTACCTAAGTTATCTTTAGCAACTATGTAAGCTCCGCCTCCTGAAGGATAGGCATGTATGGTTTGCCGGTACGATAAGACAAGGACTGCTAGCAATGCCGTGATACCAACGGCAATAGAGGGAAGATAAACAATTGCAGCCGTACCTGCGGCTAGCAAAACCAACAGAATTGCTTCAGTGGAGTAGGCAACAGAGGACAGCGCATCAGACGAAAAGACCGCCAGTGCGGTCTTCTTTGTTAGTCGTTCGTGGGCAACTTGCTCCGTGCGTAGTGCACTTCCCACAAGCATCCGTTTTAGATTGGATATCACCGTTCCCTCCGGTTTCGATCTCGCGGAAGGCGCCGCAAAACACAAAAACGCGGAGCAATGAGCTCCGCGTCTTCTTGAGATCGCAGCATCGCCCTTCCCAGGCCTACGAGGTTAGCTGACGGGCTCGGACTGGAAGTGTCCGTCGTGGATGCCGGCCCACGATTCGCCCCATGTTTCGCTTCAGCGAAACCGGTGGTTCCCCCGCGTCGTCGAAGAATCTGATCGACAACTTCGGCAGACAAAATTTCAATAGGCAGATGGTACTACCTGCAACTGATGGAATCAACGGCAGTCTTTCAGCCACCAACATGCACAATCGGGCGACGGGCTGGATCCTTTTCGGCCTGGCGCAACACTTCATGCGTGACAGGTGCAGTGTCGCCTTCACCAAATGCGATGTATCTCAGCAAGTAGGAAAGCGGATTGCCTTCGCTCCAGCCAAAATAGACGTGCGGTAACTTCCCTGTTTCATCGCGCAGGTATAGCAAAAAAGCCGCGATGGCATTGGGCACAGCTGGCGACTCAGTGCGCAGGATCTTGTAACCATCTACTCGGTCGCCACGAATGCGAAGTGTTCCGGAAAACTCCGAAGCATCGCCCGGTGTGACTTCGAAAAAGAGTATCGGTTCGCCATGCGGGATGTGGTTGTCAGACCGCTTTTCGCCTTCTTTGGCTTGATACTCCAACAGATCGCCCTGATCTTTTCTGTTAGCAATAATTCGAATAGTGCCCCGCCCCGCCTCGCGAATAAAATCCCGCGCAAGATCATCCAGTTCCAGTTTGTCCACACGCAACTCAGTTGTGCGCAAAACGCGCGAAACCAGGGATGCGATGACAATCGCCAAAATAAAGAATGACGCTATCTTAATCCCTTCGGGTCGTTCATGAATGTTCTGACCAGTCGTATAGGCAAACACCACTGATATGATGAGATAGATTTTCCAATTTTTTCCCTTGCGGTACATCGCCAGAGTTACGGCTATCGCAGCTGATGTCATCAGGACCAATACGCCGGTCGCGTAAGCACCGCCTTGGGCATCGACATCTGCTCGAAAGATCACGGTCACGGTAAACGCGATCGCCACGTAAACCAGGACCAATGGACGAGTAGCCCGGGCCCATTCAGGCGCCATTCCGTAACGCGGCAAGTACCTCGGAACAATATTCAACAAGCCTGCCATCGCTGACGCACCGGCGAACCAGAGAATCATGATCGTGCTCAGGTCATACGCGGTTCCGAATATATCGCCAAAAAAAGAATGTGCCAGGTAACTGATTGCGCGTCCGTTTGCCAAACCCCCTTCGGCGAACTCCCTCGCAGGAATCAGCATTGTGGTAACCAAACTACTGGCGATCAAAAGCACACTCATAATTAGCGCTGCTGTTCGCAACATCTTTCGCGTGTTTTTGATTCGTCCATGGAGAAGTTGGCGCGCTCGGGGGCTAGGCTCGCCAACGGTCCTTGTTGAATGGAGATCGTCGAGGTCCTCAGATCTGGGTTGTGCTTCGCCTTGCACTAAAGGCATAACAGCGACACCCGTCTCAAAACCTGACAAACCGAGTGCTAGTTTTGGGAAAAGGATGAGCGAGATGCCGATTATCAACCAAGGATTACCATGGACATTAGGATGGCCTAACAAAGACACTTTCCACTCGGGGATATAGAGTGGATGACTGAATAGCTCAAACATCCCACGACTGAGCACTACAACATTCAGTGCCAGGTAGACGAATACCAACAGCACTGCAAGTCCAATAGCTTCTTTGAATCCTTTCAAAAAAATGGCGCCAAGTAGCGCCACAAGCACGAGCGTTACGCCGATTGGGTGTTTGAGCACCGCAGGCGTGAACGGATTCTCAATAATGTGAGCGGTCGCATCCGCAGCGGAGAGGGTGATGGTTATGATGAAGTCAGTCGCCACGAAACCTAGCAAAACGAGAACAAAGAGCTTTCCTTTCCAACGCGAAAGGAGGCGTTCCAACATTGAAATGGAGCCTTCGCCATGAGGACTCTCAGCCGCAACGTGGCTATAGATCGGGAGCGCGCCGAAGATGGTTAATAAGACAAGGACTAGCGTCGCTACTGGCGATAGCACACCTGCAGCAAGAAAAGCGATCCCAGGTTGATAGCCAAGCGTCGAAAAGTAGTCGACGCCAGTGAGGCACATAACCTGCCACCATGGATGCTGTTTGTGTTGTGCGGACTGATCTTTTGAGGAAGCGGCTTCTCGCCCGCCCTTGAAAAGCCAGAGTTTGAATCTTCGTCGTGCTCGCTGAAAAGGACCCATCTCGTCAGGAAGCTGCCAGCACGTCGGAGACTGGCTTCATGCGGCAAATTGTAATCATTTAAGAGGCTTGATTTTTATCTACTTCTAACACCGCGTCAACCAAGTTGTTAACGACTACCTAGGGAACACTAAAAATGGTCCAAAAACAAAAGCGGGCGGGGGCCTCCCACAGCCCCCACCCTAAGGCCACGTGTCCTCACCCCACGCGACCACTTCGTCCACCGGGGAGGTGAACGCAGCGGGATTATGCAATAGTCCGCCTAAAGTTTCAACCTACTCATATTGTTTGTGACGCACAAAACAACACGAGTCCAGCATGTGATTTTCGGATAAAACTTATCGTAGGTATAAGTGACTTCGATTGAAGGGACCACTTCAACATTGAGGCGTGTGTTGAGGGTTTCCTGCCGTAGACTCAACGTAGATTGTCTTCAACCGCCGATGTTCCTTTAGGTTGGGCCACTTGCTCGGGAGTTTCCCCAAAGTGGGCCAAATCCGAGAACGCAACGAGAAGCAGAAGCGCCGTGACACCAAGCGTAGCAAGGATGTAAAGCACTGCGGTCATTTCTCTATATATTAAAGTAATAACGAGTGCAGAAAAACCTAATACCCAAAGGGCGGTGATGATCTTCCGGCGGCGGCGATCGTCCGCCAAAGTTTTCCTATTCATAGTTTCCTAGCTTCTCTTCTGCAAAATGCTAACTTAGTAGATTATGCGCTGCGGTAAATATGTGCTGGTCGAGGAAATTACACCGGTTACAGCACCCATCAAGGTCGACGCAATTCGCTGCGACGACAACATGCCCGCTTCAGGAACCTCGACGACATCGTAGGGCATCAGCAGGACATCCGGTTTTTGGTTTTTCTTGATCGCGGAGTAGTCAACAAGAATTATTTCCTGTTCAGATGAGCCTGGCTTTTGACGAAAGATTCTAATTTCCGAGTTCTTCGCTTCCTTCCTTGTCCCCCCGACCATCGCCAGCGCCCGACTCAGCGTAAGATGCTCGCGAAGAAATATTCCACTCGGAGAGACAACGGCTCCGGTCATATAAACAGGCTCCGCCTCCGTAACCAAAACGTAGTCGCCTGGTCGTATTATAGGATTAGCTTCGGGTTTGCCTGACCGCAGATCCGCTATCTGAATTATTTGCAACGGAATCTTTGTTCCATCAATTGGCGCTGCTTCCGCCTCTTCACCTGGATCTGGACACATCAACGGCTCAGTGTGGAGAATTTGAATTGTGCCCGACGCACGCTCAGTAAACCCACCTGAGGCCGCCATTAGTTCATTCAATCGAACCTTGCGCTTCATCTCCACCCGTGTGGCTTGACGGACTGCGCCAAAAACCGTCGCTGGTTGGCGACTATTTCGCTCGATGATTCTTACGCTGACTTGAGGATTGTTTATGAACTTCGAATAGGCCGTTGCGATATCCTTTTGAACCTGTTTTTCAGTTCTGCACTTGGCTGGAATCGGTGCCTCGAGAAACGGCAGAGAACTTAGATTGCCATCGGCGTCTACCGGCGCCTGAGAATTCAGGTCTTGCTGCCCGAACACTCTCACCTCAACGACGTCACCTGGTCCGAGCAAATAGTTTCTGATGCCTTGGTTGTCGAGCCCCGGCGCCGATGGTGCGGCGGTTGAGGTGGTTTGCGGTTCCTGTGCCCGTACTAAGACAACTAGCGCACAAACGCACGCAAACACAATCATCAAGTGAACCTTAACTTTCATTGCACTACCTCATTCTGGTTTTTCCGTTCAATGGCCTAATTCGTCGGGTCTCGCTCAAAACGGAACTATCTCATGGTCAGGGTATCCTCGGAAACATTGGATACGACTTAAAAGCACCTACCAGACCGCCTTTTACCAAGCCCCACACGGTGATGCCTGGCTCCATCACCTCAATAACATCGTATGGCTGCAACAGAACGTCCGCTTGCTTGTTCTTTTTGATCGCGGAGTAGTCGACTCTTAGGACCTCTTGTTGTAAGGCGCCAAACCGCTGACGGTAGATCCGAACATCGGAAAGTTTTGCGTCCTTGCGGGTACCGCCCGACATTGCTAGAACGCGGCTCAAGGTTAATTTGTCCGTCAGCAATTGTGAGCCCGGCGACACGACGCTGCCTGTCACATAGACCAACTCGGCTTCGCTCACCATTACATAGTCACCAGGACGAATGACCGGATTTGATTCCAACTTCCCGCTCTTCATGTCGGCAATGCGCACGACTCTGAGCGGAATCCGGGTACCATCAATAGGAGCCGCGTCGGCCTCCTCTCCGGGTTGAGGGCACATTATCGGTTCCGTATGAAGTAATTGAATCGTTCCAGCCGCACGTTCGGTTATGCCACCCGCAGCCGCGATCAGTTCGTTGAGCCTAATCTTGCGTACTGTCGGCACACGTGTGGACTGACGGACGGCGCCAAAGACTGCTGCCGGTTGGCGGCTGTTACGTTCGATTATTCGAACACCAACCTGCGGGTCATTGACCAACTTCTTATAGGCCGTGGCGATGTCTTTTTGTACTTCCCTTTCAGTGCGACACTTCGCGATGATTGGCTTCTCAAGGAACGGTAGCGAACTTAGAGCACCTTCACTATCAACCTGGGCAATGGTACTGAGATCTGATTGGCCAAAGATTCTTATCTCAATCACGTCACCCGGACCTAGTAGGTAATTCTTTACACCCTGGCTATTAACCGTTTGCGATTGAACAACGCTCGGTAGCGAGCTCTGCTTGCCTTCCTGTGCGAAGAGTGTGGTTGAGACTAAGACCACAATCAGTATCGTTATGAATTTGATTTGCGTTCGCATTTGAAAAACAAAAACTGGAGCAGCCGGTCCAGGCATCAACTAACTTGCTTTTGCCGAAGAGGAGATATTCTTCGTCCGCTTGTTGGACTCAGCGTGGTGATGATGTCGCCGTCGGCGGTGACTTTTAAATGTTCCAGGCCGCACAAAACCTGTAAACAGCAAGTTGCAATGATCGCATAAAAGGTGGTAGATGCCAAACACGCGCATTATCAACGGAGTACGTTTATACCCACGCCGAATCTGCGAACTTCCGCACTTTGGACACTTCTGAATGGTCATCCGCTTTGGTCCTGCGGCAGGTTTCTCACTCTACACGGTCCGGCGCCTCGGAACGCAGGGCCGCGCGTAATTTGGCTATCTCCTTTTCGATGCGTTCCGACCCTGAGACTCGGACATCCTCTTTGACAACATCCTGATTCAGATAAAACAGCGCGTCTCTGTACCGATCAATCGCTCGGCGATAATGTCCCTTGAATGCTGACCGTTCTGCGAGCTCAACCCAATGAGCTACTTTTACAGATGCGATAAACTCACCTATCGCAGCTTTCGATTCATGTAGTTCGACTTCCTCCGGATAAACCCTCAACGTCGAGTCGATACATTCGAGGGCTTTATTCGCGGTTTCTATCTTGTCGAATGTCCGCGCTCGTTGTTGTGCTTCGCGCGTCAACGCAAGCGAATGTCCGCGCGCCCACGTGAGTAGATGGTATTTATGCAACGAGCGAACTCGTTCCTGACCGGCACGGATGGCAATTCCCTTTTCGCTACCCATACTGCCAGAGCGCATTGCTTCTTCGGTGCTGGAAAGATAATCATGACAAAGTTGAGCGACGTCAAAGTGGGCTTGGGATGTCGAACCCGGCGAGTCGGCAGCAGCCGATTGTTTTTGAATTGCTCGTAAAGCAGCTGAGTGAAGTGAGGCTGAGAATCCCTTCTTTTGACTGCGTTCACCATGAGCGCTACGAGACTTCGACGTTTCCTGAATGCCGTGTTCGAGAAGATATCTTGTCCAAGCTCGGCGCATCACCACTTCACGAGCGGACAGCGCAACCAGCAGAACTACGCTAACAGCCAATCCTGCCGGCAGCCAGGGCGCTTCGTCACCACCGTTTGCAAGCATCCACCAAAGTACCAAGCCCAAACCAACAGCGATAACGATTACGGCTATCATGTACCCCGCGCTTGAAGGCGTTCTCGTGCGTGACGAGCGGCTATGATGCTCGGCGGATCGCAAGTGAGATCGAGCGGTTCTTGAGAACAGCTCATCTGCAGAATTATTGCCCAACAATGACCTCCAGGTTGGCGGCGCCTACCTCAAAAGACGACTTGACGATTATCGTTGTGGCTCGCGTACGTCGCGGAGATGGCCTCGTAATCCTTTCAAGGTTAATAATACTCAACTTTTTAGGTTTCTGCTGTCAATATAGGGCTCGCAAAGGAACAGCCAAGTCCAGTTACGAGGATCAAACCAGATGAACGAAAAACAATTCAGCGGCAAGGTCGCATTTGTTACAGGCTCAACTTCAGGCATTGGACGAGCCTGTGCCCTGAATTTCGCAAGACAGGGCGCGAGGGTCGCCTGCGTTGGGCGAAATTTGGCGGCCTTGCAAAAGGTCGGGGACGACATTGAAAGTTTAAGCAGTGAAGTGTTGAGGTTAAGAGCCGATGTTTCTAACGATGCCGAAGCAAATCAAGCGGTCTCCACGGCGATCTCGGCCCTCGGAGGAATCGACATCCTGGTAAATGCGGCAGGTCACATTGCCAACGGAACGATTGAAAACACGTCACTGAAAGCATGGGACGATATGCTTAATATCAATGTCAGGGCCATCTTTAACCTCATGCAGCAGGCACTTCCCAGTCTAATCCAGCGAAAGGGAAACATAGTGAACGTTTCCAGTGTGACCGGATTAAGGTCCTTTCCGGGAGTTCTTGCTTACTGTGTATCAAAAGCCGCCCTTGATCAGCTGACACGTTGTTCAGCTCTCGAACTCGCAGCCAAAGGTGTGCGCGTTAACGCGGTCAACCCCGGCGTGGTGGTCACGGAGATACACAAACGAGGCGGAATGAATACGGAGGCTTACGCTGCTTTCCTCGAGCGCTCAAAGCAGACGCATCCACTCGGCCGCGTTGGACGACCAGAAGAAATTGCGGACTTGGTCTTATTCCTGGCTTCAGATGAGGCGAGCTGGATAACGGGCGCGACTTACTCAATCGATGGTGGTCGCGCGCAAACTTGTGCGCGTTAGAAATGGTCTGTAGTTACGGCTCCGTCTAACACCATCGCACGAACTCCGTAGGTAATTTGTTTTACGTCGTCAACGATGAGCTATCAAAACCCATATTACCAGCCAGCAGTAATCGCGGGACGGGCGCCTACCGTAACCATTCAGCGGACACCTCAGACGAGTGTAATCAAGATCGCTCTCGGGGTATTGGGAGTTCTATTTGCTTTGTTGCTGGGCTTGCTCTGTTTATTAGTTATCGGAGTGGAAACCGGACCAGTCGCATTCTTGCTCGGCCTCGTAACTGCCACGATCCCTGTCCCGATCTATGTCGCCCTTGTTCTCTGGATCGATCGCTACGAATCGGAACCGCTTTGGATGCTCGCCACCGCCTTCTTCTGGGGAGCATTCGTGGCTGGCTTCTTCGCTTTTCTTTTGAATTCAACTGGTCAACTACTCGTTACGCTACTGGCCGGCAGCGAACAGGCAGGTGAAACCTTTGCGCTCGTTATCTCAGCTCCAATAGTCGAGGAATCGGGTAAGGCGGCAATTCTGTTCCTGTTTTTCTTTTTCAAAAAGGACGAATTTGACGGCGTCATTGACGGTATCGTTTATGCGGCGCTTGTAGCTTTGGGCTTTGCGATGATTGAAAATGTCCTTTATTACGGCAAAGCGGCAGTCGAGGGCGGAGCACAACTTACTCTTACACTCTTTGTTAGAGGTATCTTTGCGCCTTTTTCTCATCCACTCTTCACGAGCATGACTGGAATTGGTCTCGGACTAGCACGGCAAACAAAAAATCTGGGGATAAAACTAAGCGCACCTGTGCTGGGTCTCTTAGTAGCGATCTTTATGCACAGCATTTGGAACGGCTCAGGCGCGCTGTTTGGGGGTGGCGCGTTCTTACTCACCTACTTCTTTATCATGGTACCGGCCTTTATCATTCTTCTGGTCGTAATCGGACTGGCCTTGAGACGGGAAGGCCAAGTCGTGCGACAGTTTCTATTATGCGACTTTGAACGCGGTCTATTTACTCGCCAGGAATATGACCAGTTGGGCTCTGTCTTTGGACGAATGGGATCTTCATTCAATGCTCTTACGCAGGTTGGGGTTACGGGCTGGCGCACGCGGATGAGATTTAACCAGATAGCCAGTGAATTAGCCTTTCACCGATGCCGAGTTTCAAAGGGCTTGCACTCGTCCAGAATTGATGTGCATCAACTCGAAGCAGCGTACCTGCAAGCTCTTGAAGATCTAATTAGGGAATTCCGAGCAAGCTAGCAGCTTTGCGTTTATGAATAACCCTCGCAGGCTGTCTCGTTTCTGGCTTATACTTGGTTCGCGGCTTCGCCAGGTCATTTCACCAAAGCTGACCAAGAGTGAAAATTCAACTCCTACCAAGCACTTTTGACGCTCAGGGTTGCGCAACCCTTGAGCAGCGGTTGACTTGTTTCCTAATCGACGACTGTGTCGCGGTTGATGCCGGCAGTATCGCAATTGCGCTGACCACCGAGCAACGTGATCGGGTTCGCGACATCATCGTCACTCACCCTCACATGGACCATATTGCCAGTCTGCCGATTTTCATTGATGACCTCTATCCAACTCTCAAGCAACCGATGCGTATCCACGCTACTCCGGAAGTCATCGATCTGCTGGAAAGAGATGTGTTCAACTGGAACGTCTATCCACGCTTTTCAGATTTAAAGAACGATTATGGTCCGGTGATGGAATACGTACCCATCCCACCGAGTGGAACCTTTTCAGTTGCCCACCTGGACGTGATTGCCGTCCCCGTGAATCATATTGTGCCGACAGTGGGCCTATTGGTTACAGACGGTAAAAGTAGTATCGCCTTTAGTTCGGACACTTCTGAAACAGAAGAGTTTTGGAAGGCCGTAAACGCAACGAAACACCTCGATGCGCTCCTCATCGAAGCTTCATTTCCCGACGAAATGGCGAAGCTGGCCGAGGCCTCTAAGCATTTCACACCCGCATCGCTCGGCAAGGAATTGAAGAAACTCACTCACAACGGAATGGACATCCTTGCCGTGCACCTAAAACCGACACACCGCAAAACGATAATTCAACAATTGGAAGCTCTGCAGATTCCTAAATTATCTGTGATGAATCCAGGTGAGATTTACCGTTGGTAGGTCTCGTCCCGATCCGCCGGATCGGGATTAACCGATCGACTCAAACTCACTTTCGGTGTGTTCGCCTTCAACGCCATGCAATGAAACACGACCGCTCGGCAAGAGTTCCTTCACTCTGAAACTGCGATCGTCTTTATTGCGACCTGGCATAAGTTCAGCTCTAAACGTCACACTCATTCCAGGCCTTGCCCAAACATCACCAACGTGTTTCTCAGGTCTTGGTATTGGCCCCATGTTCCTCTTCTTTAAATAAGCGACCGCAGCACCAGCAGCCCCAACTGCGAGTGCGAGGCCACCTAGCCACCGCTTAGTACGTTTCTTCATGCTACTGGGCTATTCGCAAAGTGAGTCAAGCCTCGCCGTTATCGTCGGTAAACCACTCAATGCTCGTTCGGAGTTTATCTGGGTGAACTGTGCCCATTCAGCAGGCACGCTCGCCTCGGGGAATATCGCTTCAACCGGACACTCGGGAACACACGCGTCGCAATCAATACAAGTTTCCGGGTGGATAACCAGCATGTCGTCGTCAAGATGAAAGGCCTCGACAGGGCAAACAAGAGCACAATCGGTGTAGCGACAGTTCACGCATGGTTCAGCAACGACGTAGGTCATTTCAGGTTCTGCCTCCTTGGGCACGTGAGATTTGATTAAGATTAAAGCTGGAGCGATGACCGCGTCACTATACTAAACAAAAACGATGAGCTTTTGAAAGACCAGGAGCAAAAGTGACACCGCTTAGTTCCACCGAGGTACCGGAGTTCCACCGGAGAAATCGTAAAAGCTCAGATCTCTTAATCGCCTCACCCGGTCACGCCACTCCGGTTCCAAGATCATTTTTCAAATTGTTAATTGAGAAGTTCGGCTTATACTATTAGTCCTTAAAACGTCGGAGAACAAACTACGCATTTGAGTCAAGCACCTGCAACACTTTCGAGTCACACCAATGAACTCGTTGAACGCGCGGATTTTTTTCGTCTAGACGCTACGCGCAAACTCGATCCGAGTCGCCGAACGGCATTAGGACAGTTTCTCACACCCGCTCCTGTAGCGCGGTTGATGGCTTCAATGTTCAGGAAGCGGCGGGAGCATATCTACCTCTTGGACGCTGGTGCGGGTGTTGGCGTGCTTACGGCTGCATTCATTGAGAAGATGAGTCGTTGGAAAAACAAACCCGCGTCAGTCTCCGTCACAGCCTATGAGATCGATCCCCTGCTCACTGAATATTTGACTGAGACTCTTGCGTTATGCCGCCGTGAATGCGAGAAGGCAGGTATAAAGTTTGATGCGGATCGTATCTGAGGACTTCATTGAATCTGCTGTCAATCAGTTAAACGCAACCCTCTTTACCCCCGAAGCGAGCAAATTCACCTCTGCGATCCTCAATCCTCCTTACCGCAAGATCAATAATGATTCTCGGACACGCCAGCTTTTGCGAACTATCGACATTGAGACTAGCAATCTATACACGGCTTTTGTTGCCTTAGCGTCGCGGTTACTCGTCTCCGGCTCCGAGCTGGTTGCAATTACCCCGCGCAGCTTTTGCAATGGCCCATACTTTAAGCCTTTTCGAACGAGGTTTACTGAGACTATGGGCATCACTCGTATCCATGTGTTTGAGTCGAGGCAGACTGCTTTTCAAGACGACGATGTACTTCAAGAAAATATCATTCTCCACGCAGTGAAGGAGCCTCCGAGAGAACACCGCCGCGTAACTATCTCATCAAGTACTGGGCCAACAGATGAGTTGATGTCAGTTCGGGAAATTGAGTATGCGCAACTGATCAGACCCGGGGATCCTGATGCCTTTATTCATATCGTTCCCGATGAGTTAGAACACGGGATCGCAGAACGGATGAAAAAATTAACTTCATCGCTCCAAGAACTCGGCATTTCTGTTTCAAGGTCGCGTGGTGGATTTTCGGGCGCAAGCGTTCTTGCGCTTAGAACCTAGCCGCAATACGGTGCCGTTGATTTATCCGGGTCACTTTGATAATGGATGGGTCAAATGGCCGAAAAAGGATAGTAGAAAGCCTAACGCTGTTTTGAACATTCCAGAGTCTGCGGATTTGTTAGTACCCTCTGGAGTTTACGTGCTCGTAAAACGCTTTTCTTCAAAGGAAGAGCGTAAACGGATCGTCGCGGCAATTTATGACGGCTCCCGTTTTTCCGTGGGTCGGGTTGGCTTTGAAAACCATCTCAACTATTTTCACGAAAACGGTAAGGGCTTGTCGTTGGCGTTAGCAAAAGGCGTCACTGCGTTCCTCAACTCCAATCTTGTCGATTCTTACTTTCGACAGTTCAACGGGCACACGCAGGTTAACGCAACTGATTTGCGCAGCTTAAAATATCCCTCTCGATCAGAACTGGAAACATTTGGATTTGGCATTGGTGATCAGTTTCCGACGCAGAACGAACTCGACAACCTTGTCGAAAAGGAATTGTTGAAAATGGTAGCTGACGAAGAAGGTGTAGATCCAATACGAGCGAAGAGAAAGATCGAAGAGGCGTTGGAGATTCTAAAGGTACTAGGATTGCCGACAGCACAGCAAAATGAACGATCGGCGCTCACTCTTTTGGCATTGTTGGATCTCAAACCTGAAACCGGCTGGATCGACGCGGGCAGTCCAATGCGTGGGATTACGCAGATGATGGATTTCTTTAGTGAGCATTATGGCAAGAGATACAAACCCAATAAGCGCGAGTCGGTTCGGCGGCAGACGGTTCATCAGTTTCTTGACGCCGGAATAATCATTGCGAACCCGGACAACCCGAAACGAGCGATCAATAGTGGCAAGACCGTTTATCAAATAGCGCCTGCGGTGTTCGAGGTAATTCAATGTTTCGGTACTGACGATGATCATCTGATCCACTTTAATGGCGAGCGGTTCCTTGGGCCATACTAACTCTAGAACCTCGCACAAAAACGATGTCCGCAATCGCACTCGCCTGACACGGTTGCACAATTGACAGAATCCTTTGAGCGGATCTCCAACGTAAAGCGGCTGGTTACAGTCAAAGGCTTGGTGAGTCCACAGGCTTGTGCAAGCAGAACGCAAGAAGAAGTGGCGTAAACGAACATCTTTTCGAGGGTTGAGACACCTTACGCACGAAGGATACTGAAAGACCAGCTTTGCAATCTTGCGGATAATGGTCTGGCACGATGGGGAAGGCGGCGAAGCTTCTAAACCATCGCCGCCCTTCTCTGTCACGAACTAGATCGTGAACCCTAATTCAGTGTCACCCGCCGTCAGCAGCTAGACGACCAGCACTGCAACGGTGATTCCTTTTCAAAATCATAAAAGCGCAGATCGGATGCGGTCAGTAGCTTCGTAAGGAAAATGATTTGTCCGGTGTGCATCGAGAAGTGCTCAGTGACGTGGAAAACCGCCTCGAGCACGTCAACATTGTTTCCTTGAATGGTGCGCCGTTCCAGAAGAACTTGAGGATTCAAACCAGTCAAAACCGTCTTAACCTCAGCAACCGTACCTCGCAGACGCTCGAGCAACGCATCGCGCTTGATGATGTCTTTTTGAGCAAACTCCTGATCACGAGTGCGACGATCTGGCTCATCTCCGAGACCTGCAACGATCCACTGACGTGCGTTGCCGCAAAGATGCAATATGAGGTTACCGATACTGTTCGACTCGGAATTCGGACGCCACCAGATTTGTTCATCTGACAATTGTTCGAGACAACGTTCGATCTTTGGCACATATTGGTCAACGAGAAAAGCTACAGCCCTGTCCAGGAAGGCTTGGGCAAATCGATGCTCTTCCGCAGGTGACAGTTGTGAAGACTCAAAATCTTGTATGACGCAGCCTCGCAGGTGATGGAATTAAGTTTCGTCTTCGTCGGGCAATTGGGGACGAGTCTTGTGTTTGGCCTTACGACCTGCTGGACGTGCTACTTCGTCCGGCTTAGACCGTGACAGTGGATGACCAGGCGGCGCATTAGGTTTGCGTATGCTATCGAAGATAGGTTTTGCAGAACTTTTCTTTCCAGATTTCCTTGACGAATTCTTTTTGGCCATTTCGACCCTCGCTGGGGCTCTCAAAAGCGGCCCGATGCTAGCTCTGCGTCAGACCCATGTCAACACATAGACACACGTCGACTGGGGCATTTCACCTACCTGCTCAAATGTGATTGAAATGCGAGTGTGGCCTTTTTGCTATCGCGGAAATTAAGCCTCGCTTCCGCGGGGTGTTTTGGAGAGGATTCTGAGCGCGTTAGTCGTTTCAGTACGACGCTTTTGCTGAAATTCAGTAACCCAATTGGTTACTGTGTCAACCATATCGCGCGCTGCCTCACGAGCCGTATTGGCCTTTGGCTTTACACTTGGGCGAGTTTTTTCGCCTTTTTTAACTATTCGAACTGTTTTCTTATCTGACATTTTTTGATTTTCGGGTCTTGCGTTGGATTCTTACTTGTTATCAACGAAATCGCCGCCATTCAGTTCCCAAATTCTCAAATCTAGAACGGTAACTTTCAAAGTATCTTGCAAAGAGAAGGCCACATCAGTTAACGCGTAACTGAAGCCTAAAAAGGGCCACCTTATTTGACTAATTTAAAAATTTTTGTGAGGTTTCAGCTGGACTCGCCCGCAAACCGTACAGGTGCAACCAAACACTGTGGTAGCTACCGAGACAGTTTTCGATCTAAGGCTGCGTTCTTTTCAGTCATATCCATTTCCCAAACCATTCTGTGAGTCCGATACACAATAACAGCCAACACAACTGCGGCACCGATATTCACATACTTCAGACCGTTCACCATTTTTCGGGTTCCGTAGGTGACAAGCAAAGCGTTGATTACGATGAGGGCCAACCGAAATTCCGTGGGACCCAGCTTAAGAAAGCTAATCTTCAACCGATCTGTAGCGGCAAAACCGAGAAATGTGCTTACCTCGTAGCCTGCAAAGATTGCCAGCATGATAAGAATTTGATACCGAGATTTCTCCGGAAGGATAAAGGCGTAGCCAATAATCACAGAACAGAGAAACAGGTAGTCAAGCAGGTGATCCATGTAGTATCCCCACCTGACAAGCCCCGTGTTGCGATATTTCCCGATCTTACCGTCGTAGTGATCGGTGACATACTGCATAAAGATCATCACTGAGACCATCCACAACCATCTCAGGTCTTTTGCAGCGAAATAGGAGAATAAGAGAATTCCGGCCGACCAAATGAGCGTCATCATCGTCAAGTGATACGTTTGCAGCCAACTCGGAATTCTCGGCAACACTCTTGGAGCGAGCCGGCGCTCCAGTGGAGTCAAGAAAGAGGTGTTTATTTTTGCCGCGCCTGCGAATTGTTGTGTTTCAATCATTGCCATTTTAAGAAGGCACCGCCCAATCTTATCTTTCGTCCTTCTGATTTACGCTCGATAGTGACCCGATGTGAGACAAATCCGACGCCTGTCGGCTCTTTCCGCGTTTTGTCATCAACCGATTAAACCCACCAGTAACTCAAGGAAGCTAAAGATAAGTTCTATCAAGGCGCAAAAACATGAGCACTCGCAGCTCCGTGTAATTCCGGGATGACGAGAAAATGAGGCTTTACCGCGAGTTTCAATCCTTTGTTCGTCGATCCTTCGGTTTTCCCTGCAGTTCCAGCAGGTGGAGTCATACTCGCCACGACACTTTGATGGTCGGTCTAACATAAATCATCCCCAGGGGGACGTTGCAAGAACCGTGCTTCGCGACGGGTGTGTAGGAGTGAAACTTGCGTTAGGTGGGACTTCTAAATAAAGACAACAGACTGAGAGCTAGGAATTTCAAAACGACGCCGGCAACGGATATTCCTGCATGCCAGCATGTCGTCGATCCTGACAAGGTAGTCGCGCGACTTGTGAAACCGAGCGCGATCCATTTCGTTCGCGCCTCTCGGCGGCTGCGGCTTCTTTGTACGTTTTAGCCACCGAACGTCGTACTCCGCACGCTCACGGCAGTGAGGACAACTATAAGTCGCCTTCTTTACTTCCTCTTTTTCGTTAAAAAAGTCTCGTTCGTTCATAGCGCTTTTCCACAACTAAACTCGTTCGCAGAGTTCCCTAAGATATCGAAAGCTATAGATTCCAGTTTCGTGACCATCGCTCCACCGAAAGTTGATCGCGTACCGACCAACCAGACTAAGATCCCGGATTTCGATCTCCTCCGAAATGCTGTCCGGCTGTAGCACCCGTTCCCCAGTCCACTCATTAACACATTGTGCACATGGACAAGAACGTCTCAGGTCGGCGGATTTATAGTGACACTCTTCATTATCGGCCCAGGTGATTCGTAGGGTGAAATCATCCTCCTGTTTGATCTCACGAGGTTCAATTTCAGCTCCACGGCGTTCAGACATAAAGACTCAAGTTTAACTGTTGGCCTGCATCGCTTCGGCAACTGCGCCGGCCTTCACTTCATAGTGGGAGGCGTTCCAGACCGCTTTTCCATTACGTAACACAATGACCTGGGGTGTTTCGTGTGGCACACCAGTTATTGCAGCTACCTCGCGCGATAGTTCGCGAGCCGTTTGCACTTCGAGCAAGTTCACATTTTCGAGTTCTTCCATCTCTCGATAAGCCCGCGAACTTATGCCACACGAGTTGCTGTGCTTGAAAACTAAAACGGGGCGCTCCTTAGACGCGGTTAACAACTTCTGCAAAGTCTCTGTATCCGAAAGTCTGGAGAACTTGTTCGCCATAAACTAACACCCTGGTTTGAATTGATCCGATATTAGCGTAGAGAGGTTTCGCGGACAACGAGACAAGAACATTCCTTTCTCCAAACATTCTTACTGTTACTAGAGTTAAACTTGACATGATTCAAGCACAATACTATAAACGGATGCGTTAGCGGCTCACTAGAGTGACATCGCTGGATGCCAGTCCAGTTGGCCTCACAAACTAGAATCTCTGAATTCAAGGAATGCACTATGCAACGCAAGAAAAGGGTATCTCTTCCTATTGCTGCGCTTTTTGTTTTAGCCCTCGCTGCAACTCTAACTCTCATCGGCGCACAGAATGATCAGTCCTCAAAAAAAGACGATGATGCCACGCCGATAAAAGAAGGCGTTTTGACGGAAAAGCAAAAAGCTCATAGCAAGCTGTTTAAAAGATACGAAGTCGTCACGAGAGGACGAAAACTTCGAGACCTCGTTGCGGAAAGCGGCGATGTTGACGTTGTGAAAGAGCTAGGCGATGTGCTGGTTCCGCAGGCGTTTAATCTCCAAGACTATTTGAAGAACTTAACCTGTAAAGCCGATGCTGTCGTGGTCGCGACAGTTCAAACCAAGTCTTCACAGATAATCGAAGAGGGGACCTTTGTCTTTACGGACTACCAGGTTGTAGTAGATGAAGTCTTAAAAAGCTCATCCACCCCAATAAATCCAACGCAAAACATCACGGTCACTCGAGTCGGCGGAGCCGTCATCCTCAATGGCCATCATGTCCGTGCAACGGATCATCGACAGGAAAATTTGGCGGTTGGCGGGCGATACTTGTTATATCTGCGGTTTATACCGGCTACTAGTTCATTTCAAGCATTCGCGAATACGGCTTCCGAGGATACATTCCAACTAATTGGACCCAAGATCAAGCAGACCTCGGCGAAAGCCCTGCCGTTGGGCCAGGGTGAAAGCGCAGATCTTGACACCTTTATGATCCTTGCCCGAACTGCCACTCAAAGTCCTTGCACTAATTAAGGAGAATCAAAATGAGGCTCTCACCCTTTCCTCGCAGCTTAGCACGAGCGGAAGACGGTGCCGTGATTACATCTGAGCATGGCGCAGTGCTTCTGTGCCTCGTAGTGCTGATTGCCGTAGCCTTGGCTGAAGTAAGTTCGGTTCACTCTCAAGTGAATCCCTGCCCCGAAACCAGCGGCGGACGTACGTTCCAACAGGGAGACACGATCTACGCAGATATTGGTAGTTTTCCCGAACAAGTAAAACAGCAGATCAGAAATGCCCTAGCGAAATGGGATAACGCCAATACTCATAATAATACTTCGGGAGTGAGATTTAACACTACGGTAAATCCCTGGACCTTACCTGGACAACCCAGTCTCATTCACGTCGCTCACAGAATCTTCTTCGATGCTAATGGACAAGTGGATCACATCTCGGTTGCTGAAACGGTAGCTGTCCGGTGGGAGGGAAATTACCTTCGGGAAGTCACTGTGTTTTTTAACGATGCGGTACTCGCGAACCCTGACGATCCGCAGTCCGGACCGTTTTTCGATCCGACGAAACCGGGGTACGACAGCGCCTTTGAGAAGACCCAGTTGCACGAAGTTGGACACCCTATGGGACTCAACGATGTCGGGGTTCAAAATACGCAAGCTGGGGGCGTCCGTCATGAATAGGAGTTCAGTCAACTGCCCAAATGACTTTGGTCCGTGTGCAATGAAGCCTTTAGATGTTCAGCCGTGTGACAACAATGCAATCAATTCCATTCTGGAATTCTTTCCTCCGCCACCACCGCCACCGACACCCACACCGACTCCCATTGACTCTGTGGATAATGATCAAGATGGAATCTGTGCCTTCCAAGATTGCGATGACAATAACTATTGGGCCCGCTTCGATATCGACGGAGACGGATTCTGTGACGCTAACGATTGTAATGATGCCAACCCTTCAGTGTATCCGGGTGCAGCAATGGATCCGGAAACCTCAGGTGGAGAGGATCGAAATTGCAACGGCCAGGATGATTATGATGAACAAGGCCTTGGTCCTTGCGGCTGGCTGGCGGAGCAGCAGTGCCGTGCTGCCGGTAAAAACTGGGAGGCTGGACATTGCACCTGCACGTTCTACAGTGACCCATCTCCAATATTGATTGATGTCTTAGGAAACGGCTTTCACCTCACCTCGAATACTAATGGAGTCTGGTTTGACGTGAACAACGATGGCGTGAAAGAACGACTGTCTTGGACCTCCGCTAACTCCGACGATTCTTGGTTATCTCTCGATCGAAACGGCAACGGAATTATCGATGCGGGAATGGAATTGTTCGGCAACGTAACTCCCCAGGGCACGCCGCCAGTAGGTAAGGAGACGAATGGCTTCCTTGCACTGGCTGAATTCGACAAGTCAGCCAATCGGGGCAACGGCGACGGGCTTATAAGTCATGACGACGCGGTCTTTAGTTCACTCCGCTTGTGGCAAGACGTTAATCACAACGGAATCTCTGAGTCGAGTGAACTTCACACACTGCCTTCACTCGGAGTGGTAACCCTCGAACTCGATTACAAGACTTCAAAGAAAGCTGATCAGGACGGAAATCAGTTTCGCTATAGAGCCAAGGTCAAGGATGTCAACGGTGCACAACTAGGACGCTGGGCTTGGGACGTTTTTCTGGTCAGCGCTCCCTAAGCTTTCTGCATCAATTAAACAAAGGTAATAAGAGACGCTCCTTTGGGGCGTCTCCTTCTTGTGCGAAGTAAGGTCGTCGCTCGTCGACAAGAACTGGTACACGATGCGCGCCTACGTGCAGACATTTTTAGTGTGCTTGAGAAGCGACCAGGAGTCGTAGAGAGATCCTCCTAGTGCAAAATATTTTTTCTGTTGACGTAAAAAGCAAATGAGCATATGGTTCGCTCCAACGTTACGGAGAAAGCTTTGGCTGTCCTCAAGGCCGGGCGAACTTACTGATTAGCCTCACGAATCTCTTAACAAGATTCGCTTTCTCAAGTGCGGCAGTAGTCTGTCTAAAACCTCATCAAAGGAGAAAGTGTATGTCTATGCAACCTCACCGCCGGACGCTCCGGCAGTCTTCCACAATGCTGATTGTGGCAATCCTCTTCCTCTTAGCTGGCGCCGATTCGGCATCCGCTGACGAGATAGCCATTTGGAACTTTAACGATTCAGATCTTGTCGTCGATCATGGCACCGGGACGCTAACCAGCAATTTCGTTGTCACCAACATTTTGTTTGCTGCCGGTACAACGAATAACGCACGGCTCGGTGACCTCGCTGGCCTGGCGTTATCGCTGCAAGGTGGAACCAGTAACACAAACAACGGTCGAAATATCACCATTAGTGTAGGCACCCTCGGGTTCGAGAATATCGTTGTTAGCTTTGCCACCCAGGGAACGAGCACTGGCTTCAACAACAACCAGTTCCAATACAGTCTGGACGGAACTAACTTTGTCGATTTCGGTTCACCTTACCTACCGGCAACAGCATTCGGCGCTATTCCGGTTGTTTTCACACTCTCGAGTATCGCGGGCTTAAATAACAACCCTAACGCCGCATTCCGAATCGTTTTTAACGGAGCAACGAGTTCGACCGGTAACAACCGTATCGACAACATCGTCGTAGAAGGAACGGCCGTCGCCGCCACAATTCCGGAACCGACAACGGCGGTATTGTTGATTTCGGGTTTGACTGGATTGCTGGGTCTAAAAAGGAAAAGGCGGAAGCTCCGAATCGAGGAGTGATTCCGCCATTCCTTTGGATTGCAGTCTAACTAGTTCCAATCGCCAACGAGGACGAATGGCGCCCAATAGAATGGCGCGCTGTATTTCTTTCCGGCGATCATAGCTAGCTGAGCGCCACGCAAGGCACTCGAAGCAGAACTCTCGTTTGCTGCTAGTAAACGACGGTAGAAGTCTGTCATGAGCTCCGCTGTGGACCTGTCGGCAACCGACCACAGACTGACACCTACGGTCGGCGCACCGGCATACATAAACGCTCGGGTTAAGCCCATGACACCTTCGCCACGCTTCTCTTTCCCAAGTCCTGTTTCGCAAGCAGAAAGCATGACGAGAGGACCACCTAGCCGTAAATTGAAGACCTCATCGGTGCGGAGAAAGCCATCTTTGGTCTGGTTACCAACGAGCGACAACACGACACC
>DASYRR010000235.1:0-6877 GCA_036004125.1 Pyrinomonadaceae bacterium | reverse complement strand
AAGCCGATAAAGATGTCATAGTCGCGCGGTACCAAGCTTGAGACTTTTGCTGTCATGGTCGTTTCTCCTTGCGTAAGCTGTTTTTATCTTACTCTCTCACGACCCTGACATTCAGCATACTTGTCTCCAAGGAGGCGCCCGTTTTTAACCTTGTGTATGCGCCGGGTACAATGATTACAAATGGACAACGAATCGGCTCGACTTCATGAGTTAGAGTCGCAACTCCAACTGATCACGGAGAACCTTGAGCGGGAAATGCGGGCGCGCGGTTTTGATCCGGCTCAGATGGATAACGTTGCGCTTCCCGCACCATTGGCGGACTTGTATCTCCAGCAGCAGTCACTCATGGAACAAGTAGAAGAAATCAGAAGCGATTAGTTCGGCAGACGAAACGAAATTGGATCGACCGATTATCGAAGATGCAGAGACGCCGTTTTCCAGTGTCTATGTCACCTTGCACGGTGGCGTGCAAAACACGCTCTATCACGCCGGCCAAATTGCAATTCTGAAGAAAGCCTTGGAAGGAGTTGCTTCTTGATACGAGGTTAATATGAGCGAACTATCAAGCCGACAATGCGTACCATGCCGAGGTGGAGTACCACCACTGCAGGGTGAGGAAGTCACTACTTTCCTGAATCAACTCAACGGTTGGGAAGTAGTCAACGAGCATCACCTCAAAAAGACTTATCGCTTCGCTGACTTCCGTGAAGCTCAATTGTTCGTACATCGTGTCGGCGATTTAGCCGAACAACAGGGCCATCATCCAGACATTTGTTTTGGTTGGGGCCAGGCGGAAATTACGATTTGGACTCACAAGATCAATGGACTTACGGAGAGTGATTTTATTCTGGCAGCGAAGATTGATGAGCTCTAAGAGCTAGAACGAATCATTGGGCATTATTGTCATATATCATTTGCCATTTCTCATTTGTCATTTTGAAGATTGGTCAGTGGTCCGTTTCTAATCTGTGAATAGGTCGTATAGGCCATATAGGTCCTATTCACCACATACCACGGATTCCTGACTACCGAACAAAATGACAAATGAAAAATGTCAAATGACCAATGAGCAATGATTTTTTATCTCCGCAGCTTGTTCTACCCAGCCTCGCTTGATAGTCTTAACCCATCCGCCTTAACCATCATCATCCATAACGAGCGGAAGGCCTCGGGCAACTCTGCTTGCAGAGATGTTCAATTCGGTAGGAGGGTTCGTGGCAGTTATTCGTCCTTTTCGCGCTTTGCATCCGCCCGCGGAACAAGCGAAGTCCGTCGCAAGTGTTCCGTACGATGTCGTAAACACTGAAGAGGCTCGCGAGCTGGCAAAAGGGAATCCGCTGAGTTTTCTACATGTCTCACGTCCAGAGATCGATCTCCCTGGCGGCACTGATCTTTACGATGATGCCGTTTACCGAAAGGCGGTAGAAAACTTTGAAACACTGATTGCGAAGTGCCCTCTCGAAACCGAGGCCGAGCCAAGTTTGTATTTGTACAAGCTGGTGATGGGTGCGCACGAACAAGTCGGTATCGTGGCGTGCTGTTCAATTGACGAGTACGACAACAACATTATTCGCAAGCACGAGCGCACGCGACGCGACAAAGAGGACGATCGCACGCGTCATATGTTGATGCTTCGCGCGCAAACCGGCCCTGTGTTTTTGACTTACCGGCGGCGTAAGGAGATTGACGATCAAGTCACGACCGCAATGTCGTCGACGCCATTGTTTGATCTCACTGCGGAAGATGGAATCAGACACACCATTTGGCGTCTCGAAAACTCAGGGTCTTTGGTTAACAGCTTTGCCAACGTGCCTCTGCTTTACATTGCCGACGGTCACCACCGTGCCGCCAGCGCCAGTCGTGCTCGCGCGGAACTCAAGGAACAGAGCTTTGGTCACACCGGAAAGGAAGATTACAACTACTTTCTAACCGTGCTCTTTCCCGACTCGCAGCTGCAAATACTGGCTTACAACAGGACCGTTAAGGATTTGAATGGTTTGTCAAAGGACCAGTTCTTGAATGAAGTTAGGCGACAATTCACAATCAGTAATGACGCTCCGGCTGCGCCTCTAAAACGAGGTCATTGGAATATGTACTTAGACGGTGAGTGGTATGGACTTCAACTCTCACCAGACTCGACTCTGCCCGTGGGAAACGTTGCGCATCTTGACGTGAGTGTTCTTCAGGATCGATTACTAGAACCAATCCTGGGCATTCAGGACGTTCGCACGGATAAACGGATCGACTTCATCGGTGGCTTACGAGGAACAAAGGAGCTCGAACGTCTTGTCAATGAGGGTAAAGCAGCGGTGGCGTTTTCACTGTTTCCGACGACCGTCGAGGAGTTGTTGATGGTTTCGGACGCCAGCGAGATCATGCCACCAAAGTCGACATGGTTTGAACCAAAGTTGAGGGATGGGCTACTCATACACCTAATCTAGATTGTCGATTGTCCGATATGCGTCTGTCTTGTCGGCGTTTTCAAAGCGAACTTCTTTAGCACCATCACGACAAGACAGACGCATATCGGCAATCGGCAATTGGAAAATCGGAAATGTCTTATGCGCGTTCTAATAGCCGACAAATTCGAACAATCTGGTTGTGATGGCCTGCAGGCAATCGGTTGTGATGTTGCTTATCAACCCGACCGGAAAGATGAATCACTGGTCGAGGCAATCGGCAGCGTCTCACCAGATGTACTCGTGGTGCGTAGTACCAAAGTAACAGAGTCGATGTTGGAAGCTGGACCAATTAAGCTAGTCGTGCGGGCAGGCGCAGGTTATAACACAATCGATGTCGCGGCAGCTTCGAAGCGAGGCATTTATGTTTCAAACTGCCCCGGAAAGAACTCGATTGCCGTCGCCGAATTGGCTTTTGCGTTAATCCTGGCGCTTGATCGGCGCATCGTTGATAACGTCGTCACGCTCCGGCAAGGTCAGTGGAACAAGAAAGAGTTTTCTAAAGCGCGCGGACTGTTCGGTCGTACTTTGGGACTTATCGGGTTGGGCAAGATAGGTCGGGAAATGATCCCGCGTGCTCGCGCGTTCGGTATGCCCGTTGTTGCGTGGAGCCGAAGCCTGACACCTGAGCGCGCCGCAGCTTTGGGAGTCGAATACAAGCAGACGCCTAAAGAAGTTGCCGCAGCATCAGAAATTGTTAGCGTCCACACCGCGCTGAACTCCGAAACGAGAGGCTCTATTAACGCCGACATCTTTAGCGCAATGCCTCCCGGAAGTTATTTTATTAACACAGCGCGAGGCGAAGTTGTTGATCAGAATGCGTTGATCGAGGCGATGAAGAACCGTGGCATTCGAGCAGGACTCGATGTTTTTGCAGTAGAACCCACGAGTAGCGTTGCGGATTTTACTGATCCCATCGGCAAGGAAGACCAACTTTACGGCACTCATCATGTCGGCGCCTCAACCGATCAAGCGCAAGAAGCAATTGCTGCTGAGACTGTGCGAATTGTTCGGGAGTTTAAAGAAACAGGCAAAGTACCGAATGTAGTTAACCTTGCTCGCCAAACTCCCGCGACTCATCGTCTTGTGGTGCGACATCTTGATAGACCTGGAGTGTTGGCTGGAGTTCTTGATGCGATCAAGGCGGAGCAGATAAATGTGCAGGAGATGGAGAACATCGTGTTTGAAGGTGCAGCCGCTGCCGTAGCTCGCATCAACCTCGACAACGCTCCCTCCCCTGACGTGCTTGACAGCATTCAAAAGGCAAGTGACGACATTATTGAGCTGAATCTCATCCAGCTGGCTGGCCAATGAACACCACCCTGATAACTGGGGCCTCGAGCGGAATCGGTGCGGCTTTTGCTCGAAAGTTTGCGGCGTTGGGTCGTAACGTTTTCCTTGTTGCTCGTTCGGAAGACAAGCTCATCACAATTTGTAACGAGCTCGGCCGTATGAGTGGAATTCGAGCGCAGTATCTGGCGCTCGACCTCACTGAACCAGATGCGCCTGCTCGACTGTTTGAAGAAATAAAAAAACGTGGTCTCGAGATCGACACGCTTATAAACAACGCCGGGTTTGGCTCGATGGGTAACTTTGCAAAGCTCGATCCGGCTCGTGAAATTGAAATGGTGGAGCTCAATGTGAAGTCCCTTGTTGATATGACGTATCGGTTTCTGGCACCGATGCGGGAACGAAAACAAGGCACGATCATTAACGTCGCTTCAACGGCCGGGTTTCAACCTGTTCCATTCATGGCGACATACGCGGCGACGAAAGCATTCATTCTTTCGTTCTCTGAGGCGCTTTGGGAAGAGAATAGAGCGTTTGGGGTTCACGTGATGGCGCTCTGTCCAGGTGTCACAGAGACAAACTTTTTCGAGGCTGCGCAAATCGATCGACCACCAGTGCGTGTGTCACAAACGGCCGAGGAAGTAGTTGAAACAGCATTGAGGGGATTGAAGAGAAAGAAGAGTTCCATTATTTCCGGCTGGCCCAACCGTCTCACAGTGTTTGCCGTACGACTTGTGCCGCGGTCGATGGTGTTAAGACTTACGGGTAAAGTGCTGCGACAAAGGTTTGAATAAGGGAGGCATTTATGACTGAACGCATTTTCAATTTCAGTGCTGGACCAGCAGTATTGCCCGTTCCGGTTTTGGAAGAAGCGCAGCGCGAGATGCTTAGTTTGCCTGGTGTCGGCATGTCGGTGATGGAAATCAGTCACCGATCTAAAACCTTCGACGAAATCATCGGGCAAGCAGATGCAGGACTGCGCGAACTACTTGGTATCCCAAACAACTATCAGATTCTGTTTTTGCAGGGTGGCGCCAGTCTCCAATTTTCAATGGTGCCAATGAATTTACTGCCTGCTGATGGCAGCGCGGATTACATCATCACCGGGAGTTGGGGCAAGAAAGCGGTCAAAGAGGCAAAAAAGGTAACTGCGGTGAATGTCGCTGCCACAATGGCTGATGGTGGCTTTACTCGCGTTCCTGCGCAGGATGAGATCTTGCTTAACCGCCAGGCCGCCTACGTTCACATAACAACAAATGAAACGATCGAAGGAGTCGAGTGGAAGAATGAACCAGAGGTTGGCAATGTTCCCCTGATCGCCGACGCTTCATCCGACATTCTTTCGCATGAGATTCCGATCAGTAAGTACGGTCTCATTTACGCAGGCGCTCAGAAGAATATGGGCCCGAGCGGCGTCACTCTGGTGATTGTGCGCGATGATCTGCTGCAACGGATTCCCGACGGGCTGCACACGATGCTCGACTATCGCACTCACGCAGAGAACAAGTCGCTCTATAACACGCCAAATACCTGGGGCATATACATCCTCAATCTTGTCTGCAAATGGCTAAAGGAAAAAGGCGGTCTGGTGGCAATGGAGCGCGAAAACGAAGAGAAGGCGAAATTGCTCTATGATGCTATCGATGCGTCCAGTTTCTACCGCGGCCACGCCGATTCGGACGCCCGCTCATTGATGAATGTCACCTACCGTTTGCCTTCTGAGGAATTGGAGAAGAAGTTTACTGCCGAGGCAACAGCCCAGGGACTGGATGGCCTTAAGGGCCACAGATCGGTAGGCGGAATCCGCGCCTCGATCTATAACGCATTTCCGCGCGAAGGAGTCGAAGCGCTTGTTTCGTTTATGAAGGAGTTTGAAAGAAAGAATGGGTAATGTCCGATAGACGTCTGTCTTGTCGTGGCGATCAGATTCTAGCCGCAGATTTTCGCGGATGACTCAGATCAGAAATAGGCCAACGCCTTTTTCAAAAATCCGCGATCAGCGTAAATCTGTGGCTAGAATCTGATCGTCACGACAAGACAGACGCATATCGGACATTGAATACATGGATACCGAAACCCTCACCTTCAAGGTTGACGAGCAGAACATTGACTCGCGGCTCGACGCGTTCCTCGCCTCACAAATCACAGACTGGAGCCGATCGCGCCTGCAGCGTCTTATCGAAAACGAAGATGTTCTTGTAAACGGCAAGAGCGCTAAACCATCTTATCGACTTCGCAAAGACGATGAACTTGAAGTTGAACTGAGTTCACCTCCCTCGTCAGTCTTTACGCCCGAAGACATCCCTATCAGAATTATGTATGAGGACGATGCGCTGGTAGTTGTGAACAAACCCGCCGGCCTCGTCGTCCACCCAGCTGCGGGAGTTCACTCAGGTACTCTCGCTAATGCACTGGCGTTCCACTTTCAAGAACTTCCATCAGGTGCCAGCACTGTTCGCCCGGGAATTGTGCATCGTCTGGACCGCGACACTTCCGGTCTACTTGTGGTCGCGAAGAATGAGCAGGCGATGGAGAACCTTTCGGATCAGTTTCGTGATCGCACAGTGTTCAAGTCGTATGTCGCGCTGGTTCACGGCCATGTCAATAATGAAAGTGGGAGTATCAACGCCTCCATAGCGAGGGATCCAGGTAACCGCACTCGTATGGCCGTTGTGCGTGGCGGGCGGGGCGCATTGTCACTGTTTAAAGTTCGGCATCGTTATCAACGCTTTACACTTCTGGACGTCGAATTAAAGACGGGGCGCACACATCAAATTCGTGTCCATCTGTCGTGGCTTCGACATCCTGTGGTGGGAGATGAGACCTATGGAGGTGGGCGCGACAATTCGATCCAGGATCCGCGACTGCGAGCGCTGGTTCGCAATCTCGGTCGACATTTCCTTCACGCCGAACGACTGGGATTTACGCATCCAACAACAGGTGCGCGATTAGAATTCAATGCGTCGCTGCCGAATGAGTTGTCATCCGTCCTTGCTCAGTTGGATCACGAACTCTGAAACATGAAGTGAGGAACAGGCGTCTCCTTGGAGTGCGGGGACTTGTCACCGCTTTGGTACAGCGAATCGCAACATTAACATCGCCTTGTACCAAAGCGGTGACAAGTCCCC
>DASYRR010000234.1:0-17520 GCA_036004125.1 Pyrinomonadaceae bacterium | reverse complement strand
GGCACGCATCTTTCGAATTCCAGCAACCGTCGTCGCTGATGCTGGTTCACAACCAATGCCGTCGCGTCCGATGATTGCTTTCGCGTCTGCGATTTCCTGCTCTGTTACCGTTAAGACTTCACCGCCAGTTTCATTTACAGCGCGCCACGCTTTTTTCCAGGAGACCGGCGCACCGATCTTAATCGCCGAAGCAAGCGTTTGCGGGTGCGGTTCATCGATGAACTGCCCTTCGCTGTGTGAGTAATATTTGGCAAACGGCGCCGCTCCCACAGCCTGAACAACGCTGATCCGTGGCATTTTTTGGATAAGACCGAGCGCTAGCAGTTCACGAAAACCTTTGCCGAAGGCTGAACTGTTGCCCAGGTTTCCACCAGGAACAACCAGATGATCCGGCACTTGCCAACTGAGTTGTTCAGCAAGCTCAAATGCTACGGTCTTCTGTCCTTCAATACGAAACGGATTGATTGAATTCACGAGGTAGAGCAATCCATCTTCAGAAAGCTCGCGAATGTCGCGCATACACGAGTCGAAGTTTCCTTCAATTTCAAGAACTTTGGCTCCATAGTCCAACGCTTGCGCCAGCTTGGCATGACTGACTTGACCTGTCGGCACCATGATCGCACAAGGCAGATCGGCACGCGCCGCATACGCCGCTAAACTTGCAGCAGTGTTTCCTGTGCTGGCGCACGCAACTAAATCGGCGCCTAATGTTTTTGCCTGAGTCACAGCGACCGTCATACCCGTATCTTTAAATGATCCGGTCGGATTGGCGCCCTGATGCTTCAACCTCAGCGAATCAACGTTGCAATAAGCACTCGAGCGCGGGGCCTCATAGAGCGGAGTGTTTCCTTCACCAAGCGAAACAACCGGGAGGTTCGTGGGCATTGGCAGGATTTCTCGGAAGCGCCAGACACCACTGCGATCGCAAACCTCGCCCGAAGTCATCCGACCTCGCCACAACGAGCTTAGGCTTCCCGCGCCTTGAACAGGTCGAGTTGTCCATTCAATATCGAGCAGACCCCCACAAGTTGAGCAGACATATAACGCTTCAGTGATCGCATAGGTCGCGCCACAATCTGTTTCGACACAACGTTGCTGAAATGATGCTGCGCGTGCGTTGCTCATGACCTATTCCACAGATTACACCGATTCCTGAAAGAGTTTAGAACTCAATTGCCGTGCTACAACGACTAGTTTTTGGGCAAAGTTGGGTTCTCTGTGCAGAGAAAAGCCCAAGACCGAAATGATGTTCTGATCCTGCCCAGGCTTAAGTCACACAAAAGCATTGACTTTACTAATTAGTTCACCTAAAACGCCAGTCAGCTCTTGAAGTCAAATTAAGGAGACCTTTCATGAAAACCCCCAGGACCTGTCCCCTATTCTTATTTATCGCCCTTTTGGTTGTTGCGCCGACCGTTTACTCCCAAGCCTCAAGTGACGCCCCGCGCGAAAAAACCCGTGAGAGGTTGAGCGCGCTTCTGACAAGAATTGGCCCCGACCTGAAGGTTAGCTTTCAGCCAAGTAGCAAGTCGCCCTACACTTTTATTGGAATGATGAAAGAAGGTCTTACGAATTGTGAGAGCTTCGAGATCGTACTTTTCGTGACCGATGATCAGCAGATTCGTATCCGCGTCTTTCCGCATTACAACGGCGGCTATGTCAACATCGACAAGGCCAGAAATACGACGCAGTTGTTGCGAAAAATTGCTCAATTAAACGAGGGAACGTTCCTGTTTTGGGGCGCCGATGATACTGGCGATGTCTTTACCGGCTATACCTTCACGCTTGAGTCAGGCTTTCCTGATGAAGCGCTCAGAATAGTACTGGCAAGCATCAAGAACTCCGACAAGTTTGTCGGTCAAATGCGTCCCTCAATCGACGGCACTAACGCTCCTTAAGAAAAACTTAATGTGCAAAGCAAAAAGGGCATCCAGTTGGATGCCCTTTCTCTTTGCCGCTCGATTGTATGTTTAGAAGCTGAAACGTATCTGAGCGTCGATACGCCGGTTGTAAGCAGCGTTACCACCGCCAAAACCACCGAAACCTCCGCTGGTGGAGGTGGACGTTCCAAACAAGGACGAGCCCAGATTACCTATTGGATTATTTAGGTTGGTGTGATTCAAGATGTTATTGAAATTTAGCGAGAACGTCAGGCTGTAACGGCTGCCAGCATTTCCACCACCACCAAAGCCACCGCCGCCACCACCGAATCCGCCACCACCACGGCCGCCACCAGCTCCACCTCCACCAGGTCCGCCGCCTCCAGGACCGCCGCCTCCAGGACCTCTACCGCCGGCCATTCCGCCACCCATTATTGCTCGTTGGCCTTCATTGCCTTGGCCACCCTGTCGATTCTGTTGGTTGGAGTTCTGAGCTGTTGCACCTTCGGAACCAAAGTTCCAGGTTTTGCTCACTCGTAGATTGACGGTAGTTGAGCCAGGCCCTTCAGCGAAGTTGCGCGGGATCATCACATCTCCTGGTGCGAAGGTTAGCTTGAAGTTGCCATACGGGGAGCACCTGAAATTGAGAGTATCGAGGCAGTTAACACCTGCAGGAGCTAAAGCCGGGCGTTCGGTATTCAGTGTGTCACCGTTAATGTCTCGCCCGAGAGTGATGTTAAATGGTCGTCCAGACTGAACGATGATGAAAGGATTCAAACTGATACCCCACGGTGCTCGGAAATTACCGGTCATTACAAATCGATGCCGGATATCGCCTGACGCACGACCATATTCGGTACTCAGGTCATAGGGATTAGCAGGGAGACTTCCGGTCCCATCGGCATCACTATTTGCTTTGGCCAGAACGTAGTAGGCATTCAACGAAGCATTCCGGCTAAAACGACTATTGAAATTGACGATGAACTGGTTCTGGTTATACCGGCCGCTCGATTCATATTCGTAAACATTGCAGATCGTAGATGGGTTGATGTTCGTCGGAATAAAGTCCGCGCAATTTAGAGGACGAACACCACTTCCAGGGACGCCGGGAACAAACGTTCCAGGCAACGGTGCATTCAGTGGACGCGTGCGGAGGACGTGCAAGGTGCGAATATTTATGTAGCTCGTAGCGAGTGTCAGGTTGTGTGGTAATTGACGCTCCATGCTAATAACGGACTGCAGCGTGTAAGGCGCCTGAAGATCGTTCGCTAACCTGTATACCGATCCTGGAACCGAGAAAGATACCAACGTTGCTGGAGAGGGGATCACCGGGAAGAAGTCAGGGTTTAGCACTGTGAATTGCTGTTGGTTCACGCCATTCAGTCGGTTTGCCTGCATTGTCAGATTCTCGCTAACGCGCTCATAAAAGACACCGTACCCTCCACGAACCACTGTCTTTGATTTTTGTCCACCAGGTGACCAAGCAAACCCAAGTCTTGGCGCAAAGTTTAGGTGGCTATCAATATTTCCCTGGTTCTCGTAACGCAAGCCAAGGCTAAGCGTGAAGTTTGGACGAAGCTTCCAATCGTCCTGCCCGAAGCCGCCAAAGTCCCATTGACGAACTTCAGTTTCTGGATTGCCCGCAGACAGTCGAAATTGACTTGCTCCTCCACCAAGCAGTCTTATTTCCGGGCCAGTTTTTCCCTGCGCGAGAAAGACCTGGGTCCGGCGATACCTTTCGATGCTGGTGATGGAAACGGTACCTGGGTTCACCTGGTCAACCTGGTCATCAGCGGTCAGTCTGGGTCCAAAGCCACCGCCGAAGAACGTGTAGGTTCCACCAAAATTCTGTGGCGAGAATTGCGAGATGTCGACGGAGCGAAGACGACCACCAACTTTCAGCGAATGCTGGCCGAGAGCAAACGAAGTGTTATTGCTTAGTTCCCACTCGTTGGTTGTGCTGTTCGACTGACCGACCTGAGAGCCTCCCCCGGTGAACGCTTCTTGCACGTCGATGGTGGGAATTGAATTGTCGGCAGTCTGCGCGTTGGTGTCATGGTCAAACTGGAATCTGGTTTCGTTAACGATAGTCTTGTTAATGATCGAGGTTTCGGTAAACTGAATTGTGTGTTCAGTATTACCAGTGTCGTAAGCTCGAGATGGTAAGGAGAACAGGCCGACGCCCGTTAGCCGGGTAGTTTTTGCATAACTATAGCGCGCCACAAGTGTGTTGTTGGCATTGATCTGAAAGTCGATCCTCGGGCTAAAGGAAGTGCGACGGCTCGGGATCGGAACTGTTTGATTGAAATCTACGATATGGTTATTCGAATCAAGAACTTTGGCGACGACAAGAGCCTCATCGTCAACGTCTCGTTTGTCAAAGTCGACAAAAAATGATGCTTTCCTTTTTGAGATTGGTCCACCAAAGTTAGCACCATATTGGCGAGTTTGAATCGGCGGACGCGTGCTCACCTTCGAGAAGGGATTCCTGGCATTAAGTGCGTCGTCGTTGAAATTGAACGAGGCTTGCCCGCGATATCGATCCGTGCCCGGTCTGGTAAGGATTTCGATACGACCAAAACCAAGTCGATCATATTCGGCTGAAAACGGATTCGAGTTAATGCGAATTTCCCGAATCGAAGAGCGCGGCGGCAAACGGCCACCCGTGAATCCATCGATGAAGATCTGGCCGCCATTGGGTCCAGCCGATGGCCCGGCGAGCGCTTGTAATGCGGCTGCCAGATCATCCGGGTCGTCCGGCAACGCGTCGATATCTGCACCCTTCAAGACCACTGCACCGGCATTATTTTCTGGTTCCGTATTCACTGCAGAGCCGGACTCATCAACGGTAACCTTCTGTTCTTCGATGGTGACTTTGAGTGTTATGTCCAGTTGCAAGACTTTCCCGGCAACCACGTCCACTTCGGCGTTCTCATAGAGTCCAAATCCCGTATTGAATGCACGCAGCGCATATCTTCCCGGCGCCAATCCGTTGATCGTGTAGGAGCCTCCATCGTTTGTCGTAACTGTTTTCTCAACGCCCTTCGCGTCGATTGCTGTCACAGTAACGCCGACGATCGCCCCGCCCAGTTCATCAAGTACCTGGCCCTTGAGTGAACCATTACGCTGTTGCGCGGTCGCTATACCCACCGTGCTCAAGCATAGGGCGATTGCTACTAGTATTCTCTTCATTCAGAAGCTCCTTCTTTGTTCTCTGCTGCCAGGTGCGGATATAGTGCGCCGCCTGCAACGTGGGACCGAATTGTAGCGAAATCAGGCGTAAAGAGTCTGTCAATGAATTGTAAAGTTTTGTCAGCATCTCTCAATTTATGATTGACACTTCTTTACGGATCAAAATCGGCGGTTCATGTAGCATTTCAGCGACTTGCTTCAGTCGTTGATATGTCTTTCAATTACATTGAACAAACAATGGAGCGCGTGCTGGTCATTGATGACGACGTCGGACTCTGCGAGCTAGTTGGCGAGTACCTCCAACCCGAAGGTTACGCGGTTGAGGCAATCCATAATGGCGAGCGCGGAGTGGACCGTGCCCTGGCCGGCGAACACGATCTGGTGGTTCTCGATGTGATGCTTCCGGGAACCAACGGTTTTGATGTCTTACGACGTATCCGGGCCAAGTCACGAATTCCGGTGTTGATGTTGACTGCGCGCGGCGATGATGTGGATCGCATCGTCGGTCTCGAAATTGGAGCTGACGATTACTTACCGAAGCCCTTCAATCCCCGCGAACTCGTCGCCCGCATTCGTGCGGTGCTGCGACGCACGCAGCCAGTCGAATCGCCAAATAGTCCGCGCGAACTGCTCTCAGTTGGCGACATTGAAATGGACAGTAACACTCGCAATGTTCGGCGCGGCGGTGAAGTAGTGGAACTGACAGGCGTCGAGTACGACTTGCTCGAGATCCTGCTTCGCAACGCCGGCCAGATTGTCAAACGGGAAGAACTGGTCAAGGAAGTTCTCGGGCGCGAGCTTTCGCCATTCGATCGCAGCATCGACATGCATGTAAGCAATCTACGTAAGAAGTTGGGCCACCAACTAAACGGTTTGGAAAGAATCAAGACTATTCGTGGCGTCGGCTACATCTACGGCGCACCTGCAGAGAAATCAGAATGAGAATTCCGTTTCGAAGTTTGTATCTAAAGATCTTCGTTTGGTTCTGGGTCGCAATGATCTTGATCAACGTGACTCTGTTTGCCGCGGTGGCTTTGACCCGCCCGACCCCTACAGGACGCTCCTGGAGAGATCTTGCTCAAGTTGGTCCCAACGCACTGAAGGCGGCGGAGATCTACGAACAAAGTGGTCCAACTGTCCTGGCGGTAGCTTTGCAAGAGACCGAAAAAGCATCAGGTGTCAGTGCGACCTTTTATGACGCAAACGGACGCGAGCTTTCCGGGCGCGCCACGCCCCCTGGAGCACCAGAACTGATTCAGAAGGCAGACAAGAGCAACGAGATAGAATTCAACTTCGCCGGTAGAAACACGCTGGTGGCCAGACCACTTGTTAGCCCAAAGGGACAGCACTATACCTACGTCGCACATATTCCTCGTCAACCCTTTCAGATGGGTCTACAAACTCAAGCGCTTCGTCTGCTGGTGGTGTTACTAGTCGGTGGCGTCTTCTGTTTGTGGCTGGCTCGCTATCTCACTAAACCACTGTTGAATCTGCGCGCGACGACCAACCAGCTGGCCGAAGGGAATCTTGGTGCACGAGTGGCAACGAAGTTGACTAAACGCCACGACGAGATCGGACAACTGGGACGCGACTTTGATGGAATGGCGGAGCGCCTGGAATCGATGGTCAAGGCACAGCAACGATTGCTTGGTGATATCTCCCACGAACTGCGTTCACCACTTGCTCGGCTCGGTGTTGCCTTAGGTCTTGCCCGACAACGGTCTGGAGTCGAAGCATCTGGTTCACTCGATCGTATTGAGCGAGAGTCGGACAATCTCAACGAGATGATCAGTCAACTACTCACGCTCACCCGCCTCGAGAGCGGTACTGATGGTCGGAAGCGGTCCAGCGTCGATCTCGCCGCACTGGTTCGTGAAGTTGCAGAGGATGCTGATTTTGAAGCGCGTAGTGTTAATCGCTCGGTTCAAGTCGTTTCGAGTGAGAATTGTTCGATTAATGGAGTCGAAGAACTTCTACGAAGCGCCGTCGAGAATGTAGTGCGCAATGCGCTGCGCTTCACGGCCGAGGGTACCGCGGTTGAGGTTGCGTTAAAAAGACAGAATGGCGCCGGCAACAACTTTGCGATCATCAGCGTGAGGGACCGAGGCAACGGAGTGCCTGCAGAATCTCTCGATAAGATCTTTCGTCCGTTCTATCGAACCGAGGATGCCCGCGATCGACAAAGCGGGGGCGGTACAGGTTTAGGTCTGGCAATCACCGAGCGCGCCGTGCGTATGCATGGTGGAACGGTCGAGGCCAAGAACGTTCCAGATGGTGGACTGGCGGTTGAGATGAGGTTGCTCCTGCCCGGACGCGTTGATGGAAATGGGCAGGTTGGTTTGTAGTCAGCTTCCTACTGACCTTCTTTCCTATTTCTTCTCCTCACAAACTGCATTTCCAAAAATCTAATCACGGCAATCCAAATCAGTGCGGCTGCAAAGCCAGCGAGAACGTCTGTGGTGTAGTGAACTCCCAGATAGATTCGCGAGAGCCCAATCAGAAGCACTATCACTCCCGAGATCAACCAGGTGAGTAAATTGATCCTGGTGTTATTGATGCGCGCGGTCAGGATTGTTGCGAGTGCTCCAAAGAAACAAAAACTGGCCAGTGAGTGTCCGCTCGGAAAACTGTACGACTCCGGCGCAAGTAAGTTGAAGAAAGGCACAGGACGAGGTCGCCTGAAAGTAAGTTTGAGTGTTGTATTTAGAATGGCCGCACCCAGCATTGTGATCCCAAAGAGCCACGCATCACGGCGCCATCGACGCGACATAAACCAGGCGAACATTGCTATGGTTGCTATCGTGAGAAAAAGCGATGAGCCTACGAAGGAAATCCCTCGCATGATCGCAGTGAGCATTGGCGAGGCAAACTGGTGAACAGCGTCGCGGGTAACCTGATCGAAGTGACGTGTCTCGCCGTCAAGTACTTCATTCGTGAGCCATGCAAAAAACAGCAATGCACCAATCGCCGCCGCCATCCCAAGTGCGAGCGACAGACTGAGCAAGTCGAAGGTGCGTTTCTTGATCGAAGCCAAGGGAAGGAATGATAGCAGAGTCAGATCTCAGATCTCAGTGCATCGCAGACTGCCGTTAACGTAGAACTCAACCCGAGTAACACCAACGTTTGTCGCTGGCGGTTGCCATTAAAGTCACGTTAGCTTTTCGCGCTACAGTTCCACCGTCTACGGGATTGGTTATTGAGACTTGGGGAGCGATGTTGTCTCCTGGTCCAGCAAACTGAATTCTGCCGACAGAACCGCTTCCACGCGCCAGATAATACAGACTGCCGTCAGGCGACACCTTCAGATCAACCGGAAACAAAGGCTTGATGGCAGTTGGCAACTCTTCGCAGATCACTCGATCTCGACGATCAATAGCGCCGCATCGTCTTGAAATCTGTGCTGGCAGAATTCGCCGGCAGTAGTCATTACAATTTCCTTCAAATCCTCGGCGCCGAGGTGCCGATAATTGCGCAATAACTCTACGAGGCGCTCTTCACCAAACTGGACTTTGCTCTCGTTCATCGCCTCAGTCAATCCGTCGGTAAACAGCAATAGCCGATCACCATGAGCTAGTTGCACGCTGGCTTCCTGGAAACGGAAGTCGTCAAATACGCCAAGAACACTGCCTCCTGTTTCAAGTCGTACGCACTCGCCATTGCCGTGCATTAGCAACGGAGGATTGTGACCACAGTTTGTATAGACAAGCGTGCGATTCGACACGTTCAGAACGCCACAAAAAGCTGTGATGAATTTATGCAAAGGTGTGTTCGCGCAGAGTACGCGATTGAGGCTGGTCGCAACTCCTGCACTCGAATAATCTGCGAGGCCGAATGATTTCAACGCTGCCTGAAAGTTGGACATCAAAAGTGCGGCCGGTAATCCCTTTCCAACAACATCAGCCACACACACGGCGAAGCGGTCGTCGGTGATAGGGAAAGCGGCGACGTAATCACCGCCAATCGTTGCTGCTGGCAACCATTGAGCCGCGAATTGAAATCCTGGTAGCTGGGGGAGTTTCTTTGAGAGTAAGTTTTCCTGGAGTTCCCGAGCCTCCGACAATTCGAGTTTGAGGTGTGTAGTTGTCCGCAGCATTTCAGCCGCGCGAAGTTGCACGGTTCTTTTTGCTCGACCGTGTTTCACTTGTTTGTCGAGTATTTTCAGGAGCCGCGAATTCTCCCAGGGCTTCTGTACAAAATCACGAACTCCGTGACGCATCGCTTCAACAGCGAGATCAACCGTGCCCCACGCAGTCATTACTACAATCGGTAGGAAGGGATCAATCGCCTGAATACGCGAGATCAAATCAATGCCTTCCTGTCCGCTCGTAGTATCGCGTGCATAGTTGAGGTCCATCAGGACAACATCAAAATGGGATCGGTCGACTGCCTCAAGGACGGCTGAAGGCGAAGAGGCCGTTTCGGCATCGTAACCTTCTGTCTTGAGCAGCAGACATAAGGCCGCAAGAATGTCTCCATCGTCGTCCGCGACAAGAGTCCGGGGCCGGTCGGGAACGGCTGGGTATTTAACATGTATGCCAACCACGGAGTTATCGCTACAGGTCATTAGATTTGCTGCCATGTACGGTTTCGCCTCTGATCCGAGAAAGCGCTAGCTCAGGTCAATTCCGAACGAAATCTCGGCCGTCCTTACGAATGTTCGAACAGATAAGAATCAAAGGCCGTGCCAACGTGAAATGCAGCGCTAGCACAGATTCCGCAGTCAGATTTTGGGGCGAAATGATTAGGATCAAACGAATGGAATAGCTGTGGGCGATCAGGAGACAGGCAGATTTGATTTCGCAATCGAAACGGGTTGATCCCATTTTCGGCAAACAGCCGCTCGTCCTTGGGTCTGAAATAATCCACCAGCAGCCGGTTGACCCAACACAGACCCATCCCAGCGCCGGTCAGCTGATAGAACTCTTGAGTGATTCGACTTCCGGAAGATTGAAACCACTAATACACCAAGCCACAAAATCAGAAACAAAATATTGCTGAGGTTTCTGCTAAAACTCTTCGTGACTTAGTGGTTAACTTACGTTCGCCCCACTGGAACCAAAACGGATTCTCAACGCTTGCGAGTTTTGTTAGAGTGACACTCTCTCTTTCATAGTAAGTTGTTCGCATCGGGCCGCAATTTGGCCACCAATTTGGGGTCTTGGCGCCGTTCGATTGTGTTAACAAGCCGCCAAATCAAACTGCTCTGATTCTTACTTGATGCAAACTCAATCTCGAGTGTGACACTGTTCGCAAATTCCAGTCTTTTGAGGATCCGCTCATGTCAATGCGCCTACTATCAATGTTTGTTTTGGGCCTCTTTGTTGGTCAAATCTCTGCGCAAGCCCCATCAAGCGCTATGGATGACTACAACACTATTTTTAAGACAGTGAAATGGCGATCGATCGGACCGTTTCGTGGCGGTCGTTCAAACGCAGGCTGCGGAGTGGTTGGAGATCCCAAAACGTATTACATGGGGACCACTGGTGGCGGCCTTTGGAAAACAGATGACATGGGAATCACCTGGCGCAATGTCTCAGATGGTTATTTTAAGACCGGTTCAGTGGGTGCTGTGGCTGTTGCCGAAAGCGATTCGAATGTCGTCTATGTCGGTATGGGTGAACATGCAGTTCGAGGTGTGATGACGCACCATGGAGACGGCGTTTACAAATCAACGGATGCCGGAAAGACATGGAAGCGAATCGGATTAGAATTAACGCAGCACATCTCACGGATTGTCGTCGATCCTAAAAACCCCAATGTTGTCCTGGTTGCAGCACAGGGCGTCTTATACAGCCGATCGCAGCAAAGAGGAATCTATAAATCAATCGATGGCGGAGCTACCTGGAAAAACGTTTTATTCGTTGACGATAAGACTGGCGCAGCCGAATTATCGATGGACATGAAGAATCCACGGATACTCTACGCGGCGATGTGGGAACATGGGCGGCTCCCATGGAAAGTGATCAGCGGGGGTCCAGGCAGCGGTCTGTATAAATCTACAGACGGTGGTGATACGTGGGAAAAAATGAAAGAAGGATTGCCTGAAGAAATGGGCAAGATGTCGATTGCCGTAAGTCGTTCGAATCCTGAAAAGGTCTATGCACTGATCGAAAGCGATTCTGATAAAGAAGCGGGCGGCTTGTTTGTCTCGACCAACGCCGGGAAGAAGTGGAGTCGTATCACTAACGATCACCGCTTGGTGCAGAGAGCGTGGTACTACATTGAACTATTCATTGATCCGAAAAATGAAAACACGATTTACGTTCTGAGCGCTTCTGCACTTCGTTCAACGGATGCTGGTAAAACGTGGGAAACGTTGTCTGGCACTCACGGAGACTATCATGACCTTTGGATCAATCCGAACGACCCTAACAACTTCATAATCTCCAACGATGGTGGTTCCGCAGTAACTTTCAACAGCGGAAGGAGTTGGAGCACGCAAGCCAACATGCCGACGGCGCAGTTCTATCGGATCAACGTCGACAACCAATTTCCATATCGCATTTATGGAGGACAACAGGACAACACGTCAGTTTCTATTGCGAGCCGTGAATTGGGAGGCGGGGGAATTACGACCGCAAGTTGGACTTATTCTGCAGGCGGTGAAAGTGCGTTTCTCGCATTTGATCCGAACGACCCGAAATATGTATTGGGCGATAGTTATCAGGGAACGATTGAGGTACTCGATGTCAAAGCACAGGCCGGCACAAATGTCATGGCCGCGCCCATTCAATACCTGGGAATGGATGCGAAAGACATCAAGTACCGTTTTAACTGGAATGCTCCGATCATCTGGAGCAAGTGGGAACCGAACACTTACTACCACGGTTCTCAATACTTGTTGAAGACTAGTGATATGGGTAGATCGTGGAAGGAAGTCTCACCCGATCTCACCCGCAACGAAAAGGAAAAACAGGGCAAGGGTGGCGGACCATATACGAACGAAGCGGTGGGCGCAGAAAACTATGGCACGCTGGCTTACATTATCGAGTCGCCTCACGAGAAGGGTGTGATCTGGACAGGAAGTGACGATGGACTTGTCTATTTGACTCGAGATGGTGGGGCCACCTGGAAGAACGTAACTCCAAAGGGGTTGGCAGAGTGTTTGATCAATGCGATTGAAGTTTCCCCGCATGACAAAGCAACTGCTTACATAGCTACCACCCGGTATAAGTTCAACGATCACGCTCCGGGTTTATACAAAACCACCGATTACGGAAACACCTGGACAAAGATCACCAATGGTCTACCAGCCACTGCCTTTACGCGCGTCGTGCGTGAAGATGAGATGCGCAGGGATTTTTTATTTGCGGGTACTGAGCTCGGTCTATTTCTTTCGTGGAATGGTGGAAAGGATTGGTTGCCGTTTCAATTGAACTTGCCCGTCACTCCAATAACCGATCTGCGTATACACAAAGGAAACCTGATCGCCGCTACATCAGGAAGATCGTTTTGGATATTGGATGATTTGAGTGTCATTCGGCAGTACAAAAAAGACGCGCCTGCTTTTGCGATCTACAAACCCGAGCATGCTTACGTCGTAAACGGGTCAAGCGAATTGGATGGGTCGGACGATGAGTTTACAGGGAGCAACAGATTCAGAGGAGTGAACCCTTCCACCGGAGTAGTTGTTTACTACCAACTGCCCGAGCTGAAAAAAACTGATGACATTACGATGGAGATCAAGGACGCTGCAGGGAATGTCGTAAGGAGCTTTTCTTCAAAAGCTGCCGAAGGGCAGGCCAGGTGGGATGGTGCTCCGAGGCCAGATCCGCTTCTGCCAAAAGCGAAAGGACTGAATAGATTTGTCTGGGATATGCGTTACGCGACGATGCCCGGCGTGCCCAATGTCCGTATTGAAGGTGGTTGGGCCGGCCACAAAGCACCGCCAGCTAAATACAGCATTGCAGTGAAAATGGGAGCACAGACGATCGCAACGGAGACTGAGATACTCGCCAATCCTCTTTACCCTACAAACGCCACCGCATATACGGAATACCATCAGACGATGTTGGGTATGGAAACCGAGTTGACTTCGATGCACCGGATGGTAAACAGCCTGTACGAGAAACAGAAACAGTTAGAATCCCTTCTTACTTCAATACCCAAGGCTGATAAATTCAGCGCCGTCAAGAAAGCGGGTGAAGAACTGGTAAAGAAAATGAAGGACTGGGATGAAGATATGGTTCAGCGCAAATCCAAGGCTTACGACGACGTTGAGAATTTCCCGAATAGGTTCACGGCCAATTATCTGTTCCTGATCAACCAGACAGAAAGTGATATCCCGCGTGTGAATCAGCCGTCGCTAGATCGGCTGAAGGAACTGAACGCGCAATGGGCGACGTTGAAAGCCAGGGGCAGCGAGATTGCCGAGAAAGATATTCCTGCAGTCAATAAGAAACTTTGGGATGTCGGACTAGGCGCAATTTGGAAGCAGTAAAATTTGTTATCAGCAGTCATGAGATCGGCTAAACCTTTCGCAGTCGCTCTATGCTCCGGAGGAGCAAAATGTTTATAGCCGTTTGACCTAAATAGAAGCGCGCGGCGGTGCACAAAGCTAGGTCTCAACAAAATGTAAGTAGAACAGCGCGGTTTTTTCACAACTTCTGCCGTGCAGAACCTCATTTTATTGACCTTGTCTCGCCGCGGTTGCTGAACAAGGATTTTAAAAGGCCCTCAGTTAGTTTATAGTTCAGTTCCTTCCCCCACGTGGAAACCAATCGAACACGGGTTAATGTCAGCAAGAGCGCCCTCAACCATCCTTTGCGTAGATGACACACCTGACAAATTGCAGGTGGCGGCTGTGATGTTGCGCCGCGCAGGGTATGAAGTAGCCACTGCGACGGATGGCCAAACTGCATTTGACATCGCCCGCCAACAGATACCGGACCTTATTCTGAGCGACGTTGCTATGCCGGGAATGGATGGCATTGAGCTATGTCGCGTTCTGCGCGCAGACGAGAATCTGAAAACGGTTCCAATCATCCTACTGACTGCCCAACGGAAGGATACGGAAAGCGTGGCTCAAGGTTTGGCAGCTGGTGCCGACGACTATATTGAAGCGCCTTACGACCCACCGCGCCTGGTCGCCAAGGTAGCGAGATTCATCGAGCGCAAACAAGCAGAAGAGCCGCTTGCCCGTCTTGCGTCCATAGTTGAAAACTCGGATGACGGAATCATCGGCACAACCTTGAACGGTATTATCACGAGCTGGAACTTCGGAGCCCAGCGGATGTATGGATACGGGCCGGCACAGATGATAGGTAACTCCATCTTTGCGACCTTACCTGCGGACAAGTGCGATGAACTGCGCGGAATCCTAAATTGCGTAAGAAAGGGTTTACGCGTGAATAACTTTCAGACGAGGGGTTTGAGGGAAGATGGCACTGTAATCGATGTGTCGATAACCGTTTCACCGATCATCAACGTTTATGGCGAGGTGACTGGCGCATCGGCCATAACGCGAGACATCACCGAGAGAATTCTTGCAGAGGAAGAACGTGAGCACCTGATCGAAGAGTTACATGAGGCTCTCGCTGAGGTAAAAACGCTTCAGGGAATACTGCCAATTTGCATGTACTGTCGACAGGTCCGCGATGATAAAGGTGCATGGGAAAGTCTAGAGGTGTATGTCCAGGAGCACACGGATACGAATTTCAGTCACGGCATGTGCGAACCATGCTCGAAGAAGATGTACCCAGAAATATTTGATCGGGGACGGGAAAAGCCCGCCAAAAAAACCTGATGCCCACCGCGGCAACTACTGATCATTGCGTGCTGCTGCTTGCGTTGATTGGAAGTGGCTATTGGTATTGGTCCACGCGGGGTGGCGGAGGTGGAAATCAGATCGATTCGATCGCCGTGATGCCCTTTGTTAACGAAAGTGGGAATCCTGATATCGAATACCTGTCTGATGGCATGACGGAATCGCTCATAAACAGTTTGTCGAATTTGCCGAACTTATCGGTAAAGGCGAGAAATTCCGTATTCCGCTATAAGGGCGCAACCATCGATGAAAAGCGAGTCAGGCAGGACCTGTCAGTCGATGCCTTGCTGCTAATTTTTGCAACTCGATCCGAGATGGGACAACCTTCGCGACGATTCACGTTTTAAGGAGTTAGTGAGGCAGGTGGGTTTGCCAGTTAAATAAATGCAAGGTGCTAAGCTACGTTCCGGAAACCAAGGACTTCACTTTTCTGGATAATGGCTGGGCCGTCGAGTGGCGTACCTACACGGCTTCGATTGTCGTCTCGCCGGGTACCGAGACGAAGCAGGTTCGTGGCTCTGTGCTGGTGGTGTTGAAGAAGCTCCCGGACCGGTAGCTGGAAAACCTTCCGCGCGATGGGGGACTTATCACAATGAGTTGCAGCACAGGACTTAATACGCATCGCGGAGCTGCGCTACCTCCCTGCTGCGTCATCGCCTGGCAACGATTAATGGTCGGTCTTCTGATTCGCGCCGATAAAAGGCCCGTGGCGTTTGGGTAACCAGCCGTTTAGCGGAGGGCGCGGCTGAAATCGGATTGGTGTCGGGTTCGACGAAAGAAAGACCTAAACCTAGATCACGCGCGACCTTCAACTTCTCAAGCTGCATGTTGGGTACGCGCGTCGTTGCATAGTCGAACCATTCTCGCACTACGATTTGTCTATCTTGGGGATCGCTATCTGCTGCGCCCTGCTTCAGCCCTTCTTCGACAAGGGCGTAAGTCAACAGGCCATGTCCAAGTTGCGAGACCTCCTGAGCGGCCTGATAACTCTGCGCTGCGGTGAGAATATACATCCCCTTCTCGTGGGCCAGTTGTGCCAAACCTTTCGAGTTCATCGGACCGCGTCGCCGTTCTTCAGCTTCGAGTGCCTGCCCGGAATTGCACGCATCAATCACCATCAATAATTTATCGGCATCGATGCCTTCAACTGCCCGCTCTAGTTCCTCATCCGAGATGCTGTGTTCGAGAATGGTTCGTAAGCCCACGTCATCGAGTTTAGTACGCTCGCCGGTATAACCCAGGTCGTGCGGAATCAAATAAAAGCGTTGGCCCTGAGCGGTTCCATGCCCTGCGAAGTAAATGAAAACTGCATCCTCAGGTTCGGTGGCCTTCAAGTTCCGCAGGGCAGGCTCATCGGCGGCCGCCCTTCTTCGACTCCAGCGAGACGTCGCAGGGCCGACAAGATAGTTGTTTTCTTGGCAGTATCGCTCTCGTCCGGTGACGGTCTCCTGGACGCAAACTGATTCACTCGTTTTGGCGAACGCAACAAGAGTGGCATCCGCGCTAAAGGCGAGACTTGAGTTTTCGGCTTGCGGGCTCGCCTTGAATGATAATTCCCGCACCGCGCTTCCACTTTGTGCGTCGTAAATCTTGATTGCTTTATCTGGCTGCCCGATGGCGGCAGCTTGCCCGTTTGCACTAACAACGATTTTCGATGCTGACAGTCTAAAATTCTTGAACCGTTGCTGCTGCTGTTTTTCCTGCTTGCTTGAGCCGAAAATGGACAGTGAACCAAGCTTTTCTCCACCGCTCTTCTGATACTTTGTTTTCTGGGAGCCTAACTCTGTGCCCGCCGCGACGTCCCACATTTTGACTGCATCGCCGCTTACGCTGGTTAGCAAGCGGCCGTCATGACTTAAAGCGACGCCACCAACAGGCAGTTCATGACCGCGTAAAACATGCAACGCTGCACCGGTCTGAACGTTCCAGATCCTAACGGTATTGTCTTCGCCACCTACCAAGCCGCCCTTATTGAAGATCCCAAAATCCCGGTCATCTTTAACATTCCCACTCCCTGACGCTAACAATTCTCCATCCTCACTCACGGTGAGGACATTAATGTTGCTCGAATGACCATACAAGGTTCGTAAGACGTTACCGGTGGTGAGGTCCCAAATTTTGATGACGTTGTCTTTACCGCCTGAGGCCAGCCAGCGATTGTCAGGACTGAAAGCCACTGCATTAACAGATTGTGTGTGTCCCGTTTGGAGAATCAACTCTGGTCTGTCGCTCAGGATGGGGCGTGTATTTCCAGAGGTTTGCGCTGGTCCGGACGGCACGCGAACATCGCGCTTGTCCGGTTCTTTCGTTTGCGCGAGGCCGTGGATGGGCGCGCAGATTACCGACAGCAAAACTATTACAGCGGATATTTTTCGCTGCAGTGGACGTGATAAGAACGAGATGTGTAGGACTTTAGATTTACTACCGCAACTATTGGTTTTGAACCGACTGTAAGGACCCATGAGAGGTCTCCTAAAGTGAGTTTGTGACCGTGAATGATCTGACAACCCAAAGTCAAAGACTGATGCTGAGACGAGTCTAGTGGAAGGCGCTCTCCTTGGCCACAATTTGGCCACAAGAGAACACAAGGCCGCTACGATTGTTGCTGTAAGTGCCTGATAGGATTGGTGGAGCCGAGGGGGATCGAACCCCTGACCTCATGACTGCCAGTCATGCGCTCTC
>DASYRR010000233.1:0-3862 GCA_036004125.1 Pyrinomonadaceae bacterium | reverse complement strand
ATTTCAGACCTGTGGATAGAATGAATCAATAAAATGAAGACTAATAAAAAAGAGTTGTCACCCAAGCAACGTGAAGAACTACTCAGAACATTGAGAGACCGTTTTGAGAAAAGCATGAACCGTCATAAAGGACTTGAATGGGCTAAGGTGCAACCAAAGCTGGTAGCCAATACTGAAAAACTGTGGACGCTCAATGAAATGGAAAGAACCGGCGGTGAACCTGATGTTGTCGGTCATGATAAAAAGACTGGCGAATACATTTTTTATGATTGTTCAGCTGAAAGTCCTAAAGGCCGCAGAAGTCTTTGTTACGACCGCGCAGCGCTGGAGGCAAGGAAAGAACATAAGCCATAAAACAGTGCTATCGATATGGCGGCTGCCATGGGCATTGAGCTTTTAACGGAAGAACAATATCGAGAGTTGCAGAAACTTGGAGATTTCGACACGAAGACGTCGAGCTGGATCAAAACGCCTTCTGCTGTTAGAAAACTCGGCGGCGCCCTCTTTTGTGATCGCCGCTACGACCATGTCTTCGTGTATCACAACGGTGCTGACTCTTACTATGCCGCCAGGGGATTCCGTGGTTCGCTAAGGGTCTGAATTTTGCGCCGACGCGGAACTTCTTCTGCAAAGTTGAACCGCCCGCGAGACAAAAGGTTTAATAGACGTTGAAGCTGACCTGTTGAATTGTGCGGCCGCGTTCAGAAGCGTCTGAGGTTGTAAATGCAGTGCCGGCGTTAGACTTAGACCCACGCACACCTTTCCAAGCGGCTCGTTCCCGACTGCCTCCGGTTACCACTTCCTCAAAGAACGCGACAGGTTGGAGCTTACCATCGACGTAAAACTCGAATTGATCAGGTTTTAGTCCTTCAACAAAGCGCCCGTCCTTATCAAAGACCATAACATCAGTCTGAACGAGTTCGACGTTTACTCGTACGACCTCATCTTGATCCGCGGGCTTTTGATCGGGTTTCTTTTCCTGGCCAATCGCTACAAAAGAGAGGTGAGCGAGCACGACAGAGAGAAGCAGAGTTAACACTTTCCGCATTGCAATACAACTCATACAACTACTACCCAATGAAAGTCTAGACTAAGCCACGTCCTTACGCGAACGATCGTTTTGGCCCGCAGTGAAATAATAAGCTAATAGTCAAAAACAGCAGTGGCAATGGGCGCCCTTTGTTCCTGACTACATAACGTAGATTGGATAATTCTATGGAAGCCGAATCAGAGAATCATCTGCCCTTAAGAATAAAGAACAGAACTTTGCGCTGGATACGTCGATGGAGCGACTGCACTTTACGGTAGACACCGTTTGAGTAGCTCAAACCGGCCATACCTTGTTCAGTTGAGAGCGACGCGCGGATCGCGGGCGATAACCGCCGCTCCAAAGAACGAACGGCCTCGACAAGCAGCAGTTGGCCCTCCGGAGAGTCTGGTTCTATCGGCTCACATGATTCCGAGTCACTCAGCAAAACCTCCTCATCGGTTCGCGAAGGCCGCGTGTCTCTGGGCCACTCGCCAGACATGCCAGAAACAATGGTAACGCGGCGGCGGAAAGCATTGATCTCGATTCTTCTGTATCTCGTCACGCGGTCTCCTTCTGAAGCGAAGAAGTAAGTCGAATCATCAGGCGCATTCAGTTTGCAAGCAATCAAAAGATCGCTCGCAAACTGAACGCGGGGTCAAAATCAAAGTCAAGTGGTGGGAGGTTAGTCAGTAATGCGCGTGCAATGGGTCGTTCCGCCTCCTGAGAATCCGGGAACCAGATTTCCCGCCGGATCGAAAACATCGAAGGACGAAATTCCGTCGTATTCATTTCCGCCTTCGCTGAGGGTAATGTCCTCGTGGAGTTTCACTGTGAAGACGTGCTGGCCCGATGGATCGTATAGAAAGAACAAGAGAGTGTAAGCGAAGTCACTGCCTCCTTTATGGATCCACGTACCGTGACCAGCGCTGGATTGAAGTGGAGGCGGGACCGGCGCCGGCAGGGTCACCAGACCCCCACCTCGAGAATAGGTAGACAGGTTTTTATGCGTACTGCCGGCGCCGAAACCTGAGACGCCGGTTACATTGTCCACCCAGGAGCCTTCCAATTGTGGTGCGGAATCTCCGCCTGCTCTCACGCTGGACTGGTTGTTCAGTCCCGCGATGAAAATGAACATCAGAGCTGTAGCAAGTAAAGCAAAACTGATTCGTTTGGTTGTCATCATCTTTCTCCTTTTTCTGTCGTCTCAACTTCTCGATGCGAGAGTGAACTCGCCCTGCTGTGCGCCAGACACTAGTGCCGAGGGCAGAGCCCTGTAACGAGTCAGTACCGAAGAAGTGACGAGGAAACACCGAAGGATTCGCTAACTCCATTGACGGGCTGGCCGGAGTGAGTAATGATGAGCAGCACGAAGAGCCAGAGGGTTGCATAAAAGCACCGCTGGGCACGTCAGCACGAGACGGAAGCACACCGCCCCGCCATTTCCCAGCCTTCTCTAACCTACATCCGTGCAGGAACGGCTTTTCGGCCGCCAACTTCACAAGTCGCCGCACATCTCTATGGAAAGGCTTTCCCCCAAAATTCTTTCATTTGACGAGTTCAGGCTCGATCTGACTCGTGGATGTCTACGCCGAGATAACCAGGAGATCAAACTGCCTCCGAAACCATTTGAGGCTTTGAAGTATCTGGTTGAAAACCCTGGTCGCTTGGTCAGCAAGGTGGAGTTGATCCAGACAATCTGGCCCGACACGGCAGTCACGGACGATTCGTTGGTGCAGTGCTTAATGGAAGTGCGCCGCGCATTAGGCGACGATGGTCAGCAGATTCTTAAGACGGTGCCGCGGCGTGGTTACATCTTTGACAGAGAAGTCAGAGATAACGACACGACATCGCCGATGACATACACCGAAGAAACCGCCAGTGTTCAGATAGTCATCGAAGAGTCCGAAGAAACGAACGAGGAGACAAAGATCCGACCGGGCGAGAAACTCATTCGGTCTGCAAGGAATTCGAGAATAGCGTCTCTTGTCAATGCGATTAAGAGGCACAAGACGGCGACCGTAGTGGTTTCGGTTGGTGTGACAACTGTGGTCCTCGCGGGAGTTATCTTTGCAAAACCGTTGTTGACCTGGTGGTTCAAGCCGCCATCAATTGCCGTCCTGCCGATGGTCAATGCGACCGGTAATCCGGATAACGAGTACATCGCCGATGGCTTAACTGAAAGCCTCATCACGAGTCTGAATCAAATCAACACGCCTGGAAAACTCCCCAGGCTCCTGGTCACAGCGCAAAGTACAGTTCTTCTCTTCAAGGACAAGGAGGTCGACCCTCGCGTCGTCGGGCGGGAGTTGAGCGCCGACACCGTGGTTGCATCACGGATGATCGAACAGAACGGCTTATGGATCATCAAAGTTGAAATGATTAACGTCGCAAACGGGTCGGAAATGTGGCGGAAACAATATCCAATTACGATTCCCCAACGGTATGACCAGCTACTGAGGACGCAGGATGAACTCGCAAGCGATGTTGCTGGAAAACTGCCACTCACTTTAAGCGCCGCAGAGCGTCAGCGGCTAACCAGACGTTATACACAGAATCCGGCTGCTTATGATGCCTATCTCAAGGGGCGCGCTTTCTGGTTCAAGACCACGCCTGATGGCTACCGAAAAAGCATCGACTATTACCAACAGGCGATTGATCTCGATCCCAATTTTGCGCTGGCTTACTGGGGGATGGGCCTGGATTATACGCTTCAGGCAAAGATTGGTGTCAGACCATTCAAAGACGCTACTGAGAAAGCAATCGAGTTGTACCTGAAGGCTCTTAGCATTGATAACACCTTGCGAGTTGGCCAGAGTGCGATGGAGTTGAGCG
>DASYRR010000232.1:0-9580 GCA_036004125.1 Pyrinomonadaceae bacterium | reverse complement strand
AGTGGATTCATGAGATTGCCGAAGACCACTATGGGTCTAGTGTTGTTGATCCCTTTCTTCGCCGCCTCGACCGTTCTCTCTGCGGAAGACGGCGCCATAGTACAACGATCTGCTTACAACTTTCCCGCATACGAACAGGCTGTACAAATAACTGATGTCGAGAAATACACAGACAGAGTCAGCTATGAGAACGCTATCAATGACACGAAGTTTGAGTTTGAGAAGGTGAGGTATGTGAGCGATGGACTGAAGGTCGTGGCATATGTGTACAGACCAAAGCAAATTGATGGACGAAACTTTCCCGCAATCATTTTTAACCGAGGCAGCGTTGTGCGCGGTGATATTGCACCCAAGTTGATTTCTCTCTTTCATCGTCTGGCTACCGACGGCTTTGTGATCCTGGCGCCAATGTTGAGACAAAGTGATGGTGGTGAGGGTCGCGATGAAATAGGAGGTGCGGATGTCAACGACCTGATGAACATAATCGCCGTTGCGAGGTCACTTGGATTTGTTGATCTAAACAATCTATTCATGTATGGCGAATCGCGCGGGGGGATGATGACCTACCAGGCTATCAAGAAAGGATTTCCCATGAATGCCGCCGCGGTATTTGGAGCCTTTACGGACCTGCAAGAAGTAATTGATTCTCATCCCAGGGAATACCCGCAGACCGTGTTAAGCCAATTCTGGCTTAATTATGATGAGCGGAAGAACGAAATAGCCAAAACCAGATCCGCGCTCTTCTGGACTGAGCAACTAAATGTACCGCTCCTTATTATGCATGGTGGTCGTGATAAGAGCGTTAGCCCCGAACAGTCTTTAAATCTCGCGCAACGTTTACAGAAACTCGGTAGAGTTTATGAGCTTGTTGTCTACGCCGAAGATAATCACTTCCTGTCGAGGAATCATGAGGATCGAGATCGGAGAGCAGTTGGGTGGTTCAAGAGACACATAAAGAAGTGACTTGGGCGAGTTCGAGACCGTGTCCAAAACTCCGACACTACCTGGGTCTACTGGAAAATTAACCACTAAGCTGTCCTGCTTGTCTTCGACAAACAGATAACGAGATGAAACTTTTGACGTTGAAGGGACAATGCAAGTGGCCTGTTTTTCTCTGTGCTCCTCTCACCAGTTTGAAATCAAAGGGGCTTTCTCATTAAGTTTCTAAGAAGACACAATTTTTCTCAACTGCTAGTAACGGTGTAGTGTGTCGAGACTTTTGATAGAGGACCTCAAATGAAAAAACTACTGATATCGTTGCTTTTTACCATCGTTATCCTTCAATCGTTAAGCTCATCTGTAGTCGGCTTGCCTCAGTCAGGCGACGTCGCACAGCAACTGATGGACCTTGAGCAGCGTTTGGCAAAATCCATTCTCAATAGTGATTTTGAAACGTACAGCGCGATCCTGGCTCCTGAATGGACGACCATTGACTTGACCGGTCACATTCTTACCAAGTCTCAACTCCTTCAGGAGTTTGCTGCTAAAGACCGACTGATCGAAGAGGCGAAGATTGATGAGATGAAGGTGAAAGACTTCGGCGACGTCGCGGTAGTAACGGGGCACAGCACATTCAAAGGCAAGTATAAAGGGCAGCCCGTGACCGTTGTTCTGAGATTCACCGACGTCTTCGTTAAGCGAGATGATCGCTGGTTGGTCGTCGCCTCGCAGGGCAAGCAAGTTAGAGATTAAGATCCCTGTTCCTTTTTAGGTTCTTGGTGAGTAGATAATAAAGTCATGACCTGGGTGCGATGAATAGTTTCTCTCAGCGACAGCGTTGCAGAGTCCTGCCTTTCGTAAGAAAAATAGAAACTGGATGTCGCGTTGTTGATACATACGTGACTTATGATTGAGCTGTCCCTCGATGAAGCCCCAATTGTTTAGCGCCCAACAATTACGCGAGGCTAGAGATGTCAGAACTGATTCAGCAATTTGTACCGCGATTACAAGACGACGAAGGCATAACTTACACAGTAACAGCCTGGGGGAAAAGAACGCCAGGAGGCACTTGGGAAGGATGGTTGGAGTTTTATCCTCTTAACAACCAAGAGCGTATCTTGCGTACAGAGCGCGAGACCACTCAACCCAGTAGGACGGCGGTCGAATATTGGGCTTCGGGTTTAGAACCTGTCTATTTTGAAGGTGCCTTCGCTCGAGCCCATGAAATAGAACATCGCTAGATTGCGCAAACCTACCAGGCCTGCGTCACAAGGGCCTACCAGTTATCTGCTCATGCCTGAACTCCCCGACATCGTCGTTTACATCGAGGCATTGGAAAAACGCCTTCAAGGAGTCGCATTGGAGCGGATTCAGATTTCATCTCCATTTCTTTTGCGTACTGCCGTTCCCCCATTGACCAGCCTCGAAGGTAAAGTGGTGATTGGAATTGAAAGGCTGGGTAAACGAATCTGTTTCCGATTCGAAGGAGATCTTTGGCTTGTTCTACACTTGATGATCGCTGGCAGGCTGCATTGGTATGAAGATCCCGCGAGGGCGAAAAAGGCACGTGGACTAGCAGTCTTCGAATTTACAACTGGCACTCTGGTGTTAACTGAGGCCGGAACTAAGAAACGCGCGTCCTTACATCTAGTCGAGGGCCGAGCAGGCTTGGAAAAGCTCAATCCGGGTGGATTGGAAGTATTCGACGCAAACCTCGCGCAATTCACCACAGCGCTCCAGGAGCGGAACCATACACTGAAACGGGCGCTCACCGATCCACGAATCCTCAGCGGTATCGGAAACGCTTACTCCGACGAAATACTCTTCGAAGCACGACTCTCTCCCTTCGCGGTAACACAAAAACTGACCAGTGAAGAGACGGAACGTCTATTCGCAGCAGTAAAGAGTTGCCTCACAGCCTGGGTAGATCGGTTGCGAACGGAAACCGGGGACACGTTTCCCGAAAAGGTAACCGCTTTCAGACCTGAGATGGCTACTCACGGTAAGTACAAAGAGGCCTGCCCACGTTGTGGCAGCAAAATCCAAAGGATTCGCTACGCGTCAAATGAAACTAATTACTGTCCAAATTGTCAGACCGGCGGCAAGCTCTTAGCTGATCGAGCACTATCGCAACTACTGAAAAAAGACTGGCCGCGTTCACCGGAAGAGTTGGAGAGTCTCACGAGGCAGAAGTAGATCTCAGATCTCAGATCTCAAAGCTTACATTTCTGAATGAGATCTGAGTTTTTGAGATCTGAATCTTTGAGATCTGAAGTTTGAGATCTGAAATCTGAGATCTGAGATCTGAGATCTTCTACTTCTGATCCGAAGCGTGGAGGTGTTTTGTAGTGCCTTCGGTGACACTGAACGGGGAGGCGCTAAAGTCGTTGGTATCTGGGGCGCGAAGAGATTGCTGAGGACCACTCTCCAGATTCTTTGGTTCATCGCGTTTCGAGATCTCAACGAGCTTCTTACCGACCACAACGCCATTCGCAATAAGAGCGAGACCAACGAAGAATGGAATTATGCCGGCAACCCAAACGTGACTGAGAATTACCGCGGCGTTTTGCGGGACGTTGGTATTCAGGACAAGACCCTCCATAAAAACGTGCAGAAATATTGCTACCGCAATTCCGACACTACTCGTGATCACGCCGGCCTTGATTTCGTTATAACGTTTTACTTCCGCGGTAAGTCCGCGAGCGAGTTCTAGAGCGAGTTTCCGTTTCTCGTGTTCCTGAGCTGAGAGAAACATCTCAGCCACCCAGGTGTTACTCCAGCTAAACTTTTCCTCCGGTTCGCGACCCGCGAGCGCCAGACGCACCGCCTGCAGATTCGCGCCGCAGACGGTGCAGAACTTCACCTCATCGCTTTGAGTGGAGCTACATCTCGGACACGTCATGGACGACTCCTTGTACATATTATTTCAGCATACGACAACAAATCGCAGGATGTTCACCGAGTTCACCCGACGAGCTGCGAGTACCCCAGCCACTTTCTTAAGTAGGCCATCTGACCAATGTGGTATGTCTCATGATAGTTGAGAAAAACAATTGCTCCACGTTTTGTCTTATCACCAGTTGGTAGGGGAAAAGGCGCTGGTTGCGCCAGTTCCTCGTTGCCCAACTGTTCCAGTCGTGGCATTAATTTCGCAGTCACGGCATCCCACAGGGAGATGATCTCCGTGACTTCTGGATAATGGGAATTGGAATCAACGACGGCCCCACGCGCAAATAGTTGAGACCACTGATTCTCAACACGTTCACCGATAATTCTGGCCAAAGATCCGCGTACTGTCATTGCGTGACCAGCGATCCAGATGAGTGGATTCGAACCGTCATGAGGTCGTCTTAGGAGATCCTCGCGTTTGATTCCCTCAAGTGCGCGATGAAAGAGTTGATCGCTGGCGCGAAAAAGCGGAACTACCGTGGCGATAGCTAGATCCATTTTCCAAAAACCTTTCGTTTGGGCTGGGATTAATTTACACCAAAGTTGTTGGGGCAGCACTCCGTGATCGCCCCGGTTGACATGAGGGTCGTAGGTCTACAAATATTCTACTTGCGCCTCTTTCCCAATAAACAAAGCATAGTCTGCGCAGGCAGAATTGACTGCACCTCGGTCGGTTCGATTGAGAGGCTTGAACGGCGTAACGCTGACCGTGACGGCATCCTTCTGCACCACACGTTTCCAGCCACCACAAGCCTGACCGTCGATTACTAACGGCGTATCGAAAATCAATTTTGGCGCAATCCGCTTCTGATCAATGCTGGGGTGCATTGCCGCACTTCGATCTTTGTAAGCAATGAAATACTCATCATATGCAGGTAGCAAGTGAACCCGACGCGGTGAATCCTTTATGGATCTTTGAGTCCTGGCTGACAACCAATACTTCTGACCGTCGAGTATTTCACTTCTCAGAGCGCTTCCGACAATCTCGATGCCACGCTTTGCTTGTGACGCGGTCAGTCCGGACCACCAAACATAATCATGGATGGTGGCGGGGGCGCGACTCTTGAAGTAACGCTCCGTAAGTTCACCCAATGCTTCATCGGCGTCTAGGGTCCTTGAGTGAGTCACACGTTCATCCACCAGCGCATAAGTAAACTGATTCTCTCTCCTACCTCCACTGCATACGATTCCGTCGAGCTCCGCACGATGCATGATGTAGCCAAAGCGCATCGAATCGCCGGGCTCAATACCAGTGCGCTTTACCGCAAGTCGTAGTTCGTCACGCGTGAGTTGTCGACCACCCTGTAATGCTTTGATGAGCGCTTTGTTCGTTCGTTTGAATACATGGTGGTCCAGCTCAGCCTTACGGTAGTAGTAACTGCTCACAGCGTTCACGCGCGGAGCGGTAAGTTTTACCAGCCAGCGAATATCAGCAGGCGTAACAAAGTGCCAGGTTGGACGCATTACATGTAATCGCAGGATGCGACCATCCGTAAAAGCTTTTTCGACCGTAGCATCCGTACAATTAACCGTGCGCTGGGCAAGTGCCCACTTTGCTCCGTAGTAGTCCTGGGCCTGAATCGCCACCAGTGCTTTCAATACATCAACGGGATCCGTGATAGTTGCCTGCAACAAGTGCTGGTTCTGGAGACGAACTTTTCGGATATCGAGACTCGGCATGGCTTGCGAGTCTGCCCTAACTCTCGTCGCCCGTAAAGTATTCATACAATAAGCAAACAAGGCCTGCTTCCAGATCTAAGATCTTGAGATTTGAGATCTGAGATCTATCTAGGTTACGCTCGCCAACAGGAGGCACTCTTAGATGTCGCGACACTTTGCTTTTGATGAACGGAGCTTTCAATATCTGGTCGACACATCGGTCCGAGAAACGGACGTTGCGCGCCGTCTGCGTGAGGAAACTCAGCGCTTACCACAGGCGCAGATGCAGATTGGTCCCGATCAGGGTCAGTTCCTGCAGTTGCTTGCACAGTTGATTCACGCAAAAAAGACGCTCGAAGTCGGGGTCTTCACTGGATACAGTTCGCTTTGGGTCGCGTTGGGGCTACCTGACGATGGACGGATCGTCGCCTGTGATGTTAGTGAAGAATACACGGCAGTTGCGCGTCGCTACTGGAAGGAAGCCGGTGTTGACCCCAAGATCGACCTGCGCCTCCGCCCGGCTCTGGAAACGCTTGACGACCTACTCGCAAATAATGAAGCAGGAACGTTCGACTTCGCATTCATTGATGCTGATAAGGCTAATTATGAGAATTACTACGAGCGCGCTCTTAAACTTCTTCGCGTCGGAGGGCTCATTGCGGTAGACAACACAATTTGGTCAGGTCGCGTGGCGGATCCGAATGAATCGGACGTAGACACCGTAGCCATACGCCAGCTGAATGAGAAGCTGTATCAAGACGAGCGTGTTGCGCTCAGCATGCTCACGGTTGGAGATGGGTTAACGCTGGCGATGAAGAGGTAAAGACATTGCCGATTGCCGATTGTCCGATAAACTTCAGTTTATCGATGCGTCGCATGAGGAGCCCGTGGGATCTTTTATTGATCACCACGACAATCTGAAGATTATCGGACAATCGGCAATCGGCAATGTTTTTCGTCCGTCACACAAACCGAAAATCTTTTATGTAAACTTCTTCGTACTTCGACTGTGTTCTCCCAAGAATGAAAGAAATCCGCGAAGAAATCATTGCACATTACCGCATTATGGAGCCCATCGGAGCCGGGGGTATGGGAGCAGTTTATAAAGCCTACGATAACAAGCTGCATCGGATCGTCGCCCTCAAAGTTCTTCCTCCAGAATACGTTTCGCAACAAGATCGCCGCCGCCGCTTTTACCAGGAGGCCCGCGCTGCTTCCGCACTAAATCATCCACACATTTTGACGGTCTACGAGGTCGGCGAAGACGATGGCAAACCTTACATTGCAATGGAGTATGTGGAAGGCGAGACACTGCGTCACAAAATCAAGGCACGTACTCTCCAAATCAAGCAGATTCTCGAAATCGCAATCCAGATCGCGGATGGTTTAGGGAAGGCTCACGAAGCCGGGATTATTCATCGCGATTTGAAACCCGAAAACCTGATGATCAGTCGAGATGGGTACGCCAAGATACTGGATTTCGGTTTAGCTAAACTCATCGCTCAGCGTGAACGTGCCCTCGCTGCCGACAGTGCACAAAAGACTCTCCTGAAAGTTGAGACTGAGTCCGGTACGTTGATGGGTACCGTGAACTACATGGCGCCGGAGCAACTGCTTGGTCAACGGGTTGATCGTCGCTGCGACGTTTTCTCCTTTGGCGTTGTGTTATGTGAAATGGTGACTGGCATCGCGCCGTTCGTGCACGACAATCGCATTGATACCATGCATGCGATTCTGCATCGTGAGCCGCGACTTCCGGATGCAACTCACGCGGACGTTCCTGCTGATCTGCAACGAATTCTGAGCAGAACGCTGGCAAAAACACCCAAAGACAGATATCAAACGGTCGCTGAGTTGGCAGCCGAGCTGCGCTCCTTAAAACGCGATATCGATCTCGGTAAGGCAGTGCCGATGGGTTCTGCGCGCACGAAGTTAATTCTTAAACGGGCTGTCGTTTCCACTCGCGCTCGTGGAATCGATTACGAATCAGAACTCAATGAGGCGCAACTCAAAGCGGTAACGACGACCGATGGGCCTCTGCTCATTGTTGCTGGCGCTGGCACTGGCAAAACGCGCACGCTGGTTTATCGTGTCGCTCGGTTGATTGAGATAGGCGCAAAACCGGAATCAGTTCTCCTTTTGACTTTCACTCGTCGCGCTGCCGCCAGTATGCTCACGCGTGCTGCTGCATTGGCAGACGCGCGATGTCAACGTGTATCGGGCGGAACGTTTCATTCACTTGGTCATTCAGTGCTTAGAAAGTTCGCGGAGCAGGCGGGAGTGCAGCGTAACTTTACCGTGCTCGATCAGAGTGATACCGAAGATCTTATCGACCTCATGCGTCGACAGATAAAGCTACCTAAAGGTCAACACTTCCCGCGTAAACGCACAATCGCTGCGATCTTCAGCATGATGGTCAATAAGGTAGTGTCACTAAAGACTGTGCTGAATCTCGAATACCCTCAATTCATGGATGAGCGCCGATATTTGGAAGCTCTGTATAGATCATTTGAAGAGTTCAAGCGTGCGAAACAAATGCTCACCTATGACGACCTTTTAGTGCGGTTCAAGGAGGCGCTGGAAGCTAGCGCCGAGCTGCGCGCACAGTTGTCGGACCAATATCGCTACATAATGGTGGACGAGTATCAGGACACGAACAAGCTGCAGGCGCAAATCGTGAAACTGATGACGACGCGCCACGACAACGTTGCCGTAGTCGGGGATGAGTTTCAGTCGATCTACTCTTTCCGTGGTGCCAGCCATAAGAACATGTTGGAGTTTCCTAAGCTTTTTCCTGCAGCACAAATTATCAAGCTCGAGGAGAACTACAGGAGCACACAACCGATTCTTGATGTGGCGAACTCGATCATGGAAGACGTTAAGGAGAGTTTCAAGAAACGACTCTTCTCAAGAATAGAGGGAAGCGACCTTCCGGTTGTGGTCAGCGCTCGCGATGAAAATGAGCAGTCGCGCTTTGTGGCTCAACGTATTGACGAATTGCGTGATAACGAAGTGCCGTTAAGTGAGATTGCTGTCCTGTTCCGTTCGAGTTCCCACTCGTTCGATCTGGAAATCGAACTTGGTAAGCAAGGAATTCCGTTTCGAAAGTTTGGCGGAATGAGGTTCGCGGAATCCGCTCACATCAAAGACGCATTGGCGTTCTTGCGAGTCGTGGTTAAGCCGTCTGATACTCTTTCGTGGTTTCGCATGCTCAAACTGATCGACCACATCGGCGAGGCCACGGTCTATCAGATACTCGAATACCTGGGCGTCGAACAACGCGATTTCCGATCTGCCCGCACCAAGGAAGCTCTCTTTCGGAAACTACATCGCTTCCCTGGACGCGCAAGTTACCAGTCGCAATTGGTACGGCTGGCCCGAGTACTTACAACCGTTGGCGAGAATAAAACTCCTGCGGAGCAATTGTCTGCGGTTCTAAAGTTCTATCGTCCGCTCTTGAAGAACAAATACGACGACGCTCAACGTCGCGGCCGCGATCTGGAACACCTGCAGACCATTGCCAAGCGCTACAAAACATCTACCAAGTTGCTTGAAGATATTGCTCTCGATCCAACCGAAGCAGTCGATGGGAATGCAGCCAGACGAACCAGCGGTTTTGTGACGCTTTCCACGGTGCACTCAGCCAAAGGTTTGGAATGGAATCACCTGTTTGTCATCTGGATGACCGACGGTTGGTTTCCGTCAAATCGTTTTCAGGATGAGTTTGACGATTTGGATGAGGAGCGCCGCTTACTGTATGTAGCAACCACGCGGGCCAAGAGGGACTTGAACTTTGTTTACCCGGCAAATGTGTATCGCGGACCAGAAACGGACGGCACGCCTGCGCTCTCTCGCTTCCTCGAACCAATCCCGCTCGAGATTCTGCCGCATGCCAGTCTGGACTAACTGCAAGTCGCAATTCAGGGCCAGTGGAGAGAGGATGGCGCCTCCTTGGAGTGCGGGGACTTGTCACCGCTTTGGTACAGGGCGCGTTATCCTTGGTTCGCTTTACCAAAGCGGTGACAAGTCCCCG
>DASYRR010000231.1:0-25378 GCA_036004125.1 Pyrinomonadaceae bacterium | reverse complement strand
GTGCTTCGGTTTATGATTCGCAGCGGCTGATTTACACGATTTACCTAATAGAGTGTACGGTCAAATTGGCTTCTGTCGATATGACTGTATGGTTTTTTCTTAAGTCGCCGTATTTCACTGTTTACCCTGAATTCTTCAATTTTCCTCACAAAACTCGCTCTTTTCGAGGTTGGACTCTCTCAAAAGTGTGTGCTAGGTTGCGAGTGAGATTGCGACGGTTAAACGCGCTTTTTCGCTTTACTCATTCCAGATCTTTCCAGCGCCCCGCATCAAGGATGCAAGCCCCCAACCTCGGCTGACGTCATAAGACTCCTAGAGCCAGGGGACGAGTCATAGGAAAAACGGACTCGCGCAGGACGCTGAAAGGTAACAGTAAGCCTCGGACAGGAGACCCGAATTGAAAGTTAAGTCTATCTTCAGTGGAAGTGCGATTGTTTGCACAGCACTTCTAAGTAGTTCTTTGATTCTTTCCGCTCGTTCTTCGTCAGCGGAGCCCTTGGCTTTTCAAGCTCAACAATTAGGAGCAAAACAAACTCAGCCTATTCCAGAAACCTCTCCGGTAGTTCCAGAGACTGCGCAAAAGGGAAGCTTGGGTGATGTCGTAGCTGCGAATGTTGAGTCGTCATTTGTTGCTCCACCGGCTTCGTATGTTGCCACTGCATACAGTTTGAGAGGTCGGACTGCGAGTGGAAGACACGTAAGTAAGGGACTAATTGCTGCCGACCCGCGAGTTTTACCCCTGGGCTCACGCGTACGCCTCGATGCGGGTAATTACAGTGGCGAATATCTTGTTGCCGATACTGGGGGCGCCGTTCGTGGCCGACGTATTGACATCTGGACGCCTACTTCACGTGAAGCGATGCGTTTTGGAAGGCGCGTGATAAAACTGACAGTACTGAGTTGGGGCGGCAAACGAAAGGCAGCACATTCGATCAAGAAATAACTAAACAAAGATCAAGGTTTCAAAGGTGCGGATACCACGAGACTGTAGAGTCGCGTGGTATTTTGATTTTTGGGGATGTCCTCTCATTCTCGATCAGTACTTTGAGCCGCAGATTTCCGCTGATATGAAAGCAATAACTCCTTTTGATCTTGCGAGGATCTGTGATCATTCAGCGTAGATCTGCGGCTAAGATTCTCGAGACCCACGTACCTTGCGACGTTGCGTGTTAAGATTTCTCCATCCGCAATTCAATCAGCACCTTTGTCGAGGTTGTGGGTCCTAATGGCTTCGCATCAGACTGCCAACGAACGTAATCAACAAATTCCAATCGCCGAGCCTCTGGTTGAAGTCAGGCGCGGTGCAATTACCGAATCGAGGCATCGCGGCCACATTGTGGTAGTCGAGCCGGGTGAGCGTATTGTGTCGCATATCGGAGCACCCGAAACAGTGACGTTTCTACGGTCTTCGGCTAAACCTTTCCAGGCAATGCCCCTTCTCGTGTCAGGAGCAGCCGATCATTTTGATTTCACTGACGAGGAGATCGCTCTGGCTTGCGCCTCACACAATGGTGAACCCATTCATACACAACTCGCCTTATCAATGTTGACGAAGGTTGGCCTGGGCCCCGAAGCACTAAAGTGCGGAGCCCATGAGCCCTACAGTCAAAAAGCCGCAGCTGATCTACGCGCTAGAGGCGAGGCGCCCAATGTTCTGCACAATAACTGTTCCGGGAAACACGCCGGTATGCTTGCAGTTGCTAAGCATCTCGGTGCTCCAATAGAGACTTACGACCTGCCAGAGAACCCGGTACAGTTAGCGATTGGACGTGTAATAGCCGAGTTTTCCGGAATTGCACTGGAAGATCTTGCGTTAGGAATCGATGGCTGCGGTGTACCGGTTTTTGGAATTACTGTAAAAGCGATGGCCTTGGCATTTGCCCGGTTAGTTGCGCCACCGGAGGCATTCGACGACGAAACTCGTAAAGCATGCGCGCGTATCGTGAAAGTTATGACAGCGTATCCAGAACTGATCGGCGGAACAGCTGATCGACTGGACACCGAAATTATGAAGGCCGCACCTGGCCGTGTTGTTTCGAAAGTTGGCGCTGAAGGCGTTTACACTGCTGGAATTGTTCCGTCCGGTGAATGGCCGAGAGGTTTAGGCTTGGCGCTAAAGATTGAAGATGGAGATGACAGTCGCGCACGTCCGACTGTCGTGATAGAGGCACTGCGCCAGCTTGGTGTACTGCATAACGGATCACTCGAGGCGGTTTCGCGTTATGCGTTTTTTCCTGTAAAGAACCGCCGCGGCGAAGTGGTCGGTGAAATTCGCGCGTCGTTTGGTTTAAGAATGTCCGATATGCTTTTTTAGCTTGTCGAGGCTCGTTTTGGCGAACCCTTGGACGAATTGAGAATCGTGTGCAGGAAGACAACGACAAGCTAAAAAAGCATATCGGACAGAACACACCACCGCTTGCTCGCGACTCTAGCGGAAACGTTGACGTTGATTCTGTCCCGGACGTAATCGAGTGGTTCTTGAAGTACGACCAGCGAGTAGCGGTTATCAAACATCCCGCGGTTGAAGAAGTTTTCCAATGGAAACAGCGTCAAAGTCAGACGCTGGGTGAAGACGTCTTTGTATTCAAACAAGCGGAGGACCGCCTGGCAATCGGAATTATTCAGGCACTGGCTGACAACCCGACCCAATACGGACTGCACTCCTGGCTCGGACAATTGCTCAATGCTCTGGAGACTGCTTCTAAAGCAAACGAATCAATCGCGGAATCGTACAAGCTAGATTTGAGGAGCAGTGGTTCAATTTTGAAGCAGGCTGAAAAGATTCCCTTTGAGCTTGGTCGAAACGATTTTCTATTGAATTGTTGGATTGAAGCATTGTGTACTGCCGAAGCACGTGTTCTCGGATGGCTTTATAGAGAATTCTACGGTAGACCTTACTCACCTTAAAACTAATGACTCCGGAGCTGCGTGCCCTTTTTCCTATTACCCAGCGCGCGATTTATCTTAACCACGCGGCAGTCTCACCATTACCAACTCCGACAGTTGAGGCGATTGAAGCGCAATTAAGAGATGTGCGCGACAACGGCGCCTTGCATTATCAGAACTGGATTGCGGTAAAAGACCGCGCTCGAAGCCTCTTAGCCAACTTGCTGGGCGCTCGCCGCGAACAAGTTGCCTTCATGCGTAATACCTCGGACGGTCTGTCTACGATCGCGAATGGTCTGAACTGGCGACGCGGCGACAACGTCGTCACCTTCAACCGAGAGTTTCCTGCCAATGTCTATCCGTGGCTGCGACTGCAAAACGCGTTCGGTGTTGAATTGCGGATGTGCGACGAATCCGAAGGACGCGTTGACTTTGACGAAGTGGCGAGGCTCGTTGATACCCACACTCGATTAATCTCGATCAGCCATGTCCAATACGCCTCGGGCTTTCGTTCGAACCTGGAACGCCTGGGCCGGCTTGCACGTCAACATGATGCTCTTTTGGTGGTCGATGTGATTCAGTCGTTGGGAGTGCTGCCGCTGGACGTTGAGGCTGAATTGATTGATGCTGCTGCTGGTGCCTCACATAAGTGGCTGCTGGCTCCTGAAGGTGTCGGTTATGTGTATCTGTCAGATCGAGCCAGGGAACGAATCCAACCGACGTTGGTTGGTTGGGTCAGCGTTGAGGATCCGGAGGATTACACCAACTTCGATCAGGATTGGAAGCAAGGCGCACTGCCGTGGGAAACTGGCACTGGAGCTGCTGCGCTGATTCACGGGTTGGAAGCGAGTCTTCAACTTCTGAACACAGTAGGCACACAGACCATCGCCAATTATCTTGAACAAATAACGGATCGTCTTTGTGAACGATTGAGGGAGAAGGACTACAAGGTCGTCAGCTCACGAAGACCGGGTGAAAAGTCTCAGATTGTTTGTGTTCAGCATCCAGGTGAGATAACCGCAATGGGTCTATACCGTCAGCTCAAGTCGAAAAATATCATCACCGCGCCTCGAGGTGACCGGCTCCGCATCGCTCCACATTTCTACAACACAACCGGCGAGCTTGATTCGTTGGTCGACTTCCTTCCCTAGCGTCCACGACGCCTCGAAATGTCCGATAAGCTTCTTCAACTTGTAGGTCAGATCATGATTGATAATCGTTCGGTTGGGCGTCTCAGTTTGTATTGTACGAATACGCACTGAGGGTGGTTATTGCGTGTACCTTCGCGTACACACCGGAATTTTTCTAAGGAAAATAGAGAACAGCTATCTGAGCGGGTTGTTACAGCAAATTGGCACACTCATTGCCAAATGGAACAGCAGAACAAGAAGGGTAGATAAGGGTAAATCGGGTCAGGCTCAGAAAACTGCGGTGAGTGGAGGCTTTGGGGGAGGCATCCTCTCAGTTGAATTTAAAGGCAAGCGTTTTACTTTTTTGGGGGAAAGAGTGGCGCTTGTTACGCAGTTGAAGAGCAACAATAGCGGTGCTGCTGATTGACGTCCTGAAGGGGCTTGGGGGAGCCTCCCAGGAAAGATCAGCAGCCCGCATTTTTATGTCCGATATGCTTTAGCTTGTCGACCTTGTGAATGCGGAACCTCACCGGATTTTGGCGATCCACGACAAGCTAAAACATATCGGACAATCTTATCTCCCCGGTCCCAGCAACCTTGCCGGATCTGTCTGGGCAGTGAGCTCGTCGATATTCAGGCGAAGCATTCCCCCAGCATCTGAAAATGCTTCCTGCGCTCTCTGTTGCGCGCGTCTTCGACTAAACAGCAGCGCACCAAAGACTCCACCGAGGCCAAGGCACCCAATCAACGCAAAACCAGACGCTTTCAAAACAGCGACAAAGACACCCAGAGTTGTCTCAACGTAACGCCGTTGAGCTTCTCTCAAGATGTTGGGATTCTCGCCAAGCCACTGAACGACCTGTTCATACTTGACCTGATCAATTAGCAGTTTTGCCGTCGCTTCGTCAGGTGAATCAAAAACAAAAACCGAATAGTTACCAACGCGCCGATAACCAATTGGTGCCGGCTGACCAAGCTTCCAAAGTTCATGAATCTTCGCGATTATCCGGTCGTCGTTATCTTTTGCGAGTTGCGGAGTGTTGTATTCGACTAGAAGGACTTTGCCTGAGCTCGTCTCCACAAATGCTGCGTCGGCATCACCGCCAGTTTCAATAGCACTCAAGACTGTCTGATTTGGCATCAGTGTTTGGAGACTATTAAAACGCGTTAGGAAGATTGCTATTCTCTGTGAATGCTCGGTATTCGGCAGATGCTTGATTAATGCGGGTATGTCTGCTTCGCCTTTGTCGATTGTTTCCGCGAGCGCCTTTGCAAAGCCTTCAAGATCGGACGATGTGGATTTGTTGAGGCGAGTGATTCTGACGAAGTCGAGACCTTTGAAGAAGGCGACCTCATTATCGGAAACAAAGCCTGCTGTACCGTACCCACGCGACAGCTCAGTGGCTGATTGATTTGTACGGGCAACCGCCGCTGCTATGGTCAACAACGAGTACGCCTCCGAATCTTGATGCGACTGCACAATTTCGACCAGGAGTCTTTGGTTTCGGGCTCCCATATATTCCACCTGTCCTCCGAGAGCTTCTGAGGACGGGTTTAGGATTCCTTGACGCTTCAAATCATCTGGTGGGCCTGGTAACAGAGTTCTTCTGAAAGCGCCAACCTGCTCTGGAAACAACTGTAGAAGTTCAGGACGAGGGGATTCCGCAAAGCCAGGTAGGACGGACAATGCCATCAAAAAACTCAACCAGACTGTAAATCTCGCTAAACGCAAAAGACAGACCCCCGTCGTTCCCAGAATACGGTCTTGATTAGAAACCGCCAGTGGTTTGATGTTCCCAAAACGCAGGGCAGTAGCCCGACTGTCAAGGAGGGCTCGATCACACCTGGCACCGCTCGGTTGAGGAGGAGCCCTCCTTGACAGTCGGGCTACTGCAGCGGGCCATTCACGAAATCAGTTTAATGCCAGCGTCTCAGTTCGCGCAAAAGCAGGTCAGCGTAATGGCGAGGACTGCTGATGTTGTGCATGACGATTGTTCCGCCGACCTCGCTGGCGTTGTCGACGATGATGTCGCCAAATCCCATCAGGCGTTGTGGAATGCTTGCCGAGACCGTAACGTCCTGTACCTTGCTTAGCGGAATGTTACGAGTTGTGCGAGCGACGAGGCCGGTATCGATCTCGAGCTTCGAATCAGTCACCGTGTAGCGGATCATGTTGCGCCTGATGTGGTAGTAGGCTGGGATCAGGAGGAGGCCCAGCGCCAATAGTAACGAAATGTAAAAAGGTACTCCAATTGAAGACAACAAGAAGACGAGAGCGATTCCGCCGAGCGCGGCAAGTGCGTATCCAGCCTTGATGAAAATCATTGTCGGCCGCACGGTGAAAACAACATGTTCCAGGTCGTCGTCCGCAGTTCGTTCGAGTGATTTCGATTCTAGTCGTGCGAGACGGGTCGAATCCGGGTCACTAGTCGCTGCGCCGCAGTTTGAACAAAAGCGCACCCCAGGTGCCACGTAAGAACCACAACCGGAACATGTCATAGGTTTCGTCATCTCTCCTTTACAGAAGCTTATCGAACCGCGCCTCTTCTCGCGCATGATACCTAAAGCCTTCTAAATACAAAACGAGGCGGAGACCATGAAAGGTTCCGCCTCGCTGTTCTAATGTTCGATAAACTTCAGTTTGTCGTTGCGATAATTACGACGCGTCCGAATCCTTTTGCGTTGTCCTGAACTCACTCCACGACAAACAAAAGTTCGTCGGACATTACTGACTAACTAACTGCAATCGTCCGTCAGGCAAACGGGCCATGAAAACGGAAGGCTCGTAGACGTTCAGAGGTTTGGGATCTTTTTGCTGTACCTGGGCAACCTGTGCGCCCGTCAAGCGTTCGGCATTTGCAGCCGCCTCAGGGTCGCGAATCAGACTGTAGCGACGACCAATGCGTCGGACGTATTCCTGGGTTTCACTGTAGGGTGGGATCTGGTAGCCGTACTTGATAACCGCACCCTCGCCGGCGTTGTAACCAGCCAGTGCCAATCTCACGTCTCCGGAGAACAAGTTGAGAAGGAAACGCATGTAGCGAGCACCCCCTTCGATGTTCTGCTTCGGATCCCAGATGTTCGAAACGCCAAAGCGCACAGCGGTTGGAGGCATCAGCTGCATAAGGCCGCGCGCGCCTTTGTAGGACATTGCACGAGCTTTGAAGCTGGATTCCTGATGCATGATGGAGTAGAGCAGCAGCGGGTCTACCGAGTTCCGTTTTCCTGATTCGACGATGAAATTATCGACGTCAGAGTTACCGGTTGTGAATCCACCCATTGAGGGATTGAGTACTTGGCTGGTGAGCTGAACGAGAGCACCAGGAGCCGGCGTGTATTTGAAGTTCAGTGAAGAGGTAAGTTTTCGCCCCGTCTGCTCGGGCTTCTTGGGAGTTTGCGCTGGTGGAGTTTGAATGCGGACACCGTTGGCAATATCGAAATTATCGAATTGGTAGGTGTTTTGGGCGGCAACCGATGCGGCAGACAGCAACGTAAGTAGGACACAGATGAATAATGATTTTCGCATTTGTTCGTAAATTGCCGCCTGGCTTCGGGACATTTCGGAGTTGGACAGTGAGGTCCTGAGTTCAACTGGCTGCTTTGAGCCGCCGCCATAGTAACACGTGTGTTGCTCATCCGCCAACGTGTTTGAACGGCATCTACTGGGGCAGTTTGAAATACCACCAGCGGAGCGGCTGGTGGATTCTCGCGAAGTGCCGCAGTACCGAAACTGTTCACCCGACTGAAGCCCGGTGAGACCGAGAAACGACAAAACTCAAAGCGCAAAGCACAAAGCTCGGCTCTGCCCCTTGACACCGGTAGTATCATCTTCCCGTTTTTCGGAAATAGCCTCACAAATCAATTAACCGCGCGCACCTGCGCGCCTCACAAAAGGAAGAAAGAAAATGAAGAAACTACTCACTCTCACTGTGCTACTTCTCTGTGTCCTCACTGCTGGAGTGCACGCCCAGAACTCAACCAGTTCAACCTCAACCAAAGCGGGAACAAAGACAACCAAACGCGGTCCGGTTTTCAAAGCGACCAAAGACCAGGTCAATCAGGCACAGGCGCTACTCAAATCCCGCGGGTTCTACGCGGGAGAGCAATTAGGCAAGCTTGACGATGCGACGCGCGAGGGATTGCGTAAGTATCAGCAGGCGGAAGGTCTGAAGGTGACCGGAACGCTTAACAAAATAACACTCGAGAAGATGAACATCGCGCTGACTGAAAAGCAGAAAGCAATGTGAACGTCACCTATAAGAGACGTGGCGGCGACACTCGCTATTTTCGAGTGTCGCCGCATTCTGAAAACCAACTCTGTATCAGTCGGGAACTAGAACGGAAACGACTGTCGAAAGCTTCAAGGCTCTGAGAAAAAGCTCGGAAACTCCCGTCTGATAAATTCATCCATTGTCTCTCTTGATCTGATTATTCCGGTTGGATCCTTGATAGTCAGCTTGCTTACTTCAGCAGAGAGCGGAGTGCCGAATACAGCTACCTTCATCCCGGTTCTAGTTTGCGCAAAATCCACCAGTAAATCTGAATGTCTCATTCGTAAGATCATTGGTAACAAATAGAGTGCATCCATTCGGAAAGCTCCGAACGTTTTGGCCACCGCCCCGTTAACGGTAGTTTGCTCCGATAACACGAGCTTTAGCTGACTCAGTTCAACTTCTTTGCCTGCCACCAACACATAAACTCTTTTTACGGGAAGTTCTTCACGCGTTTGGGCCAGAGCCGTAATTAACATGACGGCGTTACCATCAAGGGCGTTATATTCTTCGTCATTCCGAGGGTAGCCTATGTCATAGAGAACAATACGGGGAATCGGTGCATTAGACTGATACTTGAGGGCTGACTCTTCAATTCTCTGATTCATTCGTTCTGGTGTGGCTGGCTTAGTTCGCCATGTGGTAGCTTCGGTAATCGTTTGGGGCTGATATGTATCCAAAAACTTACCAACAAAATTTCCTTCTTCCGTCCCGTCTGGTTTACTAATCGTCCAGTCAATTAACTCAGTTTCTGGAAAGGTATAGGAATCTCCCTTTCGATAGCCTGCGACCAAATTAATATCACTCCAGATTAGGCCGGTTATCTTGGCGTCGCTTATTTCTCGGACCGCGATAAATACCTGTTCAAGACGGCCTTGGGCATCATGTAGTCTCGTCGTTATGAAGAAAGTGTGCTTCGGCGGAAGACCTTTTCTAAACCGCTCTTTGGCTTCTGGATAGGATTTTTTTGCCATCTCGATATAAGGTTTGATGGCTTCTTCAAAGCTGCTGATTTCCTCGGCCCTTGCTCCTTTTGGCTTGTCCTTTGGCGCATTCGGAGCAACATTAATCACCGGATTAGATTGCTGCGAAAATGTGGTAGTGCAAGCAAACACTGCCAACATGAAGCACAAGCCTATTGACGGCGATTTCAATAGCATGATCCTTTTAATAGAGAACGCCTTTCATGCAAAGTTAATAGAGAACGCCTTTCATGCAAAGTGCTTGTGAGCGTTTTTGTACGTGGCAGTGCTTACGACTTGAGGAGTCGCTCGATCACTGCATAGCTCTGTGTAAGCGCATCCGCGAGCTTCTCTGGCTGACTACCTCCGCCTTCGGCCATGTCAGCCTTGCCGCCACCGTGTCCACCTACGATCGGCGCCAACTCTTTGATCACTTGGCCGGCTGGAACTTTTCCAGTCAGATCCGCAGAGGTGCGCACTATCAGTGACACCTTTCCATCGCTGCTGCGACCAAGAACGACAACGCCTGATTTTATTCGTGCCAACAGCGTGTCAGACAACTGTCGCATTGCAGCAGCATCGAGACCGCTTGCTTCACGAGCCAGTACCTTGACGCCTGAAATATCGCGCGCTTCATCACCGTTTGTCGATGGACCTGGATCGATCGCGATTTTTAGTTTCAACTCGTCTGTCTCACGACGAGCTTTTTTCAATTCCTCCTGCAACTTCGCGACAACCGCTGGGAGGTTGCTTCGTGAGGTTCTTAAACCGGTGCTCATTTCATCAACCAGTACTTCGCTTTCTCGGAACCTGTCATAAGCGTCGATACCGGTAATCGCTCGGATTCTTCTGACACCTGAGGCTATCGACTCGTCGTTGGTAATCTTGAAGAGTCCAATGTCACCTGTCGCGCGCACATGTGTGCCACCACAAAGTTCTTTAGAAAACACACCCTCAACACCTTTGATCGAAAGTACGCGAACCTTCTCACCATATTTCTCGCCAAAGAGCGCCATTGCACCCGAACGCATAGCTTCCTCGATAGCCATCTCATCCGTCTGGACGGGTTCGTTTCGAAGGATGTGATAATTAACCAGACGTTCAATCTCCTCACGCTCGGCTTGCGTCAGCGGTTGGTAATGAGAAAAGTCAAAACGCAGATATGTCGGCGCTACCACGGATCCGGCTTGCTTCACGTGTGTCCCTAGAACTTCTCGTAAGGCTGCGTGCATTAAATGGGTGGCCGTGTGATTACGTCGCGTTGCGTCGCGTTTCTCAACATCAACCTCTGCTGAAACCGTGTCACCCGCGGCTAATGTTCCTCGTTCGACTTTCACTTTATGGACAATCAAACCCTGAGCTGGTGAGAAAGTGTCGAGCACGGTCGCCAACATCTGTGCATTACTCAACGTGCCCACGTCGCCAACCTGGCCACCACTTTCGGCATAGAACGGCGTCTGGTTTAAAACGACTTCACCTTCGTGACCTTCATTCAGCGCTGTGACTTCGTTGCCTCTTATTAAAGACAAAACCTTCGCATCATCGACGTGAGTGGTCACATAACCCTTGAACTCCGAACGAGCAAACCGTCCCACCACCTCCGCGTAAACCGGATTAGTCTTCGCTTTGGCTTCAGTCTTTTCGGGAGCCGCTGACTGTTGCAGTTCCTGGAGCGCGGTATCAAAGCTCTCATTGAATTGGTCCTCGTCGACGCTGAAGCCTCGTTCCTCAAGGCCAACGCGGATTAAGTCTCTGGGTGTGCCGAACGTGTCGTACAACCGAGCGAGTGCCTTGTATCCAGGCATCGCACCCTTCGTCGATGTAAACAACTCGTCCAACTTATTAAGCCCGACAGTGAGCGTCGAGCGAAAACGCTCTTCTTCGAGGCTCACCATCTTCTCGATAAACTCACGATGGCTTTCGAGTTCGGGATATGCCTCCTTCATTCCGTCCACAGCGAAGTTGGTGACGCGATTGAAGAATGAACCCTCAAATCCGAGCGTGCGATGCCCTTGATAGATAGCGCGTCGCATGATCTTGCGAAGCACGTAATTCCGACCTTCATTACCGGGCAGAATTCCGTCAGCGATCGCGAATGCTGCGGCGCGAGCGTGGTCAGCAATCACCCGCATAGCGAAACCTTCTTTGGTTTCAGCCTCGTAGTGCCGATCAGCCAGGTGCGCCGTGAAGTTGATGATCGGTCGAATCAGATCGGTCTCGTAGTTTGAGTTAACATTCTGGAGCACTACGGCGAGACGTTCGAGACCAGCACCTGTATCAACCGACGGCTTGGGCAAGTCGGTTTGCACGATCTCGCCAGCACTGTTGAGGCTGCGCTCATATTGCATGAAAACGAGGTTCCAGATCTCCATCGTGTCGTCGCCAGGACCGTTAACTAAATCCGCACGATTCTTTGCTGGATCTTCTGGATCCTCCCCCATGTAGTAGTGAATCTCGCTACACGGACCGCATGGTCCGGTGTCGCCCATTTGCCAAAAGTTGTCCTTCTCGCCAAAGCGCAGAATACGTTCGCGAGGCGCGCCGATCTCTTCCCAAAGCCGCGCCGCGTCGTCGTCATCCTTGTAGACGCTGAACCAAAGACGATTGAGCGGGAGTGCGTAAACGTTCAGCAAGAGATCCCAGGCAAAAGCGATTGCGTCTTTCTTGAAATAGTCGCCAAAGGAAAAATTGCCGAGCATTTCAAAGAACGTATGGTGCCTGGCGGTCTTGCCCACTTCGTCGAGGTCGTTGTGTTTGCCGCCAGCACGGATGCACTTCTGCGATGACGTTGCGCGCACATACTCGCGCTTGTCCAAGCCGAGAAAGGTATCCTTGAACTGATTCATGCCTGCGTTAGTGAACAACAACGTCGGATCGTTGGCAGGGAGCAGGGGAGAGGAGCGCACACGAGTATGGTCCTTCTCTTCAAAATACTTCAGAAATGCTTCGCGAATCTCGTTACCAGTCATCACCACGTGAGTTTAGCACGCGCAGTTGAAGCAGATGAAATTCATCTTGGTTTCTGACTTCCTTTGCCTGACAATCTGTTGCTACATGCCAAGGAAGAAGCCAGCACCCAACGACGAACAGCGTAACCTCACGCCTGAAGAAAAGCGCCGGCGCACGTTCGACCGCGCCATAAAGCTGATTGCAGCCAAATCGCGTTCAGTGGCGGAACTGCGCGAGAGACTTCTTGAGAGCGGTCGTGCAAGTAAAACAGACGTTGATGCAGTTATTGAACGGCTCAAAGAATATGGCTATCTCGATGACGAACGCTTTGCTTTTAGTTACGCATCGCTAAAAGTAAGACAAAGACCGATTGGACGGCGTCGATTGGAACGCGATCTGAAGTTCAAGAAGGTTGAAAGCACTGTTGCTAATGAGGCGCTCGAACTCGTGTACGCCGAAACATCTGAAGCTGAACTGATTGACCGCGCAATCGAGAAGCGCATCAGGCTAAAGGGTAAACCCAAGAATCGCCTCGAAGCCAAGAGCCTCTTCGATCATCTCCTCCGTCAGGGTTTTCCTTATGAACTTGTCAGCGACAAAGTACGCGCCGCATCTAATACTGACCTCGACGAAGAGCAAGGATGAAGGAGCAGGAGCAGGAGCAGGAGCAGGAGCAGGAGCAGGAGCAAACCGTTACTCATTCGCATTTGTCGCGCAAGAGAAATCTGGGCGTCCTGCTCCTGCTCCTGCTCCTGCTCCTGCTCCTGCCTCCTTCATCCTTCCGCCTTCATCCTTCATACTTGGTCTCATGAACGGGCTTCTCGTAATCGACAAACCAGCCGGTATGACTTCCCACGATGTCATTAGTCGCGTCCGTCGCACCTTGCACGAACGTCGCGTCGGTCACACAGGAACTCTGGATCCTTTTGCCACCGGAGTTTTGTTAGTGCTCGTTGGCCGGGCCACAAGACTTGCGCAATTTCTAACAGGCGATGACAAAGAGTATGAGGCAATCATTCGTCTCGGCTATGCGACTGATACTGGGGACCGCACAGGGACACCACTAACACCGCCGGGCCAAATACCACAGAGCGGGTGGCAAGACGATGAGATCGAATCCGCGCTCGCTAGTTTGCGCGGAGAAATAGATCAAGTTCCTCCCATGTACTCGGCAAAAAAGATCGCGGGTCAAAAACTGTATGAGCTCGCGCGTCGTGGTGAGGAAGTGGAGCGCAAGCCCGTGCGCGTGTGCGTTCACGAATTTGCACCTATTCGACCCGACGGCCAATTGATGAAAGACAACCTGGACGGAACATTTGACTTGTTTGCTCGCGTCGCCTGTTCGTCCGGAACTTATGTAAGGACCTTGGCGGAAGATTTGGGGAAACGTTTGCACGTCGGCGCACATCTCGCCGAGCTTCGTCGCGTGCGTGTCGGTCAATTGAGAATCGAAAATGCAATCACGCTTGAACAGCTCAAGACTCGTTTTACGGAAGAAGCACTGGAGACCATTTTGATTCCACCTGGGTCAGCACTCTCGCAGCTGCCTTTCATGCATCTAACTGGCGATGACGTACGAAGGACGCGTCACGGAATGGAGGTTGGTGTTGCGAAGGCTGATTGGCCCGACGGCGTGGCGGTAAGGATGTTCGACGAAGAAGGCACGTTAATCGCAGTTGGTGATTACGAGGCTGAAAAGCAACAGTTGCATCCGCGCGTAGTAATAGCGCAACCAGAGTGAACATGGTCGACAAAGTCAATGACTAGATCTCGATGGAAAAATAAGCATTGACTTTCGCCCTTAAGCCGTATGCTATACTGGCCACAATTGGGAAGCGCGCGTGAGGTTCGCTTCCACAAAGTGTTTCCCACCGCGACTCCGTTTAACGATCCTTGAGAATCGAAGCTTCAAAGATGCGTTTCACGCTTACGCGCGCGTGAGTACTCACATCCAGAAGAACTGACCAGGACTTAATTATCGACTCCGATTTCCTAATCGAGCGATAATTACCAGGGCGTGGCCTTTCCCCACACGCTGTCCAATGCGCGAGAGCCGAAGAGGTTTCAAGGCTATGCAAGAGCAGGATGGCAAAAAACAATTCAACATCAGTGAACGTCTGGAAGATCTGCGCCGTGAGCACGAAGCGCTTCGTTGGGAAGGTACCTTTCGAGACTATTTCGAGCTCGTTGCTCAGAATCCGCGAATAGCACAACTCTCACACGCCCGTATTAACGACATGGTTCACGCCGCCGGCATTGAGCGGCTCAATGAAGGCACTCAACACGAAGTTCTTTCCTACAATTTCTTTTCTTCCGAACTCTTCGGCATTGAAGAACCGATTGCGCGAATCGTCGAGTACTTCAAATCCGCCGCGCAGAGACTCGAAGTTCGTAAACGAATCCTGCTGCTGATGGGCCCGGTGGGCGGTGGCAAATCGACAATCGTTAACATGTTGAAGCGTGGTCTTGAAGTCTGGACCCAGACTGACGGCGGCGCAGTCTACGCAATCAAAGACTGTCCAATGCATGAAGAACCTCTCCACCTAATCCCTCATCAACTTCGCGCTGAGGTCGAAAAACATTACGGCATTTATATCGAAGGCGATCTTTGTCCGCAGTGTCGCTATTCGCTGGAACGGACGTATGGAGGCCGGCACGAAGAAGTGATGGTTCATCGTGTGGCGTTCTCCGAGAAAGAAAGAGTTGGGATTGGAACGTTTTCACCGAGCGATCCTAAGTCGCAGGACATAACTGAATTAACCGGTTCCATAGATTTATCAACCATTGGCGAGGTGGGCGTTGAGTCGGACCCCCGCGCCTACCGCTTCGACGGTGAATTGAACATCGCCAATCGCGGTTTGATGGAATTTGTGGAGATGCTCAAGGTAGACGAGAAGTTTCTCTACAGCTTGTTGACGCTGTCGCAGGAACAAAGCATCAAGACCGGCCGGTTTGCGATGATTTACGCCGACGAGGTGATTCTGTCGCACTCCAACGAGAACGAATACATCGCTTTCGCCGGTAACCGGAAGTCTGAGGCTCTTCAGGATCGAATCATTCTCGTGCGCGTTCCCTACAATCTGCGAGTGTCGCAGGAAGAACGGATTTACGACAAACTCCTGCACCAGTCGGAAGCGCTGCGGAATGTTCATCTTGCGCCAAACACACTCAGGGTGGCGGCAATGTTTGCCGTGATGACCCGCCTGGAAGAACCCAAGCGCCAGAGCGTCGACATTGTGAAAAAGATGAAACTCTACGACGGCGAAGACGTCGAGGGTTACAAATCGAAAGATGTTCGCGAGCTGAAAGAAGAGACAGTGCGCGAAGGTATGGATGGAATCTCGCCACGATACATCATCAATCGGCTCTCGAGTGCGTTAGTACGTGATGGCGTGACGTGCATCAACCCGATCGATGCTTTGCGTGCTATTAAGGACGGCTTCGAACAACACACCGGGATTAGCTCCGAACAACGCGAGCGTTATCTGAACCTGATTTCGCAAGCGCGGAAGGAATACGACGAACTGGCTAAGATCGAAGTCCAGCGTGCGTTCGTCTACTCATTCGAAGAAATGGCGCGCACGATGTGCAACAACTACCTGGATAACGTGGAAGCCTTCTGCAACAAGGAACGTATCAAAGATCCTATAACTGAAGAAGAGATGGATCCCGACGAACAGTTGATGCGTTCAATTGAAGAGCAAATTGGCATCTCCGAGAATGCAAAGAACACGTTCCGTCAGGAAATACTAATTCGTATCTCTTCATATGCGCGCAAAGGAAAGTCGTTTGAATATAGTTCCCACGAACGATTGAAGGAAGCGATTGAAAAGAAGATCTTTGCCGACTTGAAAGACGTAGTGAAGATCACAACTTCAGCCAAGACGCCGGATCCGGATCAGTTGCGCAGGATCAACGAGGTCGTGGATCGACTTGTTAAGGATCATAACTATTGTCCGGTTTGTGCGAATGAGTTGTTGACATATGTGGGAACGTTGTTGTCGCGGTAGTGTCTAACCTCGAGGGTAGTCAGTCTTCACTCCCGAGGAGTGATATGTTTATAGCTACGGAATTTCGCCATGCCTGCTTCGTTCGGCGGAGCGGACAAACCTTTACATTGCGCTACGACGGTGTGTCCGCTCCACCGAACGAAGCCGGAGGTGTTAGGAGCGCCGGGCTATAAACATATCCCCCTCCGGGGCGAATCACTGCGGTTCAAACCCGAAATGGAAACCGCCCGCGCTCTTCATTCAAGGCGCGGGCTTTGTCATAGGCATGATTTCCCCTGGGAGCCTCGAGTGAGCCGATGAAAAAGCGCTATTGGATTGCGGGAAGTGCTACCGCGGCAGCAACACTGGCTGTCGTGGCAAAGCTGTTGGCGCGTCCGCGTGATGCTGACTGGCAGAAGAACCGCGAAGTTGTTTTTCATTCTGAACACTCGCGGTTTGTCGACCTCAATGGCGTACGAATGCACTATCAGGAAGCTGGAGATACGAAGTCACCAGCGATGATCCTGCTTCATGGATTTGCTTCTTCAACTTTGGTTTGGAGCAAAGTGTTTCTGGACCTCGCGGCAGCAGGCTTCCGAGTTATTGCTCCAGACATGCTGGGTTATGGCTACTCGGGAAAACCGCGAAACGGTGAATACACGATTGCCGGGCAAACTCAATTGATTACGGAGTTGCTGGATCGTTTACGCATCAAGCGAGCCGTCGTGGTTGGCAGTTCATATGGCGGCGCTGTCGCCGCGACTTGTGCACTCGATTATCCCAGTCGGGTTGAAAAGCTGGTTTTGGTTGGTACCGTAAACAACAATCGGCCACTCGACTTCAAACTGATGCGGGTGTTTGGTGCTCGGGTGTTTGGGGGTGTCGTCTCGCCATTGTTGATAGGCTCCAGGCGTTTGCTGCGCATGAGAATGAAAAAAGTCTACGACCGTCATTCATGGGTACTTGACGAGCGACGCGTGGATGCGCGCCATCAACCATTGCGTGCGTCGGCCACGCAGCGAGCAATCATCCGAACGGTGCGAGGTTGGGACGCAGAACGCATATCTCGAGACGCGCATCTAATTAATCAACCTACGCTGTTGCTTTGGGGAGAAAACGATCCCGAGATTCCACTGGCAGACGGCGAGCGGCTTCATAACGAGATCCGCGGCTCTCGTTTGATAGTGTTTTTGAATTGCGGGCACTTGCCACACGAGGAGTATCCGGAGGCATTCACGCGCGTGGTGACGGAGTTTTGTATTGCAGATTGAGGTTTTATGACTATCCAACGGAACGACTGGTCACTTCAACGCAAGGGCATCATAGATCAGGAACGCCATAAGGATCGTGTCAAAGAAGCCATTCGCAAAAACCTCGGGTCGATAGTTTCCAACGAAGCCATCATTCTCTCCGATGGCAAACGCACCGTTAAAGTCCCCATCAGAGCTCTGGATGAATACAAGTTTCGTTTCGACCATCAAAAAGGAAAACACGTTGGCCAGGGTGATGGAAAAACTCGCATAGGTGACATCATTGGGCGCGAAACTCGATCGGGATCAGGAACAGGCTCCGGCGCGGGTCCCGCAGGGCAAGACGCAGGAGTCGATTATTACGAAGCGGAAGTAAATATCGACGAGCTTGCCGCCCTCATCTTTGAAGACTTGCAGCTGCCCTTTCTTCAGGAGAAGGCAAAGAAAGCGGTTCAGTCGCGCAAGACTCAATTCAACGAAATCCGGCGCACCGGTGTAATCGCTAATCTCGATAAACGCCGCATGATTCTTGAAAACATTCGGCGCAACGCGCGTGAAGGAAATCCCCGGTTTGGCAGTATCAAGAAAGAGGACTTGCGGTTTAAGACCTGGGAAGAAGTGATGCGTTACGAGTCGAACGCCGTAGTGATTGCGATGATTGACGTTTCCGGATCGATGGGCGAGTTCAAAAAATACATCGCCCGCAGTTTCTACTTCTGGATGGTGCGTTTTCTCCGGACGAAGTACGACAACGTCGATATTGTCTTCATTTCACATCACACGGAAGCTAAAGAAGTCACAGAGGAACAGTTTTTCACGCAAGGCGAATCGGGTGGAACTGTCGTGTCCTCGGCCTACCAGCTTGCGCTGGAAATCATCAAGCAGCGCTACCCGCCACAAGACTGGAACATCTATCCATTCCATTTCTCAGACGGTGACAACTACTACTCCGATAACGAAGAGGCGGTGAAGTTAGCCGACGAAATGATTTCGGCCTGTAATCTCTTTGGTTACGGAGAAATCGGTGAAGAAGGTTCGTCGAGTTATCGGCGATCCTCAGGCGCGTTGTTATCGATTTTCAACGATCGTTTGCAGAACAAAGACCATTTTGTCGGTGTGCGGATCGATGACAAGGAAGATGTTTACCCAGCGTTGAAGGAATTTTTCGGGAAGAGAGGAGTGGAGACACCTGCCTGATGGCCTTTGGACTTAGGTCTTTGGCCTTTTGGTAGTTAGTTAATTTTGGATTGAGGCCATAGCAAAATGATCGACTTGGAAATAAGAGATCTCGAAACCGCCGTAGAGCAAATCTGGGAAGTAGCTCGTGGCTTTGGTCTCGATCCGTATCCAACCAACTTCGAGATTGTGCCAGCGCCGGTGATGTATGAGGTCGGATCCTACGCTTTGCCCGGTCGTTATTCACATTGGACTTTTGGCAAGGCTTATCACCGGATGAAAACGATGTACGACTTCGGTCTTTCAAAGATCTACGAAGTTGTTATCAACACAAATCCCGCCTATGGCTTTCTGCTGGAGACAAACAGCCCCATCCAGAACAAAATGGTCATTTCCCACGTTCTCGGCCACGTCGACTTCTTCAAAAACAACACCTATTTCTCCAAAACGAATCGACGAATGGTTGAAAGTGTCTCCACTCACGCTCAACGCATGATGGAGTATGAATTCAAACATGGCCGCAAGACTGTCGAACGGTTCCTGGACGCCGTTCTCGCAATTGAAGAACACATCGATCCGTACTTCTTTATCAAGCGTGAACTCTCACCTGCCGAGGAGAAGCGCCGTCGTGAACACCGCTCGAAGGATGGGCGATATGATGATCTCTGGTTGCTAGACAGAAATGAACGCGAAGCGCGAGAAATGCGACGCGATGATGAAAACGCCGAGAACGAAAAGGCTCCACGCGAACGACTGCCCGAAAAGGATCTGCTGTTCTACATCATGAAGAACTCGCCCACGCTGTCAGACTGGCAGCGTGATGCGATTGCCATGGTGCACGAGGAGATGGAGTACTTCGTTCCGCAAATGCAGACGAAGATCATGAATGAAGGCTGGGCGAGTATCTGGCATGCGCGAATCATGAGGGAGCTCGACCTATCTGATAATGATCACATCGAATTTGCCAACTTACATTCCGGAGTCGTGTCGCCACATAAAGGTCAGCTAAATCCCTACTACCTCGGCTATAAGATCTATGAAGACATTGAGCGTCGTTGGAATGAACCTTCCGAGGAAGAGCAGAAGAACTTCGGACGTCGCGGAAATGAAGGGCGCGATAAGATCTTTGAAGTGCGTGAGCTCGAGAACGACGTTTCATTCCTGCGCAACTATCTCACTGAGGAGCTGTGTCAGGAGCTGGATCTATTTGTATTCGAGCTTGTCGAGGAAGAGGAGTGGACAATCACCGAAAAGCGTTGGGAGCAGGTCCGCGACCAACTCGTTTCCAACATGACGAACTTCGGCTTTCCGTATCTTGAAGTCACCGATGGAGATTACAACGGCAACCGCGAGCTTTATCTGAAGCACCGCTTTGAAGGAACCGAACTCGACATGCGCTACGCACGCAAAGCACTGGAACATGTCCATACGCTCTGGGGCCGGCCAGTCCATCTGGAAACTGTGACTGATGAAGAGTCGACAGTTTTACACTTCAATGGCGAGGAGCACGGGGAAGACTGAAGGAGCAGGAGCAGGAGCAGGAGCAGGAGCAGGAGCAGGAGCAGGAGCAGGAGCAGGAGCAGGAGCAGGAGCAGGAGCAGGAGCAGGAGCAACAAAGGCTACCACTACCTCACAAGTCGTCAAGCACAAAGGAGAAGAATTATGCCAACCTCACCAGGCTTTCGCGGGTTACGCGTGTATCAACTCGCTTTCAAACTCGCGATGGAGATTTATCAGGAATCGAAAAAGTTTCCTCCCGAAGAAAGGTACTCCCTCACCGATCAAATCCGACGTGCATCCAGAAGTGTTGCCTCAAATATTGGTGAAGGCTATAGGAAGAAGCAATATCCCAAGATGTTCGTTAGCAAGATGTCAGACGACGGTGAAGCAGCAGAAACACAGGTATGGATAGATTTTGCGCAGGCGTGTGGTTATATATCTGAGAGTCTACAGCGGCAATGGACAAGTGGTTATGAAGAGATCGGACGAATGCTCGGTGGGATGATCGCGCACCCTGAAAAGTTCAGCCATTTAACCGAGACGGCAAAACGCGCATCAGTGAAAGAATGATCCAAAACAGTCATGTCTGGGAAGCAAGGTAAAGAAATCGGGAATCCATAAATCCGATTGTGGTGAAGGGTTAACGTCTGGAACAACGACCGACGTTTCGTGAGACCTCCTGCTCCTGCTCCTGCTCCTGTCTTTCTTCCCTCTGCTAGACCTGAAATAGCTCTTCGTATTATCCTGCCTTTGCCTTAGATCTCTATGGCCAGCAAAGTTTTGGTTGGCGCTTCTCAAGAGTTACCTGCCTTTGATGCTTCCGTATTCAGAGGGTTTAGTTTCGTGCAGTTTCCATTTTCCTCCCTTCTTAATCGTGCCATTTTGGTAGGTGCCGTCGTTCTGACTTTTTCTCAGCTCGCGAGCGCCAGGGCCTCGTTCACAGTAAAGGCGCCACCAACCTGGATTCGCAAGGTTGTCCCTTCCTCTGCTCTCAGCTCAGCAACTCAAAGCGGGAAGAGTTCAACTCGTGTACTCGACGATCAGCAAATCAAAGTAAGCGGCAAGTCGGTCGAACGCTATTACCACTACTACCGACGAGTGGATAACACAGCAGGATTGGACGATCTCTCACAACTGCGCTTCTATTTCGAGCCTTCTTACCAGCAATTGGCGATTCATTTTGTGCGGATTATCCGCGGAGGCTCGATAATTGAGTCCCTGAATCCTGCTGAAGTAAAGACGGTTCAGAAAGAAACTGAATTAGATCAACAACTGTATAACGGAACGTTAGCGGCGGTGATCTTCGTGAATGACATCAGGGTCGGAGACATCGTTGAGTACGCGTACACGATAACCGGCGACAACCCTGTGATGGGCGGACGCTTCACAGAGACTGTTTATCTGGCTGATACCGAGCCGATTGAGGAGATGATTCTTAGACTCGTGTATCCCTCAAATCGTCAGCTCGCAATTAAGAACGACAACACTAAACTTGAGCCGACCAAAACAAGTATCGGTGAAGACACTGAGTATTTGTGGTACTCGAAGAACGTCAACGCAGTCGACTCAGAAGATTCCACGCCCGATTGGTTCAACCCTTATCCACGAATCAATTTGAGTGAATTTCAGAATTGGTCTGAAGTTGTGAATTGGGCTCTTCCTTTTTATCAAAACTCGCCTCTCAATAATCAGGCCTTACGAGCGAAGGTTGAAGAGTGGCGGAAAGCATCTGAAACACCCGGGGTACGTGCGATCGCCGCATTGCGCTTTGTCCAGGATGAGATTCGATACCTCGGCATAGAGCTGGGACGATACTCACACCAACCTACGGTGCCAGAGAAAGTATTTGCCAGAAGATTTGGCGACTGCAAAGACAAATCTCTATTGCTTAGCTCCATTCTCAACGCGATGGGTATAGAAGCTGCCCCGGCTCTCGTTAACACGAATGAAAGAGCTTCGCTGGATTTGTGGCAAGCAACGCCGTTTGCCTTTGATCACGTGATCGTACAAACGAAGATCAATGGAAAGACTTACTGGTTTGATCCGACGATCAGTTATCAACGCGGTGGTCTTGAACATTATTACGATCCCCCATTTGAACGTGCGTTAGTATTGCGGGCCGACACAAAGGGGTTGGAGAAAATCCCCGTTCCACTGAATGACGCAGGTTCAGTCGATATCGTTGAAGTCTACTCAGGCCAGGACTCACACTCTCCAATATCGCTAACAGTGACCAAGACCTACCGCGGGACGGAAGCCGACGACATGCGATACTCACTTTCGTCGTCATCTCTTTCTGATCTCAGTAAGAGTCGGTTGAATTTTTACGCAGATAGCACACCGTCGATCGTTGCTGACGGACTGCCACAAGTGGAAGATGACCAGCAAACTAATGTTCTCGTTATCAAAGAGAAGTACTCAATCCCAGAGTTATGGAAGGATGATCGACACAGTTTCTTTGCCGGCAGAATCTATGCGGAACTAGAAAAGCCGCGAGTCTCGCAGCGTTCAGCACCGCTCGAAGTTAACTACCCACTTTCAATCCGACAAACAATCCTCATCAACATCGGGGGTGGTTATGACTTTCCCATTGAAAGCGACGTCCTGTCTGACAACGCGCTTCGTTTCGAATACCGTTATTCAAAGAATGGTAACCAATTGGGAATGTACTTTTCTCTGAAGACCTTTTCAGACTCGGTCTCGACCGCGGAACTTCAAAGTCATCTGGCGCTCCTGGATCGGGCACAGCAGCTAGTTGGTTTCGACCTGTCTAGAAGTGGTAGTGCGGTGCTTATTTCGAAGGAGAGTGGTAACGCCTCTGGCCTTATGGTAGCTCTCGTGTGGATCGTGATTCTTCTTCCAGTGGTGTTATTTGTTGTTTGGCTGGTTCGCGGGCGAGCGAGACGACAAAGGCGGACACAGTTTGCAAAAGATCTTCAACCGTTACCGGGAGCCTCTCCCGAAACGGCACTACGATTGTCATCGGAGGAACAAGTCGAGTCGATGCTACTAGATTATTCTTGCCGCTGTGGCCAGCGTCCTTACAACTCGGAGTCGCCCGCCAAAAGAGAAAGATTCGTCTATGACGGTCAGCGACTGCTTGGCATTCGACTACAATGTCCTGCGTGTCGCCAATACAGCGACGTTTACGTGAATCCGCTATTTGAAAGAGAAGCCGAAGGTTTTGCAAACTAAGTCCAAGCTAAGTCGCTTACTCTAGGCAAGTAGCTTAACGTCCAGCTGCTTCGCCAAGCCTTCGCCGCCCCAAGCCATAACTACATCGTGATTCGACTCACCAACCTACATATTCAACGCCTTCCCAACCGATGGGTCTCTCCTCACACGCCAAATCTTAGAGTCGAGATAGTAATGAATGAACGCATAGCCCCAGAGGAATGAAATGCCAAGCTGCATGACGAATGGTTGTTCGACTGCGCCTGCGGTCGCCCTTTGAAAACTCAAGTAACCGAGAAACTGTCGAGGTCCCTGATAGATCACACCGAAGAGGATACCGAATGCAACGTAATAGATTAGACGCCGACTGATAAGCGAGGCGGCGCCGTACTTTGCTTGCGCGGCGGGATCCATATGAGAGCCCTCCTTAACAGTCGGGCTACTGCCCCTGAGAGCCGGCGCGTTGTACTTCTTGTTATGAAACCAAATCAGTCGATGATATTGGAAGTTGTGATAGATAGTTAGAATCGCAACAATGGCGATTGGTTTGTGTGGCATTGGAGTCAGAAGGACTATCCAGTGCATGGGAATCGCCGCGGCCAGTAACAAATACTTCGGGACGTTCAACGATTCACCGCTGAGGGTGCGTTGAATTTGACGCGCTAACCAGACAACACCGACGACAATGGTTGCTACGAAAAGAATCGTCGACAAGCCGCCGACTCCGCCATGCAAAACTGCAGGCACTCGAGCCATAGCTTCGGGATCGCGGGCTATGAATTCCACGAACGGGTAGTTAAATGCGAATAGCAACAATGTGCGGTCGAGAAGATTATCTACACGGGCGAGATCGCCATTCTTTTTCTTGTAGAGAACCATAAAACCGTAGTGTTGCTTGACAAGATGGTAGTAGGCCCAAAGCGCAGCAACGAAGAAGAAGACAAACGCGGCTCCTGCCAACACCAGCAACGGTCCGACAGCGAAAAAGAGTAAAGATCCCCAGAGGAGGCGTCCGCGATTGCGACGTTCCGTTCGATCAAAATAAGTTCGTGAGAATGTGCCAAACACATGAGGCGCGTCGATGAGGATTGCCCAGGCCACAGCCATGGGCACGAGAGGCAGAATTCCCTTCACATATAAAAAGAGCAGTAGATAACTGGAAATTACTGAACCAATAAACCAAACAAGGTCGTCACGTGCGCTGATTATCCAGCGCAAAGAAATGACACTGGCGATTGGCTTGGTTGTGACTTCGACGGTGGCAGCCATGGTCTTGTTGTCCGATAAACTTCAGTTTGTCGCGGGCTTGGATTAGCAACACTTGAGGATCATCACGCTGCGATGTTCCTACGATCGACAAACTGAAGTTTATCGGACATTTGTTTTCGCTCACCACGCATTCTATCATCGTGGCGAACCCCGCAATAAAGGCCGCGTGAGGAGACGATCAGTGTCAAACAATCCACCGAAGCAGCTCTTTCAGGCGCATCCATGGCACGGTGTAACTCCGGGCGAGCAGGCGCCTGAATTGGTGAGTGCATACATCGAAATTGTTCCTACTGACGCCGTCAAATACGAGCTCGATAAAGCGTCAGGTCATCTCAAAGTAGATCGGCCTCAACGATTCTCCTCAATGTGTCCAACTCTATATGGCTTCATTCCTCAAACTTTTTGTGGACAAGAAGTGGCGGCGCTTTGTGCTGAACGTACCAACCGCGAAGGAATTCAAGGCGACGGCGATCCTATGGATATTTGTGTGCTATCGGAAAAAACGTTCGCTCATGGCAGTTTCTTTCTCACCGCGCGACCGATTGGTGGACTCAGGATGATCGACGGACAACAGGCAGACGACAAAATCGTCGCTGTGCTTCAATCTGATCTGGCATATGGACAGATCGAGAGCATACGCCACGTGCCCGAAGGACTAGTGGATCGACTCAAACACTATTTTCTCAGCTACAAACAGTTCCCGGGAGATGCGCCAAAGAAGGTTGAGATTGCCGATGTCTATGATCGCGAAGAGGCACTGGATGTGATCAGGCGAAGCTTGAGGGACTACAAGAACCTGTAGGAAGAGGCGTCTCCCTGGAG
>DASYRR010000230.1:0-3982 GCA_036004125.1 Pyrinomonadaceae bacterium | reverse complement strand
CGGACATCACCCCAGCTCGATCGGATGGGCGGCGATAACCGTTTCGAGTGAACGGAGGGCGTGCAGTGTTTCCCTCGTTAACGGCGCGTCGACTTCAATCACCGCCATCGCCTCTCCGCCCCGCTCACGGCGTCCTAAGTGAAAGCGACTGATGTTCACACCACACTCACCGAGGATCGTTCCCACACTGCCAATCACTCCGGGCACGTCACGATTACGCATCACCAACATGTGACCTTGCGGGGTCGCTTCAATACGAAACCCATCTATTTCAGTGATTCGACCTTCGCGTGTCTGACCACCATAGCCAAACAAAGTACCAGCCAAACTCTGCCTCGATTGTCCGGCGTGAACCTCGGTGCGAATCGCCGGTGTCGTATCACCGCTGGTACGAGTGTACGTCGTAGTCACTTTTATGCCGCGTTCCTCCGCAATTAGAAACGCATTAACCACATTCACTCGAGCGCTAACGTCTCGCAAGAGTCCACTTAGAAAAGCTCTCGTTACAGGCGCCGCATCCACATCAACAATCTCACCGGCAAATTCGATTCTGACTTCACTGACCGGCTTGTCGACAAGTTGTGCTTGAAAGCGCCCGATCTTCTCAGCTAGCGCAACGTAAGGCTGCATGAGATTGAGTTCCTTTAAGCCAACCATTGGCACATTGACTGCGCCTCGCAAAGCTCCCGTCAATAAGTAATCCCGCATCTGCTCGGCGACGGTGAACGCTACACCCTCCTGGGCTTCAGTCGTCGAGGCGCCCAGATGGGGTGTAACGATCACTTGATCGAGCGACAGCAGAGGATGCTCAGGCGGAGGCGGTTCCTGGGTAAAGACGTCGATGGCGGCGCCGGCAATCTTTCCACTCTTGATCGCCTCGCTAAGCGCCTCCTCGTCCACCAGACCACCACGCGCGCAATTAATAATGCGGGCGCCGGGTTTCATCTTTGAGAGCACTTCGCGATCGATAATGCCGCGCGTTTCGGCGGTCAGCGGCGTGTGTACGGTTAGGAAGTCGGAGCGCGCATATACTTCGTCGAGTGGCGCCAGCTCAATCTCGAGATCGCGGGCCTGCTCCTGCGCAATAAACGGATCGTAAGCAACGATCGACATACCCATCGCGCGAGCCCGAGATGCGACGACGCGGCCAATTCTGCCCAGGCCAACAATACCCAACGTCTTCCCCTGCAGTTCGACACCGATAAACTTCTTGCGCTCCCACTTGCCGGATTTAAGACTGCTGTTGGCCTGCGGAATGGAGCGCGCGAGTGAAATCAACAATGCGATGGTGTGCTCAGCGGTAGTAATTGTATTGCCGTCAGGAGCATTCATTACGACCACGCCACGCATAGTCGCAGCAGGCACGTCGATGTTGTCAACGCCCACGCCAGCGCGACCAATGACCCGTAAACTTCCGGCTGCTTCGAGTAAGTCAGCCGTAACTTTCGTTTCACTCCGAACAATCAAGCCTTCACAGTTTTTGAGGGCTTCGACCAGTTCACTCTTGGCTAAGCCAGTTCGCTTTTCAACCTCGAACGCGGCTTCGCGCAACGGTTGTAACCCGCTGTCGCTGACGTCATCTGCAACTAGTATCTTCATGGTTCTGTGAATGTCCGATATGCTTTAGCTTGTCGTGGTGACCGCTCAAGTAATTCTGGGTTTTTAGGGATGGTAACAACGACAAGCTAAAGCATATCGGACATTCGCCTTCATCCTTCATTTTAATGTCTTGCCAGTAAAAGTCCGGTATGGTAACAGTCTGCCCACATCAGGTCGAGTGACTGGTGACGTCTCGGGTGCCATTTCCCGCCATCTCCAGGTTGCTGCTTGGATAAGGTCAGTACCGTAACGCGGTAGCGTCGGGTCCGTAACTATCTAAGCCGTCACAAGTGATGCGGACCCGACGCTACCGCGTACGGTACTGACCTTATCCAAGCAAAGAACGCAGGGTTAAACAGCGAAGAACTGATACCTAACTGGCACTACAGAGGATCACACGAATGGACATTTTTGTTTATAGCAACGGAAGTGATGAGGTTGAGGAGTTACATGACGTCCAACTCATCCCGGAGCTGCTGAAGGATGAAAACCTGATGTTTTGGGTTGACTTTGAAGCTCCTACTGAAGCCGACGACCGCATTCTGTTAAACCTATTCAAGTTTCATCCCTTGACTGTGGAAGACTGCCGGGCAAACCGGCACCATCCAAAAGTCGAGGAGTTTCCCGACTATCTTTACTTCATCGTCCACGCTATTCGAACAGACTCGAGTCCTGATCGCTTCAATACCGTCGAACTCGATGGGTATCTCGGCAGGAACTTCGTTATTACCTATCATCACGAACAGTTTGCCAGTATTGAAAAAGTAAAACAGTCAGTGCGGGTGAGTCCGGTCACCTGCCAGCGCGGCGCGCCATTTCTTCTTCATCATATTATCGACAACATCGTCGATGAATATTTGCCAGTCATGGACGACTTCGATGAGCGCATCAATGATCTGGAAGACAATATCTTTTCACTGAGACGACCGAACAATGAAATTCTGGAAGAGATTCTCGGTTTGAAACGAAGCCTATTGCGGGTCAAACGGATTTCTTCCAAACAACTCGAAGTGCTGTATCGAATGAGCCACGGTCAGTTTAAGTTGATCAGTGGTCCGGTGCTGCCGTTCTTTCGCGACATCTTCGACCATCTGGTGAGAGTGACAGATTTGGCGGAGAGTTACCGTGATCTGATTAGTGGTTCGTTGGAAGCTTATCTTTCGGTGGTGTCGAATCGACTGAACGAGATTATGAAAGTGTTGACGATCTTTTCTGCGATCATGCTGCCGCTGACTTTCATCGCCGGTGTTTACGGAATGAACTTCGACAACATGCCGGAATTGCACTCACGGTTTGGCTACTACGCAATCTGGGCGCTCATGATTGTGGTCGCGGTGGGTATGTTGTACTTCTTCTGGCGGAGAGGTTGGATTGGGCGCGGACCGAACGAGGAAAGCTGATGTCCGATATGCTTCAGCTTGTCGTATGTCCGATATGCTTTAGCTTGTCGTATCGCATCACCAAATACCCTGAAGGACTTGGGCGGTCACCACGACAAGCTAAAGCATATCGGACATGCGACAAGCTGAAGCATATCGGACATCACATTGGATCAGCCTGCTCGAGTTCTTTGCCCTCGTCAAACGAGCCATCTGGACTCGGGACTTTTTTGTTATCGGGCTCTTTAGCATCATCAGCAGACCCAAAAGACTCCTCCAAATCCTTCAACGTTTCCTTTTCTGTTGCTTCTGCCTCACGCTCGGCAAGATCGTTATTCTTTTTTGGTGCTCGACTCTCCATTGTTTCCCCTTTAAATAGATGACAGCCCAGCGATCGCCGCAATAATCACTGCTGCTGCGTAAATCCCGGCAACAAGGTCATCACACATGATTCCCAGTCCACCATGCAAACGTTCCATACGTCTTGCAGGGTAGGGCTTAACAATGTCGAAAAAGCGAAAAAGAGTAAACGAAACGATGACCCACGTTTTCCAAGCCGAAACCGGCACAAGGACCAAGGGCAGCAGCGAGATCATTTGTCCAGCAACTTCGTCGACGACAACTTTGCCGGGATCCTTGCGGCCCGAGAGGCGCTCTGTTCTGGTAGCCGCCCAGATACCAGCGAGGGTGATAACCAAAATAACTACCAGCTCGATAGCGAAAAATGGAAACTTGCCGAGATTCAGAGCAACGTACCTCAACAAGAGATAGATCCCAACGCCAACCATCGAGCCCCACGTACCTGGCGCGAGCGGCAGAAGTCCAACGCCAAACGTGGCGATCGCTAACGCTAAATAGTCGACTGCCCCATGCACGGGGCTTGCGCGACCGACACGCTCGTCGACTCTTACCGTTGGATTAAGTTCGTCGCTGGATTCTTTGAGTGACATCTTTTTCTTCTCTGTGTCTCCTTGGAGTGCGGGGACTTGTCACCGCTTTGGTAC
>DASYRR010000229.1:0-25261 GCA_036004125.1 Pyrinomonadaceae bacterium | reverse complement strand
GCTGAAGATAAAGGGTTAATGTCGTTCCTGCGAACCCTTTGAGCCCTAAAAGTTATGTGGCGTCTCAATGGGCCATAGGGTAGCGCAAGCTGCCAATCAAAACTGGGCGCCACATAACTACGAAGGCCACATAACAAAAGACGATGCGACAAATTACATAAGAGGATGCGACTGAGCACTTTGTGAAGCACTTTGTGAAGCCACCGCATCCGCTTCAAGAACTTACGCTCTCGGCGCAGGGAAGCTAGGTGGAATGAAAGTGAGTCTTCTTGTTGAAACGAGTATTCTTTATCCTTCTTCGAGATCGTGGATTTTGTGGGTGTTGTTATGGGTTTGCGTAAGATTCTCAATTCGTAATTCTCGTAAGTTTTCATGTCATGAAAAATCCTCCTGTCACGTAAAATTCTCATTGACCTCCGCGCGGTAGAGTGATATAAGCAGCCCTCCTCCCATCCCAGAAAAACCAGACTAAGGAGAACTCTTATGAAGAGAATGCTGAGTTCCGTGCTCTATGCACTCGTAGTTCTATCTATGATCGCTGGTCTTTCTCAGGTATTCGAACGTCCCGTAAAGGCCACCGCCGGAGTTTGTTGCGCGGCGTCATCTGACTGCGCAGGGGCACAACTTTGTTATGCCCCAACCTATCCACTGCAGCCGTGCTGTGATGAGCGAGCACCGGGAGGCTGTAACGGCCCAAATTACTGTGAGGACAAACGGCCCGATTAGTATCGGGTCACAGATCTGATCTCGAGGAGGGCAAAATGAAAACACTTCTCATGCCCGTGCTCTATTGTGCGGTGCTTGCGGCTATTGTTTTGGGACTGTCACAGGTTTTCGAGCGACCGGCTGCCGCAGAAGCAGGCGGTTGTTGTTTGACCTCCGCGGATTGTCCCGGCAAGCAACTTTGTTACGCGCCCAGCTCCGGAACGCCAGCCTGTTGCACAGGGCAGCAATGCGTTGGTGCAAACTACTGCGAGGATCCGCGCCCAGACTAAATGCAAAGAAGACTAGAGACGCGTCGCTGTTAGACATGAATATGCGGGGCACATCTTTTCTAAGTGGTATCGAATCGTCTAGTAAAGTTCAACGTCTTAAGCGATATGAGTGTTTGGCTAAAGAAACGGTACCACTCAGTCCCAAAGTGGACTCCTTCGTTCAAGCATATACTGATCGGTGGTTTGCTCGCTTTGTCCGCGTTCACAAACGTCTTGCTAGTGGGGAAGGTGAAACAGTTGCGAGCTACTATTTCCTCGTTAAAAGCGGAACAATCGTCAACGCCGGGAATGAGATTGCCACCGATTACCGCGCAAGATATTACCGGTCAGAACATTACGATCCGCTTCGATGAAATCGAGCGCCCAACCTTGCTCTATGTGTTCAGTCCGTCGTGCGGCTGGTGCAAGAAGAACGAAGACAACATTAAGGCCCTTGCCAGTCAGACCGGCAACACAATCAGGATTATTGGAATATCACTGTCTCCTGATGGCTTAGACGAATACGTTGCGAATCGCTTCCCTCCTGTAAAAGTCATCAAGCCGGATGTGCGAACAATAACCGCATACAAGCTGTCTGGAACTCCCGAGACAATTCTAGTTTCATCTGAAGGAGTTGTGTTGAGAGTCTGGAAAGGGGCGTACGGTGAAAGCGCAAAGCGTGAATTGGAGGAATATTTTCACATCAAATTGCCTGGTTTGCGCCAAATCTCTTAGAAGCTCATTTCATAGAATATGCCAAAACGGTCCTTGATCTTTTTAGCGACAGGCATGGTGATTCTGAGTGTTGGTCGCGTATGGTGGGCGCAGACTTCCATTGGATCTCTAAGCGCTCAAAAGGCGGTTCCACTTAGCTCACCCAGTTCTTCGGTCGCTTCAAAGACCAATTCTAAAACGAATGCTAAGTTAGAGAATTTGATAGTGCTGTCGCGTTCGGCATCTGCTGAAGTTCAAGCCGATGTGCTCCTCACAATCGTCTCATCGAATCTGATTTCCGATAAGAAGCGGCGAATCGAGCTCCTCAGCGAAGCATTCCAAATTGCAGCTCGGGTGGAAGAGCCTGTCAGAAAAAAATCGTGGGCGACATTGGTTGATACGCGTTCGGGTTTTGAACAACGGGCGTTTGATTTGCAGTTAGATCGGCTTTCAATTGAAAGTCGCGCCTCATCAACCTTAGTTGGACTCGACCCATCACGCGCAAGAACAATGTTTCAAAGTGTCATCCTACCAAAGAACGATCCGCTGGAGTGCAAAGACTCTCTCGTCCCCGACTTCAGCGCATATTACGCAACAGTAGTTGCAATTGCGCAAAACTGCTTCTCAGCAGAGGAAATGAAAGCTCAAGTGCACGTACAGTTTTTAACTGATCAGATCGAAGCTGTCAGATCCGTTTCGCAAGCTACTGCGGCCCTCAAAGCTTTGTCTGTAGCGAGGCTATCAGACGAAGAGCTGTCCCGTGTAGTTCCCAGTTTGGCAAAAGCGTTCTCGCAAGTATCGCCGGATCCGCGCTCTTTTGCGTTTGCGGTTCAGCGCGATGGCCTTATCTCGGAGGCAGAACGATTTCTGTCAGCACTGAAGAAACGTGGTATACCCATCGAGAGTCTCAGCAGCAAAACTCACGATCTTTTACTGCAAAGCATGACCGGCGAAGTTTGTGCGGACACGGGTTGGCTGAAACACCAGCAAACAGTGCTACCTCCCGAAATAGATGTCATTAACTCCCACTTCAAGTCGCCGATTACCAGTGAAGAATTAAGTAAAGTTCGGTTTGGCGGTAAATCCGTAGATATTGAATATTGGTCAACTGCTAAAGGTAAGTCACTTCTTCAGGGTGCGAAGGCTCTTCGGTTTGGAAGCAACGGTGAACGGCTGTCTTTAGAAGAGCGCGGCACTGAAGAATGGCATCAAAAACTGCTTACATTTCTTGGACAACTCGACGAATGGGACGCGGCAAGCGAAGAGTCTGAAGACGACTATTTTCAGCAGAGGTGTAACATGTATCGCGTTTTAGTTGATCTCTGCCCTAATGATCTTCAGAGAGACGCTGTCCTGAGGGCGTATGCCTCATACCTGAAAGACTCGAACCGCAGGTATAAAGGCCGTATCGAGTGGATATCTCAAGTGAAAGACTACCTCAAGATAGTTCACACCGAGCCGAATCCGATGATCCAATCGTCTTTAGATCCATGGCTCTCCTCGAGCGACAATATGTTGCGAGTTTATGCGGAACTTTCAATGCTTCTGAAAGGTCTCTAAGCACCGCCTTGAAGGCTGGGGCCCTCCTACGCACCAAATGTTGCCCCAGACTCTTCTTGTCCGACCAAAGTATTGCTGGAAAGCAATAAGGGGCGCACTTTCTGGTTTCAGTTGTTCTCTGTCCAACTATTCTTGCCCCGATGCGAAAGCGTCCGCGATCCCCAACCTCCCAACCTTACGTCCATATTAAGAAGCAAGCGTCAGCTCACAATGTCTCTATATTGTCTCTCACCCGCGTTAACTCTGACTCGTTTTGGCAGTTCACTCAGCCGCAGTTGTACATTCCGAGAAAGTGGATATACGAAAATCCGCTTAATCGCTCGTCCGTGGGCTTCATGACCGTTGTCCGTTCGACCTCGTCCACTGGTTTCTCCGAGATAGATCCAATTGGCTGCGCCGTAGCTGGTGCCGCGAAACTTTAAGTCCACGGCTGTCTCCAGAAGCTGCGGACGATAGCCGTAAAGTTGCTCCCAGTCATCAGGGAGTTGTTTCGCGCACAAGGAAAGAATCTTGCTGGCCAGATAGCGAACGCGAATCCAAGGCAAGATCAGAAAACGCGAGTTGTTAACTACAAGCTGAAGATTGCGCAACCGCTGCTCATCCGTCCAGCCAATCCAACGATCGCGCGCAGCCATCTTCCACGCCGGACTGGACCACAACAGACAGCCCAGAATGCGTTGAGTTGAGACAGAGTGAACTAAATATCTCAAGTTGGCGCCTACGGGGACTCTGTATCCCAGGTAGTGATAGCGCTCGACTAACTCATTCCATAACGCGCTCTCTGGGCCACTATGAACAACTGTCAACGACAGCGGCACGAATTGGCTTACGCTTCCGATGAGCGGCTCTTGCGTTTCACCGCCGGCGCTGTAAGTCACCACGCGCGGGCCGCATGGACCACTTTGTCGTAGTCTCGGCAAATTCAAGATATCCTCGGCGCTCAACTTCTCCAAAAACAACCGGCATTCATGGTTCTTCAAGCGGCCGTTCGGCCGCTTCCAGTCCAGTAGTTCGCAGATCGTGCGCGCGATTTCGGTAAGGCTGAGGCAATTGAAATCAGCCACTACTTCGCGGATCAACTCGATCTCTGCGGGCAGAAGGCGGCGGCCACAGAAGACGATTTGACGGTCCATGCGGTCTTGACTCATCAGTGTATCGTCAAACGATCCCCGGACGCGGTAATTGAACCAACAGTAGCATAAGGTTGGCTGCTCCTCAGTCTGCTTCTACCAGTCTGATAATCGAGTTGATAAACGCGGCGACAGTCGCCGCAACGAAATTGTTGAGTCCCTTGAGGTGAGCGACCTTTTTTGAACTGTCGCTTGATTGCGCGGCAGTAAGGACAGAGACCGAGATATTCCCTCCTCTTAATCAGTCCTGCGCTTCGCGCTCGGCTGGTAACCGTTGGCGAAAGGAAGGGCCGTAGTTGCTGGTTCGTAGGTTGGTCGCCGCCCTGGCACATCGCCGGCCCTCGCGGCCCTTTCATCGGCGATTACCAGGGGCTGGCCGCAAACGGCACCGACTTCTTCACGGCCTTCGTCCAGACGACCGCCACGGATCGAGTGAATGTTTACGCGGCGAGAATTCGGCGTCAATGGTAGAGAGATGAAAGCAACGGGCCAGTAGGAACGATGGTCATTGAAAATGATTGGTGCCGAGGGCGGGAGTCAAACCCGCACGTCCTTTCGGACAACGGATTTTAAGTCCCGTGAAGGCGGCATTACTTAGTCTTACCAAACGATACGAACCAGTATTTACGCGCCTAGCAGTCGTCAAGGTACCGCTTCGGCTGGCTTCGTATCAACACGTCCCGCCACCATCTTAGCCACATCTTTCATCTGTGGTCGCTAGTGTCGTTTCGAGAATGCTTCAGCCGGCCTCGGAACCCGTCGATCTCCACGACGGTTGGCTCCCTGCTGCCGTGGTCGAGGTCCGCGGTCGTCGGTGTCGTCATCGGAGTCCTCCTCTCGACCGGCCCATGGGACCACGGCGCCCGCGGTGCGAAATCCTGGCGTCGTGAGGATGCGGCCTACCGCGCCGCAACATCCTTGGAGCTCATGTCGATGGTGATGGTCCATCCTGAGGTACCACGAAACTCGAACGGTGCTGGCTTGGGTCCGCGACGATAGGCGATGAATTCGGCCGGCATGATATTGAACCCGTCATTTCGCGTAGAGCCGAAGTAGCTCATATCCCTGATGACGGTCGTACCCTTACCCGTGGCGCCGGGATTCCGAGTCAACACCACTTCGGCCGCCCTCCCGCCATCGAGCTTGGCCTCGGCGTGCACCGCCTCGGCCTTCCAGTCGATCCTCGCATCGGGTCCTTCGGTGAAAGACGTCCACTTCACCGGCAGGAAATGGGACATGAAGACGCGGATCGCCGCCCGCTGCTCTTGGGTCGCGGAAGGCTCGAACGTGAGCTCGACTGTCTTGGCGTCGCCCTTGTCCCCCGCGAGCCAGAACTTCAGGCCGTCCAGCCTCACCCTGCCATAATGACCCTCATTCACCCGAAACGCCTGGTTGAAGTAACAGGACCTGTGTCCCGCATGCTCGTGGGTGGCGGCTGAGCCGACTGTCGCGGGCGAGCCGAAGATACACGGACAGAGCAGGCGGCAGCTACAGCCATCGATGATTGTTGTATTCACCGCCCAATCGACCGAGGCTTCTTGCGCTAGCGCCTGCGCGTATACGCTGGCAAGGAGTACGATCGCCACAACTACATGGGCTCTCATTGAGATCCTCCTCGAGCTAGTGCGTATCTTCCAAGAATTGAAGCCGTCGTTCTCGCCTTCACGTTCGTCAAGATCAGTGGTCTTCGCAGTGGCGCGGTGCCGAACCTCGTCGTCGGCACCGATCAGCTGGCCTCGTAACCCGTCGATCTCCACGACGGTTGGCTCCTTGCCGCCGCCGCCGCCGACGTCCGCGGTTGTCAGTGTTGTCATTGGGTCCTCCTTTCGCGACGGCCGCATTCGACCACCGCGGACATCGACCGTCAAGTCAAGAATCTGGACTTCACAACCAAAGGCGCGTGCGCAATACTGGCGTCGTGAGGACGTACGGCCAATATTGCCCAATCGCCCGTGGCGCCGAGATCTTCGCCGAGCGCTGGACACCGCTGATCATCCGCAACCTGTACCTTGGCTGCGGAAGCTTTAACGAGATCCTGGAGGGCGCGCCCGGACTCTCTCGGACTCTGCTCTCACAGCGGCTCAAGCAGTTCGAACGCGTCGGCATCGTCGAGTCGGCACCCAAGCCCGACGGGCGCGGGCACCACTACAAGCTGACGTCCGCGGGCCACGAGCTCTTCACGGTCTGCCAGTCGCTCGGCGAGTGGGGTGCGCGTTGGCTCGAGATCGCTCCCGAGAACCTCGACCCATTTGTGGCTCTGTGGTCGATGTGCAACGCGCTCCGTCGAGATCGGCTCCCAGATCGACGCGTCGTCATCCGCTTCGACTTCACCGGCCGCCCTCGCGCCGAGCGCTATTGGCTGCTTATCGAGCTCGGAGACACCGAGATCTGCAAGACGTACCCCGGCTTCGACGAGGACCTCTACATCACGGCGGAAGCCGAAGCCTTCGTCAAATGGCACGCCGGCCAGCTCACCTGGGCCCAGGCCACTCGCGACGACCGCATCCAACTCGACGGCCCTTCGTCGCTCGTAAGAGCCTTCCCAACCTGGAACGCCCGCAGCATGTTCGCCCACATCACGCCGGCCTCCCGCACCCCCACGAGCCCCGCAGGCTGATTTGGTCTTACCAGAGAAGAAGTGGCCGCAATACTCCACCGACTCTCTGGGGTCTCGCAGCTTGTTGGCAGTTTGATGTATGGCTCCGGGTTACGCTCATGGAGTCGTTAGAGCGCAGTCAAGAACGCCACCAGGTCGGCTCGTTCCTGATCAGTGAAGACGAAACCAAGATGACGTTCATAGTGTCGCACCACATCATCGAGTGTCGCAGCGATACCGTTGTGGAAGTACGGAGCGCGAGCGGCAAGCGCTCGTATAGTCGGCGTCTTAAAGCGACCGAGATCATTCCACAGCCCTGTAACCTGGCCCTGTCCTGCATCAGTCAACTGGCGTGTGTCGCCCGTTGTCCGATTGCGGAACGTGTAGAGTGGAAGATCAGGCGTGCGGGCTTCGGCTGACGCGGTGCGAATGTCGAACAAGAGATTGTTGATGTTAGTACCGCTGTTGGCCGAGTTGTGGCAGCCGCCGCAGCGTCCACCCCCCGGATTAGGATTGTTAAATAGAGCCTGACCGCGGGCAATCTGAGATCGAATCGGGTTCTCGTGATTCTCCCAGGCGTCGAACAAATCAAAGCGGCCCCCTTTCTTCGTCATGGTTGCTATCGCTTCAGGACCACCACGAGCGCCATCCGAATCGAGTCGGCCCACGCCCGGCGTGATTAGCTGGGCGGAAAACAACGACTCCTGGAAAGCAACAATGTCTTCGAGAACTTCGGCAGGAGCCGGAAGGCCCTGCTGAGCACCTGTCACATTGCGTCCCGCCTGATTGATAAGACTGGCGTGCACGACAGGTCCAACGGTGTTACCACCGTCCCAATTGATCGTCGTGCTGCCAAGCGCAAAATTAATCGTTGGCATTACGCGCCGCCAGTGAACGAGCCGGTTGAGATTCGCGAAGCCGTGCGGATCCTCCACAGAGATCAATTCCCATTCGGAGTTCGCTCTCGGAGTGCCGCCGCGGCGGAATACACCGCGCGTTAGCATCATGCTGTATCCCGCCAGGAGCTCATCCACAGTCGATCCTGGCCCAATCTGATCGGGGTTGTTGGCATCGAGCTCGTTGAAAACCGGATGAGTGCCAGCCGTTTTGTCGAACAGGTGTTGCAGCGTGCCCGGGGTGATGCTCCAGGCCTCCTCGGGGATATGGCACGATGCGCAACTCCTCCCATTCGTGCCCTGGGCTTGGAAGTACTCTCCGGTGAAGTTGACGGAACCTTGCGTACTAAATGTCGCAGCCTTGCCGCCTGGATTCCGAATCGGATGGTTATTCGGGATACTATCCTGAGGGGCCGCCTCGGTCGGCTCGAACATAGGATAGTATCCCAACCCCAATACAACCACGAGTGGCGCAATCATGGCGACTATGGTCCATGTTGGACGGCGAATACTTCGGCAATTAAGTAACTGCATGGCAACTCTCCTGCTAATCAGTAGCGCCTTTTTTGTCCGATATGCCGCTTCATTAACGACACCAAGATTTGTCGGAACAAAACTTCCGCCATGGGCTGCGGGTTAAGGTACCCGGGGATTAAGTTCCGCGAATACTCCGTCAGGATTCCGAAACCAAATCCATGCGTGTAGAGTCCACAGTCCGAAATTATCCTGCCGGTGCCACTCGTCTGCATCGCCTGTGAAACCCTCGGGCGCGGACGCTGAGAGATTTGTTGGCACCGCATACTCAACCGCCACAAGTCTCATCTGACCTTCACACAGGTCCTGGGCATAGACCAATAGCTCCGGCCGCTCCGGGTCAAATTCAGCATCAAGCAGAGACAGCTTCAGGTAATGGAACCCCATGTGAGGAATGAAAACGTTGATGTCGGCATAGCCATCTGCGATTGCAGCAGAAATGTCCGCGTATTTGGCTGTTGCCTTCCGAGCACTCATCAATTCTTGTCGTGTAGTCGGAGAGAGGCTTTCCTCCGAATCACCACTCTTTGTCGGCCCGGAAGCAATAGCAAGGGGCAGCGGCGCCGCACTGAATATCATTCCGCACGAAACTGCGACAACCGCGCAGAGTTTGAAAAGTTTCTTCATAAATAACTCCTTCATTCAGCAGTCTTTTAGTGGCTCGCGCGCGTTTGAAAAGCGTTGGCTGGGGATTAGCAACCTTGCGCGTAAGTCTTCATATAAGGAAGATACGCGGCGCGCACTAAGGTACGCATCGGGAGGATTCCCTATTCTGGAGCACGCGGTTCCCTAAATTGTGTGATGGATTGGACTCTATTTTTGATAGATGAGTCCGCGTTGGAGGGCCATGACCGATGCCTCTGCCCGCGAGTGCGCGTCTAACCTGCCCAGTATGGCAGACACGTGATGATCTACTGTCTTCGGAGAAATGTAGAGACGATTTGCAATCTCTGTGTTACTCAAACCTTCCGCGAGCAAAGCAAGCACCTCCATCTGTCGCGTCGTTAAGCCGGCCGGGTTTTCTTTTGTCGCTGGACGAGGTCCGCGGGGAATACCTCGCACCCCTGAAGACCGCAGTTTTTGTCGTAACGCTTCCGCGGCAGGGTGCGCGCCGAGTTGCTCAAAAATTTCAAGCGCTCGCAGTTGTGCAGCTTCTTCGCCATCAGCAAGCGCTGTGGCTTGTTCATAGGGGCAACCGATTCGACCCCACATATCCGCCGCCCTTCGCCAGTCACCTGCTAGCTGAAGAGCGTAAGGGTCGGTTTCATTCAAGGGTTGACTAACAGCGCCAGCGCGCCAGATCCAAAAAGCCAATTCACCAAGGGCTCGTGACTCGTTTTTGCTTTTTGCCAGATCATATGCGGCGCCCAGATCGTCGAGAGCTCCAGTGATGTCGCCGCTCCACCAGGCGGCTTCGGCGTGGGCCACTGCAAGTGGCGCCACATGCATGAGGATTCCTGTTTGAGGAACCAGATCACGAGCTGCAGTCAAAGCTGCCATCGCGTCCGGGTCTCCACGACGAACACGCAGATGTCCAAGCGCAGTGAGTGCTGGGATGGTCACATAAGGATCGACACTGTGGCGCTCAAGAATGCGGCTCAGATCCTCATCTGCTTTCGCCCAAAGGCCTTGCTCGAAGTAAGCTCGTATGCGCCACACCAGGATGTGTAGAGTCCAGTTATCTATATCGCGCTCCGTTGTATAGCTAATGCCTTCGTTTAGATATGACAGTGCGCGTTCATAGTCGCGATGGTGAACACTAATGTAGCCAAAGTTCTCATAAGCCCTACTAACTTCGTCCGCTAGATCATTAGTGAGCGAAAGTTGAAAACTTCTCTCCAGCAGCGCGAAACCTTCTTTATCGCCAGCCAAGGCCCGCGCACTGCCTACATTTGTCAGAGCAGGAACGAGGACGTCTGTTGCTCCCAACTTTTCAGCTAGCTCGCACGCACGCATTCCCCAATGAACGGCTTCCTCGGTTTGCTGTGCGAGCATGTGTTGTCGGGAAAGATCGCCATAGGCCATGGCCAGTTCGGATCCAGGCGGAAGACCTTCGAGAATAGTCACGGCTTCTATTGCCGAGCGTTCAGCTTCGGCCTTATGACTCGAGCAATGACTCAAGCGAGAGATCCAGCGGAGACTATCGCCCTGCCGATCTCGTCGTCCTAAGTCTTTCCAGATCGCCAGCGCAGCCAGACGCGCCTGACGCGCCTCTTCCATCTGGTGCGTCAGGTAACATTCGTAAGAACGTCCTTCCAGCAATTCAGCGCGCTCCCCCGGTGGAAGCGTTTGCGCGTATCGGAGGGCGGTCTCATAGTGCGATGCGGCTTCACGATGCGCACTGAGTGCTGCTGCCTGACGCGCTGCTTTTGGCGCGAAGCGTAGAACTGCACCTCTGTCTCCCGCATTGTCAGCATGGTGTACCAGCCGCGCGACCTGAACGTCATTCGAGGTACGCTCACATAGTGCTTTCAACACCTGTGTGTGAAGTGATTGCCTGCGGGAGCACGTTAACGAGTCTTCAACGGCAATACGCGCTAGCTCGTGCCGAAACGAAAGCGTTCTCGCTTCGGTCTGAAGCATTCCAGTTCCAACACACTCCTCGACCACGTTCGGAGCCGGATTGGCGATAGCTTCGAGGAGCCACATCTCCGCCCTTGCAGGCACAACGGAGACAAGTTCCATGACAGATCGTGCGGCTGGTGATAAACGTGCGGCACGTGCGAGGACGGCATCGCAAACTGTAGGCGGCGCCCCTTCGGGCGCTTTGCCTGCTAGTGCTTCGGTAACAAAGAATGGATTTCCGCCTGTTATCGCATACAAGTTTCCAAGCGAACACCCCGCGCGACGCGCCAGCGTCGTTACAGCGTCCTCCGATAGCGGCGGCAGACTAAGTCGTTTGACGGCCTTCTGTGGCAGATCACCAAGAACAAATCTTAACGGATGCCCGGTGCCGACCTCATCGTCGCGGTAGGTCACAACCAACATGGAAGGGGTGCGCTGAATACGCCTGCCGAGAAACTTCAGCAGGTCGAGTGTAGCTTCATCCGCCCAGTGAACATCTTCGATCACGGCGACGGGAGGTGACGAATCATCCTGAAGTTCCTCAAGAAAGGCGGAGAAGATGGTGAGCCGTGGTGCTTCGTCTTCAAGTAACGAAAGCAAACGACCGCGTACTTGTAGAGCGATGTCGTGAAGCGGCCCGAGCGGGCGCGGCGTAAATAGAGCCTCACAACCGCCCCACAAAACGCGGGTCTTGCTCTCATGCTGCGACGCAAATCTCTCGACCAGCGATGTCTTTCCAATCCCGGCTTCGCCACTGACAAGCACAACGCGACCAATACCGCTCGCTGTTTCCTTCAGCGTCGAGGTCAGCGCCTCTAAAAACTGTTCGCGTTCAAGGAGTTCGTTCATTAGGCTTTGATTATGCGATTTGTGGAGGTTGGCGCGATTAAGTCGCGCTCATTCTAGCGGGATCAGACTGACTATGCTAGAGCACCAGAATCGAATTCCTGGCGACACAAATCACGCGACTGCTGGAGAACAAAGAACCGGGGGAGATCCCTCGTCAAAGAACCATCCTGCTTGCGACGTGGTTGCCGCTCAATCAGTATGCCTCTGAGCTGAGGAAACGGTTCATGCAGTTAAGGGGACTCTCTCGCGCACGCCAGGCCAGGACGCCTCATGCCAACGAAAAGCAACGAGGAATTAGATCAGGAGATAATTCGCAAAAAGCAAAGTGAGCCTCTCAACAGCACCGAACCAAGCGGACTCAATGATCATCGCCGAGGAGTATGAAACTGCTCGCAAACTAATAAGTAACTTGCCTGAAGGCGAGGGAGTTAGAGAAACTAACTTTGAGGAAAAGCTACCAGTTTTAACTGACGTTAACTGCTGGTTACCTGTGTTCACTTAGTGTGGTGCCGAGGGCGGGAGTCGAACCCGCACGTCCTTACGGACAACGGATTTTAAGTCCGCAGCGTCTGCCATTCCGCCACCCCGGCACGTCAAGTGAAAATAGCATGCGACGCGAGGCAGAACAAAGCGTTGCTCTGGCTGACGTTTTTTGCGTCTTTCGAGTAGCGCTCCCGACGTGTTGCTAGTTACCTGGTTAGCTTTAGCGGAGGACACCCAAGTGGTACCGCATCGCGCTAACAAATAGTCAAGTCCATTCAACGTCTCGACTCGTTATTTTCAAAAATCAAAGCTGATCTCATTCTCACCCGGGACCCACGATGTGGTACTGACTTTGAACCTGATGTTAGAATTCCCTCACCAGATGCCAACCACTGAACCAATGTCTGAAGAGCAGGAAGTCTTCCTGAACCACATTCAGAGAAAAGGTCTCAAACGCACCTCACAACGAGACCTCATCCTCGACGTCTTTCTTCGTACGGAAGCGCATCTTTCCAATGAAGACCTTTACCGTTTGGTTAAACAAGAAGATCCGAATGTGGGCCAAACCACGGTGTATCGAACACTAAAGCTTCTCACTGAAGCAGGTCTGGCGCGGGAAGTTAGATTTGGTGACGGGCGTACTCACTACGAACACAACTACAAACACCAACATCACGATCATATGATCTGTTCTGAGTGCGGAAAGATCATCGAATTCTTTTCCGCCGAGCTCGAGGCCATTCAGGACGCAATGGCGGCTAAGCATCGCTTCGAAGTGACGCAACACCTGTTACGCATTATTGGCGTTTGCGCAGATTGCCGTCGGGCGAGGAAACAGAATTCCTCTCAAGAAACGATCTCCCCAAAACTCCGGCATGCGGCCGGACGATCCGTTCGATAAGACAACTCCTTGGAGTGCGGGAACCTGTTACCGCTTTGGTACAGCAAGACGTCATTCTTTGAAGCATCATCGGCAGTCATCGACACGGAGGGAATCCGGCACTGCAAGGAGCGCGTGCGTGGCTACGGCTCGCTGTGACAAAGCGGTAACAGGTTCCCGCACTCCAAGGAGGTGCCGGATGCTCGGCGTTTTGCCTTCGGCCCGCTACGGGTGTAATTTCAGAACGAAGAATTCAGGCAAGGTGGATGATCACGATGAACGTTTCAGTCACATTTGAACCGTCCGGTATCTCAGGATTGGTGGCCCAGGGAACTTATCTGATTGATGCTGCGAAACGCCTGGGAGCTCCACTTGGAGGCGGCTGTACTGCAGGAAAAGGTGAGTGCCCCGCATGCGTCATTTCGATAAAATCAGGCGCCGACCTCCTTTCTATTCCAACTTCTGCCGAAAGCAGAGTGTTAGGCGTCGAAGGTCTCAACGACTCACTTCGTTTGGTATGTCAGGTTAAGATTGAAGGGCAGGGTGAGATCGTTTTAGCGGTCACCACTCATCGAAACAGGCCAGGTGCGCCAGCTGTCGACCTCTCATCAGATATCGAAAAGAAATTTGGAGAGTTAAACCTAAACCAAAAGATAGCGGCTTTACTAAAGTTTGAAGCCATCACCATGTCGGAAGCCTTCGATGCTGCGCTTCAGAAACCTTTAGCACTCGGAACTCGCGCGTTTGATTCAATCATGTCGCGAGCACGCGCTGCGAAAGCGAATGCTGCCAAGCCAAAGTAGTAGCCGAAAGGTATTTGAGTTTCCATCTCTGTGTACGCCTTGTTTAACAAGATCTTAAGCTCTCGTTGTTTTGAGGAGATTCTTGAAAATATCGTTGAGATTCGGAGTACGTGCTTGGATACAGTCAGTACCGTCACGCGGTAGCGTCGGGTGCGTTGTCATCTCTATCGGTGTGAGTGGTTACGGACCCGACGCTACCGCGTGACAGTACTGACTGTGTCCAAGTTTGGTTGTAGAGACGCTACAATGCGTTTCTGTGACTCTGTCAGAGAGGTCGTTGAGTCAAGTTCACCACATAGACACATAGACACACAGAGAAAACAACCATTAGTTAGACAAATACTCAACGATGCGAAGTAACAAAATGACATGGGATGCAAGGCGGGCGATGGCGATCGGATTCTTTGGCGCGCTTCCTTTATTGTTGGGTGGCTGCCCGCGAAAAGAATTGCCATCTGCGACCTCCCGCCCAAGCGTTTCGGTAAGTTCGCACAGTCCCGCACCCTCGGCGATTGCCACGGCGTTCAACGGCGAGCGCGCGATGGAACACGCAAAGAAGCAGGTTGATTTCGGACCAAGACCACCAGACACTCCGGAGCTCGCGAAAACCAAAACGTACATTATCAATGAATTGAAATCATATGGGCTGAATGTAACCACCGATGATTTCGGCGTCTCAACTCCCGAGGGCCGCAAGAAGATGACCAATATCATCGGCGAGATTCCAGGCGAGACGAAAACAATCATTCTGATTACCAGTCATTACGACACTAAATTCTTTAAGGATATGCGATTCGTCGGCGCTAACGATCCAGCGGCATCCGTTGGCACCTTGCTCGAAATCGCGCGCGTTGCCGCTAGCTCTCCGAAAGCAAAGGTTACTTACAGATTTGTTTTCTTCGACGGCGAAGAAGCTTTCTGCGAAGGATGGGATGATTGCGGAACTTCAGAAAGTCCTGACCATACGTACGGTAGTCGTCATTACGTAAGTAAGCTGACCGAAAGAAACGAAATCGAAGCAGTTCGTGCGCTGATCCTTCTCGACATGATGGGCTATACAAAACTGGAGTTAGGCCGCGACACCATGTCGACTCGTTGGTTGCAAGACATCATCTGGCAAACCGGACGCGAACTTGGCTACGCAAAGGTGTTCGTAGATCGACCCGAGGGCGTCGGCGGCGATGATCATGAACCATTTCTGAGAACAGGAATCGATTCGGTCGATCTAATACAACTTAGCGACTATCAGTATTGGCACACACCGCAAGACACCATCGATAAGATCTCAGCTCAAAGCATGAAGATAGTTGGGGACACTGTGCTTGCGAGTTTGCCGCGCATCGCGGCGCATGAGTCCCAAGGCCAGCGCCGTTCGACCGCGCAATAGAAATGTCCGATATGCTTGCGTCTTGTCGACGAGGGTCAATAAAAGACTCTGAGGTTCAATAAGACGATCGACGACAAGCTAAAGCATATCGGACATGTCTGGACAAGAGGAGAGGAGATGCTTACTTCACCTGAGATTTTGGTGCCCGTCGATTTTTCACCCTGTTCGGTTAATGCGTTGCGAGTGTCTCTCGGAATGGCAGCTCCCGACGGTGATCTGACTCTACTGCACGTAATAGATGAACACTTTATCGAAGATGCAGTGGCTGCAGGTTTGGGCCAGTCGGAAGATGTTCGCGAACGGTTAAGACAGCAAGCTGAAAGTAACTTCGCGGCTATGCTTGAAGGCCTCGACATTGGTCAGGTTGATGTTGAGAGAATGATAGTCGTGGGGTCGCCATTCGTTGAGATCCTTAAGATTGCGCGAGATCTCGACTTGCCTATGATTGTGATGGGAGTTCGAGGACGATCCACGCCACCAGAAGAAATTCTGTTTGGGTCAACTGCGGAGAAGGTTTTGCGAGGTTCAAGAGTGCCTGTGTTGTGCGTGCCGTTCTGATGATGTCCGATATGCTTTAGCTTGTCGTAGAACCAACCCGGAAATCAGCCGCAGATGAACGTCGATGAACACTGATAGGAATATTTCCTTTAGTCTAAAGAAGGTGGTATCGCTAAAAAGCTTAACTAACAAAGTCACCCTGTTCAGTGTTCATCCGCGTTCATCTGCGGCTGAGTTCCTGGTTGGGTCGTCGACAAGCTAAAGCATATCGGACATGAAGAGAATCGCAGTCATTCCAGGTGACGGAATTGGACCGGAAGTTATTCAACAAGCGGTGCGTGTGCTTGATCACCTCCGGGCTATCACCGACCTCAAGCTCGAATTCGTTAACTTTGATTGGGGTGCCAACAAGTTTCTGAATGAGGGTGTCACGCTCCCGAACGATGCGCTCGAAATGCTCTCGAATGACTTCGACGCGATCCTCGCTGGAGCATTCGGCGACCCACGGGTTCCTTCTAATAAGCACGCTGAAGACATTCTCCTGGGAATGAGACGAGGTTTGGATCTCTATATCAACCTTCGTCCGGTTCGTCTCCTTCACGAACGCTTGACGCCATTACAAAATCGCAAAGTTGCCGACATTGATTTCGTAGTCTTTCGAGAAAACACCGAAGGCGCTTACTGCGGTGCCGGTGGTTTTTTGAAACGAGGTACGAACGAAGAGATTGCGCTGCAGGAGGAGGTCAATACTCGTCGCGGTGTCGAGCGAATCATCGTTGCGGCCTTTGACTACGCTCAGAAGAACAAACGCAAGCGCGTGACAATGGCTGACAAATCAAATGTTCAGCGGTTTGGTGGTGATCTTTGGCAACGCGTCTTTAAAGAAGTGGCTGCAGAATATCCTGACATCAGTGCTAACCATCAATACGTCGACGCGATGGCGATGTTCATGGTGCTCGACCCATCGCAGTACGATGTTATCGTCAGCAACAACCTGTTTGGCGATATTCTGACCGACCTTGGAGCTGCGATTCAAGGCGGGCTTGGTCTTGCAGCTTCCGGTAATATTCATCCTGGAAAAGTTTCCCTTTTCGAACCAGTTCATGGCAGTGCGCCACCGTTGACCGGAAAAGGAATCGCCAATCCGATCGGCGCTATTCTGACTTCGGCGATGATGTTAGAATATCTCGGTTTTCAGACAGAGAGTGATGTAATTGAAGTTGCGGTTCGTGATGCCGTCTCAGCTAACGAGACGACAACAGATTTAGGCGGTGATCTTTCTACGCAGCAAGCTGGTGATGCAGTAATTTCGCACCTTGGGAAGCAGTAAGGTAAGAGGCATGACTTCAGCCAACAAGAGATTCGCTCAAAAAGCCATTGCAGTTGTTGTGATTGTGACGATGCTTTACGGAGCCGGGGTGGCTCCGGTGGTTATGATGTTCATCAGTGGAGTCGTTCTTGTTGTGTTTCTGGTTACCCGTCGATCGCAAAATCGGGATGTGGAGAGAATGTTCGAGTTTTACATCGCGGCCGATGCAATTCTCCGAGATGAAGATCGTCGTTGGTATGGCTTCGAGGTCGCCGAAGTAATCGAGGAGGGTGAACTTGTTTTTGAAGGGATGGCGGATCCGCCTCCGCTTCACCTGTTCGCACTGGGCGCATTGCATCACCTGATTGGCAACTACGGCGCAACTGCCGAGTATCTTTCCCGCGTCGTCGAAAACGAAGACTTCGATGAACGCAATCGGTCTGTACCTTCAGCGCAACTGCGACGCTACGTAACCTTGCTGCGACGAATTGAGGCTGACCCGTCTCTGGCGCCACAGACGCTGGGCGCGATTCGATCACTGGAGCGAATGCGAAGAAAACAAGCGTTCACATTGCTCACTGAAAGCCGGAAGTCACTGAAAATGGAGTCCCGAGCCGGGGTCGAACAGGCACCACAGCAGTTCAGTCACGCGGTTGCTGCAAGTCAAACTTGCTCGGTTAACGGTTTAACAACGCCAGCAACTGGCGCGCGACCCCCAATACAAGAAGTACTGAACGACATCTATTCCGACGAGCAAACACCTGCCAACTAAATTCCGGGTTAAGTTGAATCGCGCTTGTTTGAAACCTTAACAGCCGAAATTATCGCTATCGGTTCGGAGTTGTTAGCTCCTGATCGAAGTGATACCAATAGTCTCTGGCTCACAGAAAAACTCAACCGTCTCGGCATCGAGGTCAAACTTAAGACCATCGTTGGTGACGACGATGCACGTCTTGAGGAAGCAATCAGAGATGCGACGCGACGTTCAAAAGTCGTGATCACGACCGGCGGGCTTGGTCCGACTGAAGATGACATCACGCGAAAAATTACGGCGCGTGCACTGGGGCGCCGACTTCTGCTTGACGAGAACGTGTTAGCTGAAATCAAACAGAGGTTTCAGGGCTTCGGTGTTGCGATGCCGGAGCGAAATTCGCGGCAGGCGATGGTGATTGAAGATGCTGAGGTGTTGCCTAACCCCAACGGCACTGCGCCCGGGATGTTTATGGATCACGCGGGCACGGCAATCGTGTTGTTGCCGGGTCCGCCGCGCGAGATGCAACCGATGTTTGAGAATCATGTCGCTTCCAGACTCGAAGGACGTGCCGGCAACATCCGTGTGGTTCGTCGAATGCTTCGCGTAGCGGGTTTAGGTGAATCGGCAGTCGACGAAAAGATTGCTCCCGTTTACACGCAATACGACAACCCACAAACAACGATTCTATTCAACCAAAGCGAGATTGAAGTTCACCTGACGGCGCGCGGCCGTACCGAAGTGGAGGCCAACGCATTGCTCGATCGGGTCGTTTTGCAAATCGAAGAACGACTTGGAAATTCGATCTTTGCGTTTGCCGGTGAAAAGATGGAAGAGGTTGTGGGCCTGAAATTGGCGGTTGGGGGTTACACGTTGTCTGTCGCCGAGAGCTGCACAGGTGGGTTACTCGCACAGCGATTGACCGAGGTTCCCGGCTCCTCGAAGTACTTCATCGAAGGCGTCGTGACGTACGCAAATGAAGCTAAGACGCGCGTGCTCGGCGTTGAGCCGATCTTGCTACTGGAACATGGAGCCGTAAGCGCTCCTGTTGCTGAAGCGATGGCTGAAGGCATTCGCAGCAGGGCGGAAACTGATTTTGGACTTTCAATAACCGGGGTAGCTGGGCCCAGCGGCGGCACTGAGGAGAAACCAGTCGGTACAGTCTTTATTGCGCTTGCATCTGAAGTTGGGACTGAACATCGAAAGTTAAAGCTTCCTGGCGATAGGCAGCTGATTCGGTGGCGTGCATCGCAAGCCGCGCTGGATTTGTTGAGAAGACGGCTGATTTAGAAGCGGAGAATGAGAGTTCTTACAGTTTCCTCTGCGTGTTTCACTCCGATAGGAGCGAGATGTTTATAGCAGTCGACCGCTTAAACAAAACATCGCCAAAGCGCCGGAGGTAAATGGGGTTCGCTTCTATAAACATTTCACTCCTAACGAAGTGAAGAAGTTCTCTTCAACTGAAAGCCCACCAGCCAGCGGGAGCAACTAACATTGCGGATGCTCGTTTCCATTTTGGTGAGTTACTTCCTGGGGTCGATACCGTTTGGCTACCTCATCGTAAACGCAAAAACTGGTGCCGACGTTCGTCAAAGTGGGTCAGGCGGCACCGGTGCAACCAATGTTTCGCGACGTGCCGGAAAGGCTGCAGGTGTGCTGACGCTGATCCTGGATGCACTAAAAGGCACCGCAGCCGTAATCCTCGCGCAGATAATCTTGAGCGGCGTCGACAATGCAGCATGGTGGATTGGGATGGCCGGAATCGTAGCGATGCTTGGTCATATTTTTCCAATTTGGTTAGGCTTTCGCGGTGGCAAAGGAGTTGCGACGGGCGTAGGGGTGTTTGCTGCATTGTCGCCATTGGCAGTTCTGTGCGCAGGAGTGCTCTTCATCATCATCGTTTGGTTAACTCGTTACGTCTCTCTGGCATCGATGATTGGAGCTGTGTCCGTACCGGTCTTTGTTTGGCTGCAGAGTCTGCTTCGGCGAGGGCCTAATAAGTTGCCGATAATCGTAAGTACGCTAGTCGGCGCGACTCTAATCGTCTATGCCCATCGAGCAAACATTGGTCGCCTAATGAGCAAAACCGAAAACAAGTTTTAGAAGATTAATGAGTCAGATCACCATCATCGGTGCCGGGAGTTGGGGGACTGCATTGGCCATCATCGCAGCTCGTGCGGGACACAAAGTTACTCTTTGGTCTCGCAACGCTGAGGTGGTGAGTGCTATCAACACGTTGCACGTCAACCCACGTTACCTTTCGTCAGCACAAATCCCCGAAAGTGTCTCAGCAACTAGCGATCAGGTATCGTCCGTGAACAACGCCAGTCTTGTCTTGCTTGCTGCACCTTCGCACGCTGTCAGAGAGTTGCTTGGTGCCATAAGGCCCGGCTTGGAAGAAGCGTCAATTGTCGTTAGTGTTGCCAAAGGGATTGAGATCGATTCTGGTCTACGCATTTCAGAAGTAGTTGCGGACGTTCTTGGTGAAGCATTCGCCGAGCGTTTTGTTTGCCTCTCGGGACCTTCCTTCGCCAAAGAAGTTGTTGAGAACCATCCAACGGCGATTGTTGCGGCCAGCCGTAGTGAACAGTCGGCGAAAACGATTCAAGCTGAGTTGAGTTTCAGTAATCTTCGCATCTACACCAACAGAGATGTCGTAGGTACTGAGTTGGGCGGATCGGTGAAAAACGTAATGGCGATAGCCGCCGGAATGACCTCGGGACTCGGCTTCGGGTCCAACAGTGTTGCAGCTTTGATCACGCGCGGGCTGGCTGAGATCACTCGCCTAACGCTAGCCGAAGGCGGACAGATCGAAACTTTGAGAGGACTCGCAGGTCTGGGGGATCTCGTGTTGACTTGCACAGGCACTCTCTCGCGTAATCGCTTCGTCGGTGAACAGCTGGGAAAGGGTCGGCAGTTAGACGAAATTACAGCAGGCATGAACGAGGTTGCTGAAGGAATCAAGACTAGTCGAGCGGTAAAACGACTAGCTGACAAAGCAGGTATCGAAATGCCGATCACGAATGAGGTGGAAGCTGTGCTCTATCGTGGAAAGTCGGCGCGCGAAGCGGTCACGGAGTTGATGAGTCGACCGCTGCGTGCGGAAACGTAAATCTTTCTTTCAAGTTGTCGATTCAAATACCATTTTGCAGCCACGAGCATTTAACGTGTGCTCAAGTACCGAGACTAAAGGAGCCCACCGCATGTTTACTTCGACTATCGTGTCTCGTAAGACCACCGTACTCCTAACATTCATCCTTCTCTCTGCAACTTCAATTCTCGCGCAACGACCACAGAATCAAGCGTCGCCTGATCCACTCAAGGCTCTGCAATGGCGGAGCATTGGTCCTTATCGCGGTGGACGAGCCGACGCTGTGGCAGGTGTTGCCTCGCAACCAATGGTCTTTTATTACGGGGCAACCGGAGGCGGTGTGTGGAAGACAACTGATGGCGGGATCAACTGGGAGGTGGTGTCGGACGGCTCGGTGTTTGGTACTGGCTCAGTTGGCGCAATCGCACTTTCGGATTCGGATCCAAACACGGTTTACGTCGGTATGGGTGAATCGGCCATCCGCGGCAACACGTCTCACGGAGATGGGGTCTACAAATCAACTGACGCCGGCAAAACGTGGAAAAGAATTGGACTCGAAGACTCGCGAACGATATCGCGGATTCGCGTTCATCCGAAGAATCCGGAGATTGTTTACGTCGCAGCGCAAGGCCATGTTTGGGGACCCAATGAACAACGCGGGGTCTTTCGTTCAAAGGACGGTGGGAAAACGTGGGAACGCGTGCTTTATCGAGGCGACAAGGCTGGAGCGTGTGACCTGAGCATGGACCCGACGAATCCGAGCGTCCTCTATGCCGGGCTTTGGGAAGTGTACAGAAAGCCCTGGACGCTCGAGAGCGGCGGTCCGGCAGGTGGCATTTTTAAGTCGACCGACGGCGGTGACACCTGGACTGATATCACCCGCAACCCAGGTTTACCGAAAGGGACAGTGGGCATAAGTGGCATCACGGTTTCCCCTGCGAATCCGGATCGTGTGTGGGCGATCGTCGAAGCTGAAGACGGTGGTGTGTTTCGATCCGAGAACGCAGGTCGCACGTGGTCGAAAGTAAATGAAGAACGTCGCCTGCGCCAACGCGCCTGGTACTACACACGAATCTATGCGGATCCGAAGAGCGCTGACACTGTCTACGTCCTGAATACAGGCTTTTACAGATCTAATGACGGAGGTCGCACCTTTTCAGGTATTCAGGTTCCTCATGGCGACAATCATGATCTTTGGATTGCTCCTGACGATCCCAACAGAATGATCGAAAGCAACGACGGTGGTTCAAATGTTTCATTCAACGGTGGTCGCAGCTGGACGGAACAGGACCAGCCTACCGCACAGTTTTACCGCGTTGCGCTTGATAACGATTTTCCATATCACGTCTACGGAGCTCAGCAGGACAACTCAACGGTGAAGATTGCCAGTCGCACCACAGAAGGAGGCATCACTACAAGTGACTGGTATGACGTTGGCGGTGGCGAGTCGGGATGGATTGCTCCATCACCGAAAGACTCAGAAATAGTATTCGCTGGTTCCTACGGGGGATTAACGACTCGCTACGACCATCGAACCGGGCAACAACGCAACATCAATCCCTATCCCAATAATCCGATGGGTGCGGGAGCCGACGTATTGAAGTACCGCTTTCAATGGAACTTCCCGCTAGTCTTCTCGCCTCATGATCCAAATATCCTTTATCTGGGAGGCAACGTTCTCTTCAAGTCGACGAACGAAGGACAGAGCTGGGAAATTATCAGTCCCGACTTAACGCGCAACGACAAAAGCAAACAAGGTCCCTCAGGCGGGCCGATTACCAAAGACAACACGAGTGTTGAGTATTACGACACGATCTTTACGGTCATGGAGTCGCCACTCCAGGCCGGGACCATTTGGATAGGAACCGACGACGGACTGGTTCAGCTCAGTCGAGATGGTGGCAAGAACTGGGCGAACGTAACACCTCCGGGCAACATGATGCCCGAGTGGATCCAAATCAATTCGCTTGAGGCGTCGCCGAGTGATCCCGCAACGGCTTATGTTGCCGCAACGATGTACAAGTATGACGACAATAAACCATATCTCTATCGGACCAGCGACTATGGCAAGACCTGGAAAAAGATTGTGAACGGAATCCCTGAAACAACCTTTACCCGCGTGATTCGTGAAGATCCAAATAAGCGTGGTCTGCTTTACGCCGGAACCGAAACGGGCATCTACATCTCATTTGACAACGGAGATCATTGGCAACCAATGCAATTCAATTTGCCCGTCACACCCATCACGGATCTGGCTATTCATAAACGCGAGAAGGAATTGGTTGCGGCAACCCAGGGCAGATCGTTTTGGATCTTCGATGACCTGCCCTTGATCCATCAAATGATGGGCGCTGGAGGACTGAGCGCTGCTAATGAAACGCAACTGTTCAAACCAAAAGAGAGTTATCGAATGCCCGGCGGCGGTGGTGCTCCGCTGGGGCCGACTGCGACGGTTGGTAGAAATCCAGCGACTGGCGTCGTTGTGTACTACTCGTTGAAATCGAAACCAACCGCAGATGTTCAACTTGAATTTCTCGATTCAACCGGCAAGTCGATGCGAAAGTTTACCGGACGTGTCGCCCGACCTGGCGCTGCTACTCCCGGGCAGGCACCTGCTGCACAACCTGCAGACGAAGGTGGTTTTGGTGGAGGTGGGGCGCCCACCGTCACAACTGATGTGGGTTTGAATCGCTTTGTTTGGGACACTCGATACTCGGACGCGGTGCGTTTTCCGGGAATGATTTTGTGGGCTGGAGAAACGCGTGGGCCAAAGATTTCGCCAGGCGTCTATCAGGTGAAGCTAACAGTAGAAGGCAAGACACTCACCCAGAATTTCGAAGTGAAAGCGGATCCGCGACTGGCCACCACACCAGCAGATTATGCCAAGCAAGTCGAGTTGGGATTGAAAATTCGCGACAAACTTACGGAAACAAACAATGCGATCATCCAGATCCGTGACGTGCGTAAACAAGTTGAAGACTTGATCAAGCGCGTCAGCGGTCAACCGGGGTTCAAGGTCATCAACGATGCGGGCACAACGCTGAACAAGAGTCTGACAACGATTGAAGAGGCGCTGTATCAAACGAAGAACCAGAGCAATCAGGATCCTCTGAACTTCCCGATTCGTCTCAACAATAAGCTGGCGGCGATTGGAGGAGTGGTTGGCAGCGCAGAGGCTGCACCCACAGCTCAGTCGTACGCAGTTTACGATGAAGTCGTTGGGCAAATTGATCTGCAGCTGCAGCGTCTGACCCAGATCATGAAGACCGATGTGCCGGCGTTTAATCAATTGGTGAAGGATCAAAATATTCCGGCAGTGGTTGTGAAGTCTGCAAGTGAGAATCCATAGAGCCTCACCTTGGATGAGGTCAAGGGGCGCCTCCTTGGAGTGCGGGGACTTGTCACCGCTTTGGTACAGCGAAACTCGGCATTTATGGATCCGATGTTCGATGATTCGCTGTACCAAAGCGGTAACAAGTTCCCGCACTCCAAGGAGGTGTTCGGGCTGACCTCATCCAACTGCGGTTTGATAGGTGCCTCGGTTTCTCGCATCAATGCTATAGGCAACTTTTCCATTTTCCTTCCAGCCTATAAAATTCAAATGGATGAAACCTGAATCAGGAACTCAAATCAAGCGAGTCCAGACTAAACCCTTCGCGGATCAACGCCCGGGCACCTCCGGGTTGCGTAAGAAGACACGCGTCTTCATGCAACCCAACTACATCGCAAACTTTGTTCAGTCGGTCTTCAACGTTGTTCGCGAGACCTCGGGAGATCTTTCGCAACACACGCTTGTTGTCGGCGGCGATGGGAGATACTACAACCGCGAAGCAACCCAGATAATAATTCGGATCGCTGTGGCTAACGGATTTGGCCGACTGCTTGTAGGCCGCGAAGGTTTCCTTTCGACGCCCGCCGTGTCTGCCGTGATCAGACGTCGAAGCGCACTCGGAGGTTTGGTGCTCTCAGCAAGTCACAACCCCGGCGGCATCAATGAAGACTTTGGTATCAAGTACAACGTTCACAACGGCGGGCCGGCTCCCGAATCCGTAACCGAAGCGATCTATCAGCAGACGTTGAAAATCACTGAGTACTTCACGTTCGATAGCCAGGACTTCGACATCGATCGCGAGGGTTCAACGAAGATCGGTGCAACTGAAGTTGTGGTAATTGATGCGCTGACAGATTACTGCCAGTTAGTGGAAGAGTTGTTTGATTTCAATTCGTTGCGTGATCTCTTT